>JARLHP010000103.1 GCA_031292195.1 Syntrophobacteraceae bacterium
ACCTATACCTTCGAGGAAGTCGAACAGGGACTGAGCGAGGCGGGTTTTAAGGACATAAAACTGCTTCGCTCGGGAGAACGTATGGACTGTGTCATCGGGGCCGTAAAGCCCAAATGATGTGAGCCCCGCCGGGCCAAGCCCCGCAGGTTGGGCTAACCGAGTAGGTTGGGCGAACCCTGTAGGTTGGGCTAAGCAAAGCGCAGCCCAACAACAAGCGCAGCCCAACAACAACTCCAAAGGATATGCCGTGATAAAAGTTCTCCTGGCCGACGATCATGACATCGTGAGGGCCGGGCTGCGCCGGATCGTGGAAGAAAGCGGGGAAATCGCCGTCATTGCGGAGGCCTCGGATGGCAGGCAAGTGCTGGGCAAGGTCAAGGATGAATGTCCCGATGTGGTGGTGGTCGATATTTCCATGCCCCTGCTCGACGGGTTCGAGGTCATATCCCAGCTTCATTCTCAACATCCGCAGGTGCCTGTCCTGGTTTTGAGCATGCATGAAGAGGAACAGTATGTGGTTCGAGCCATAGGTCTGGGCGCCAAGGGGTACATGTCAAAACGTTCGGCGCCCGAGCAACTGGTGAGCGCCATCAGAAAATTGTACGCCGGCGGGTTTTACCTCAGCGAATCCGCGGCCGAATCCGTCGCCTTCCGACTGGCCAGGGGCAACCGCGAAAAATCGCAACTGGACACTCTTTCCAACAGGGAGGTCCAGGTCTTGAGACTGCTGGCCATGGGGCAGTCGGTTCGAGAAATTGCCGAATCCTATTCGATCAGCGCCAAAACGGTGAATACCTATCGATTCCGACTCATGCAGAAGCTAAGCATTCGAAATATCACAGAATTAACTCGTTTTGCCATCCGCAACAAGCTTATCGATCTTTGATCAACAGGAAGCTGTAAAAGGTGAAAGACGAAAACAAGACAAAACGGCAGCTCCTGGAAGAACTGGCGGAACTTCGAGTTCGTGTTGACGAATATGAAACGCGGCAATCACTGGGCGACCCGGCCGGGCACGGAGCGGAACTGATAAGGGCCAACGAGCGGCTGACGCGCGAGATAGAGGACAGGAAGCGGGCGGAAATAGAGCTTAAGCGCACCAAGGAATACCTCGAAAATGTCATTGAAAATTCCGCCGACGCCATAGGCATAGTGAATCGACACGGCAAATTCATTCTGTGGAACAGGCGCTCGGCTGAAATCTATGGCTACGAACTGGATGAATTGGCCGGCAAGGTTGCTTTCGATCTCTACGAGGACCCGCTCGAACTCGACAGCATGCTTCGGCGGCTTCGAAGAAACGAGCTGGTGCGCGAGTTTGAAATATTGATGAAAAAAAGGGACGGCAGTGTGGTGCCCATGGATATATCGCTCAGCCTGCTAAAAGACGAGGTGGGCAAAACCATCGGCAGTGTCTGCGTGGCAAGAGATTTATCCGAGCGCAAGAGAAGCGAGCTGGCGTTAAAGGCGGCAAGAGACGAACTCAGCCGCTACTCCAAAAACCTGGAACGCCAGGTAAAGGAACGGACCCGGGAAATCACCGGCATACTGGAATATACCCCTTCGGTGGTGTACATCAAGGATAAGGACGGGCGCTATTCGCTGGTCAATTCCCGTTTTGAGGAACTCTACAGGATCGACGGCGGTTATGTTTGCGGTAAAACCGATCATGACCTGTTTCCGGTCGAAATTGCCGATCGTCTGCGCGCCTCCGACATCGAGACGCTCTCCAAACGTCGTCCCTGCCAGGTGGAGGAGGCCGTCCCCCGCAATGACGGTCCGCACACGTACCTGTCGGTGAAATTTCCGCTCTATGACGAACTGGGGGAACCAACCAGCGTGTGCGGGATATCCACCGATATTACCGAGTTGAAGAAGGTGCAGGATAAGCTGAGGCTTTTGTCGGCCAGCATCATGAACAGCCAGGAAAAAGAGCGAACGGCCATCGCGCGCGAGTTGCACGATGAGTTGGGGCAGGTGCTTACCGCTCTGCGCATGGATTCGGCGTGGCTGCAGAAAAGACTGGAAGAGAGGGACGCAACGGCCTGCGAACGTGCCCGGGCCATGTGCCGGCTGGTGGATAAAACCATAGACGATGTGCGCAATATCGCCTTGCGGCTTCGACCGGGAGTGCTCGACGACCTGGGGTTGATCGCCGCGCTGGAATGGTTTGCGGCCGATTTTGAAAAGCGCACCGAAATAGTTTGTGTCTTCAGGCACCTGAACGTTCGAAAGGTGGACAATATCGTGGCCACGGCCGCCTACCGGATCGTCCAGGAAGCGCTGACCAACGTGGCCAGGCATGCTTCGGCCACTCGTGTGGACGTAACCCTCAAGGGCCAGGGTAAGCTCCTCCTCCTGACGGTAGTCGATAACGGGGTGGGGTTCGAAGTGGACAAGATCGACGGGTCTGAAGCGTTGGGGATAGCTGGAATGAGAGAGCGGGCCACTCTGGCGGGGGGCGCCCTGGAGATTCGATCCCGGCCCGGCAAGGGCGCCCGGATGGAGTGCAAACTGCCCGTGTAGGTAAAATGATTACAAAGGATTATAGGAAGGTCTTACAGAAAAATCAGTAACTCTCCTATTATATCTTTTATATACATCCTCTATATTGGCAGGACCAAACAAACGTGTTGTTAAGACGGCGCCGCCGGGGGCGCCATTTCGCCATGCCTGCTATTTGCGGCGATTGATGCCGGATGGAATTTATTAAAAACCAATACTCAACAAGGAGCGAGAAAATGTCCAAACGTCCTGTTCGCGTAACGGTCACAGGGGCTGCCGGCCAGATAGGCTACGCCCTCATATTCCGCATTGCCAGTGGGGAGATGCTTGGAAAGGACCAGCCGGTTATTCTGCAACTGCTGGAATTGCCGATAGAAAAGGTCCAGCAGGCTCTCAAGGGCGTCATGATGGAACTCGACGACTGCGCCTTTCCGCTGCTTGCCGGGATAGTGGGAACCGGAGACCCCAAGGTGGCCTTCAAGGACACCGACTACGCTCTTCTGGTTGGCGCCAGACCTCGGGGCCCCGGCATGGAACGAAAAGACCTGCTGCTTGAAAACGCCAAGATTTTCATCGAGCAGGGCAAGGCGATGAATGAAGTCGCCTCACGCGACATCCGGGTGCTGGTAGTGGGAAACCCGGCCAACACCAACGGCTGGATCGCCATGAAATCGGCCCCCACTCTGCCCTCCGCCAATTTCACCTGCATGCTGCGCCTCGATTACAACCGCGCCCGGTCCATGCTGGCCAATAAGGTCGGAAAGCCGGTCGAATCGGTGGAAAAGATCACGGTATGGGGAAACCACTCTCCCACCATGTACCCTGACATCCGCTTCGCCACCGTTGATGGGAAGCCTGCAAAGGATCTGGTTGACCAGAACTGGTACCGGGATGAATACATCTCCACGGTAGGTAAGCGCGGCGCGGTAATCATCCAGGCCAGAGGCCTTTCCTCGGCAGCTTCTGCCGCCAACGCCGCCATTATGCACATGCGCGACTGGGCGCTTGGCACCGACGGCAAATGGGTGACCATGGGTCTTCCTTCCGACGGTTCCTACGGGATCCCCGAAGGAATCATGTACGGCGTTCCGGTGACCTGTACCCCCGGTAAGTACGAAAGAGTCACGGGCCTGGAAATCGATTCTTTCTCCCGCGAAAAGATGGATCTGACCCTGAATGAATTGCTGGAAGAGCAGGCAGGCGTAAAAGACATGGTCCTCTCTCACTGATACCGGTTTGCGTTCAAGACAAATCCGGAATCCCCCCCACCCCCCTTGAAAAGGGGGGTGGGGGGGAGCCGTAAGTCACCGCTTGAACGCTGAATCGTATGAAAGCTTAAAAGGAAACGTGGCATGACGCAGGAAAAACACGGAACGCTGGTCTCCCGGGTGGGCGATGAGAAGATTGAGGTAACCAACCGTCTAAAGATCCAGGATTTAACCTTTCGGGACGGTCATCAGTCGCTTTTCGCAACGCGTGGAAGGACCGAAGACTTCATCCCCATCGCCGAGATGATGGACAATGTCGGCTTTTACTCCATGGAAGTCTGGGGCGGGGCGACCTTCGACACCATGCACCGGTTTTTGGGCGAGGACCCCTGGGAGCGCATCAGGACCCTCAAGAAGTACATCAAGAAGACCCCCTTCTCCATGCTGCTCAGAGGGCAAAACCTGGTAGGCTACCGCAACTACGCCGACGATCTGGTCGAGGCTTTCGTCGAGAGGTCATGCGAAAACGGAATGGACATCTTCCGCATCTTCGATGCCCTGAACGACTACCGAAACTTCGAAACCGCCGTCAAGGTAGTCAAGAAGAACAAGAAGCATTTTCAGGGAACGATTTGCTTTTCTCTTACCGAGTCCCGCATGGGCGGCCCGGTCTACAACTTGGAATATTACCTGAAGAAGGCCAGGGAACTGGAAAGCATGGGCGCCGATACGATCTGCGTAAAGGACATGGCGGGTTTGATCGCCCCCTATGACGCCTATACGCTGGTAAAGGCCCTCAAAGAGATCACCAAGATCCCCATTCATCTGCACAGCCATTTTACTTCCGGCATGGCGGACATGTCTTTGCTGAAGGCTATCGAGGCCGACGTGGACATCGTCGACACGTGCCTCACTCCCTGGGCCTACAGGACGTCGCACCCGGCCGTGGAGCCCCTGGTCGTGACTTTGCAGGGAACCAACCGCGACACCGGGCTGGATCTCAAACTGCTTGCCAAGTGCAGCGAGCACATGGAAGCCATTTCCCCCAAGTACAAGCACCTGCTCGATCAAAGAATGTCGATCATAGACATTAACGTTCTGCTTCATCAAACCCCCGGCGGCATGCTCTCGAACCTGGTAAACCAGTTGCGGGACATGGATGCCCTGGACAAGCTGGACGAAGTCTTCAGGCAGCTTCCCATCGTTCGCCGCGAACTGGGCCAGGTTCCCCTGGTGACCCCCACCAGCCAGATCGTGGGTATTCAAACCGTCAACAACGTTCTTTTCGACACCGACGAAGAGCGGTACAAGATGTGTACCGCCCAGGTGAAGGACCTGTGCTACGGGCTGTATGGAAAGACCGCCATTCCCATCGATGCGGCAGTCCGGAAAAAAGCCCTGAAGGACTACCCCCGGGGAGAAACGCCCATCACCAGCAGGCCGGCCGATGTGCTCGAACCGGAACTGGAGAAAGCCAAAAAGGAAATCGGCGAGCTGGCCAAAGACCTGGACGACGCGATTACCTACGCCATTTATCCGACCACCGGTAAGCGCTTCCTGCAGTGGAAACACGGCGTGGAAGAGATGCCGGCCGAAGTGAAGCCCAAGACCATCGAACAGGTCAAAGCCGAAGACGAACTGGTCAAGAAGGCAAAGAGCGGCCAGCTGATCGAAAAACCCAAGAAGGAGCTGCCCGCCAAAGGCCCCGCCTCCCGGACTTTCAATGTCTTCGTCGACGGGGACTATTTCCAGGTGGACGTGGATCCTACAGACGGGATTTCGATATTGGCCGGTACGGCCGTGGTGGCCCAGCCCGCGCCTGTCGCCACGCCCCGGCCGGTGAGAGCTGCGGCGCCCAAAGCCGCCGCAGCCCCTGCGCCCGCCGCGGCGCCGGTTACCGGCGGCGCCGCCGTTGTTGCTCCCATGCCCGGCATGATCATTCGCTACGAGGTGGAAGTGGGGGCGACGGTAAACAAGGGGGATGTGATCATGGTGCTGGAAGCCATGAAGATGGAAAATTCCATTGCCTGCGATATCTCGGGCTGCGTCACAGAGATCAGGTGCAAGGGCGGAGACAGTGTTCAGAAGGGTGACGTCCTGGCAGTGATCGGCTGATTCGATTCCACGGATGCTTAAGGGAGGGCCGGGCTTTGCCCGGCCCAATCATGGCTGAGATGAGTTGGGCGAACCCCGTGTAGGTTGGGCGAACCCGGTAGGTTGGGCTAAGCAAAGCGCAGCCCAACACCATCCCACCGGGAATCTTCCGAATCATGGCTAAGAGGAAAGGAAAAGAGGTTCACTTATGGTTGAGATTCGATTTCATGGGCGTGGCGGCCAGGGTGCTGTTACTTCAGCCGAGCTTACCGCGCTGGCGGCCATCGAAGAAGGCAAATACGGTCAGGCATTCCCCAGTTTCGGTCCGGAACGGCGCGGGGCGCCCGTCATGGCTTTCGTGCGGGTGAGCGATGTGCCGATCGTGACAAGGGAAAAGGTGTATGAACCGGACATAGTCATCGTCCTTGACCCCACCTTGCTTAAGATCGTCAATGTGGAGACCGGCCTGAAAGATGGGGGGATAGTGATCCTCAATACGCCCAAGAGCGCGGACGAGATTCGCCGGGAATTCGGAATAAAGGCCAGGATGGCCACCGTGGACGGCACGAAGATAGCGGTGGAGACCATGCGCGTACCCATTGCCAACACCACCATGCTGGGCGCTTTGATAAAAGCCACGGGGCTCATCAAAATGGACTTTTTGCAAGGCCCGATCAAGCACCGTTTTGGACCCATAGCCGAGAAAAATCTGAAGGCATGTTCGCGGGCGTTCGAAGAGACGCTGCTGGTGGAGGTATAGCCGTGGCCAAAGAAACTGGAATCAAAAGTTGGAGAGAACTCAACCCGGGGACGGCCGTTACCGAGCCGGGAAGCGCCGCCGAGCTTAAAACCGGCGACTGGCGCTCCTCGCGTCCCGAAACCGACCACGACCGGTGCATCAAGTGCGGGCAGTGCTACATCATGTGCCCGGACATGGTGTATTCGAAGGATGAGGAAGGCTATTACGCTCAGAACTATTACTGGTGCAAGGGATGTGGCATCTGCGCCAAGGAATGCCCGGTCGGGGCGATCATGATGATTGAGGAGGTCGACTGAAATGTCCAAACGAATTGGTATCGAGGTCTCGCTGGCGGTTGCCGAAGCGGTAGGACTGTGCGATGTGGACGTTATCGCGGCTTACCCGATCACTCCCCAGACGCATATCGTGGAGCACCTCGCGGAGCTTGTGGCCGAGGGGCACCTGGACTCCGAGTTCATTCCCGTCGAGTCCGAACACAGCGCGATGAGCGCCTGCGTGGGCTCTTCGGCCGCCGGGGCGCGCACGTTTACTTCCACGAGTTCCCAGGGCTACGCCCTGATGTCGGAAATTTGCTACATCGCTTCAACGCTTCGACTCCCCATCGTAATGGCCGTGGCAAACCGGGCGATCAGCGCCCCGATCAGCATATGGAACGACCACGCGGATCTCATGTACGCCAGGGATGCGGGCTGGATTCAGCTGATTTCGGAATGTGGCCAGGAGGCTGTGGATTTGACCTTCATGGCCTTCCGGATCGCCGAAGACCGGAGGGTGTCGCTGCCGGTTCAGGTGAACCTGGACGGCTTCATCATGAGCCACGTGATCGAGCCCATATTTATGCCCGACGCGGAGGAAATAAAGAAGTTCCTGCCGCCCTTCGAGCCGCTTTTGCGCCTTGACCCGGAAAAGCCC
>JARLHP010000104.1 GCA_031292195.1 Syntrophobacteraceae bacterium
GGCCATATTTTCGATGAAGGAACGATACCTCTGGGCGAGGGCGGGGTCGAGAAGCGAGAGTATGCGTACGGCAAAGACCGCCGCGTTGTGCGCGCCGCCCTTCCCGATGGACATGGTGGCCACGGGAACGCCGGGGGGCATCTGGACGGTTGCCAGAAGCGCATCCAGGCCGTTTAGCGGGGAGGAATCGATTGGCACCCCGATAACCGGCAGGGTGGTCCTGGCAGCCGATACGCCGGCCAGGTGAGCGGCCCAGCCGGCCCCGGCTATGAGTACTCTGACGCCGCGTCCTTCAAGCCCCATCACGTATTGGGCCGCAGCGTCCGGGGTCCTGTGGGCCGAGAGGACCTTCATCTCATAAGGTATTTCGAACCGGTCCAGAAGCTTGGCCGCGGTTTCCATTACGGGGACATCCGACTTGCTCCCCATCATGATCGCCACCAGAGGATTTTGTATCATATCGTTCCCATCCATGATCCGCGCAGTGCGAAAATATTTTCTCCAACGATTTGCCTGCCGGAGCAGCCGGTAACGACAAGCTCCGGGTTTTCGGTCACCTCGCCCAGCAGTCCACAGGGCAGGCCGGCAAAGATATGCTCGAAATCCGGGGCGCATTCCTTCGGGACCGTGACCAGGAACCTCCCGCAGGATTCGCTGCAAAGGCGCCGGTCGTCGGGGAGCCCATCATCGAGGACCGGTACTTTGGAAAGATCGATTTTCAGGCCGAGACGACCGCCGATGGCCACCATGGCGGCGTGGACCCCGAGGCCGCCCCGGTAGATACCGTGACAGGAGGCGACCAGGCCGCGGGCCACCACTGTCTGCACGGCTCGGTAAAGAGCCAGCAGGGCGTCGGATTTGTCTTTATCAAGAGCTTTGGGGTCGGCAAAGCCGGCCACCTTCGGGACGTTAACTCCGGTGTAGCCCAAAAGGTCGTAATAGGCCGAGGCGCCGAGTTCGTCGGCAGTAAATCCCAGCATATAGACCAGGTCGCCCGCACACTTGGCTTCGAGCGTCTGGGATTGCAGCACATCCTCCACAATTCCGGTGGCCGTAAAGAGCATGGTGGGAAGGCCGCTCACCTTGTGTCTTTCGCCGAAGGCGCCGGGAAGAGAGCCGTCCACGTACATGGAGTCTTTTCCGGAAAGAAGTGGTATGGACCACGCCAAGCACAGGTCTTTTAGGGCAAGATTGGCCCGGACCAGCTGCGCGGCCTTGTAGCGCCCGTCGGGGTTTTGAACCGGATCGTACTGAATTCCGGGCCAGCAGAAATTATCCACCCCTCCGATTTCGTCCAGCTTTCCCCCCACGGCCAGGATGCGCCTTACCGACTCATCGATCACCGCTGCGACCATATGGTAGGTATCGATTGCGGAGTAGGCGGGCAGAAGGGCCTGCGCCACGGCAAGCCCGGAGTTGGAATCGAGAACGGGTCGGATGACGGCGGCGTCGTTTGGAATGTCGCGGTCCCTGCCGGTCATGAACTTTACGGCGCTACCGCCCTGCACCTCATGGTCGTATTGTCTCTGGATCCATTCCCGGCTGCACAGGTTGGGGCTGGAAAGGAGCGCGTTCAAAAGCGTCCCGTAGTTCCCGGGTTCGCTCAGCGGGGGTTCGGCAAGGCTGCGGATTTCAGGCGCAAGCCATTCGGCATCGAACTGCCACTGCGGAAAGTCTTCGGAAAAAAGGCTGAGGTCGAGGAGCGCACAGGTCTTGCCCCCGTATTCCAACCGCAGTTTTCCCGTATTTTCATACCTGCCTACGACGGTGCTTTCGACGTCATGTTTTCGCGAAAGAGCCATGAACCGGTCCAGGTTGCCGGGATTGACCGCCACGGTCATGCGCTCCTGGGACTCCGATATCCATATCTCCCAGACGTCGAGGCCTTCGTATTTGAGTGGCACCCTGTCCAGTTCGACATGCGCGCCGCCGGCCAATGCCGCGGATTCGCCTATGGAGGAGGAAAGCCCCCCGCCGCCGTTGTCGGTAATGAAGGTAATCAGGTCTTCGTCACGCGCTTCGAGAAGGAAATCGTGCATCTTTTTCTGGGTATACGGGTCGCCGATCTGAACGTGCCCGGCCGGGGTGGTCGCCCCGTAGCTTTCGGAAGAAGCGGTGACCCCGTGGATTCCGTCTTTTCCGACGCGCCCGCCGCTCATGATGATCAGGTCGCCTTGCGCGGGGCATTTGAGCTCCGAGGGCTTTCCCGCGATTTCTTTGGGCATGATGCCCAGCGCGGCCACGAAAACCAGGCACTTGCCAAGATAGGAGGGATGGAAAAACAGGTTTCCAAAGGGCGTGGGAACTCCGTGCTTATTGCCGCCGTCTTTTACTCCTTCAACGATCCCGTCGAGCAACCGCCTGGGATGAAGGTGGGGCTTGAGCGGTCCGGAATAATCGCGGGGTCCCACACAAAAGCCATAAAGGCCCGCTATGAGGCGAGAACCCTTTCCAACGCCCATTATATCGCGATAAATACCCACGATCCCGGTAAGAGAGCCTCCATAGGCTTCCATATTGGAGGGGCTGTTATGGGTTTCACCGGTAACCGAGTAGTTGAAGCGGGAATCGAAGCGGGCGACGCCGGCGTTGTCCCACAGAACGGAGACCACCCACTCCTTTTGGTCCCGGAGCTGCAGGGTAGGGGCCTGGATGCAGGTCTTGAACAGATTGTCCACCGTGAAGCGTTCGCCCGTAAGGAGATCGCGATAGCGGAATTTGCCACAAAAGGTGTTGTGGTTGCAGTGGTCGCTTCGAGCCTGGGAAATCGCTTCCAGTTCGACGTCGGTAGGAGCGGATAGACCGAACTTCGCCCGTTCCTCCAGAACCCGGGGCCGCAGGAAATAATTCCTGATGATCGGGATGTCGTTTCGGTTTAAGGCCAGATTTCTCTCGTCGCTGAGCTTTGCCAGTTGCTGGTCGCTTTCGAGCGAGATTTCACCCACGGAAGGCTCGTGGGCCAGAATCACCCTGGGGGCGACAATGTCGGCGGGCCCGCCCTCCATCCAGTCGGCGCCTCTATAGACTTTCCATTGCTGGATGATTTCGTTTGCCAGAAGTTCGCGGGCTATGGTTTCGGCCTGAGTTCTGGAAAGCGGAGCGTTTTTTAGCAGGTAGAGCCGTGAAGTGTAGGCGGCGTCAGCCGGAGCGATCGCTTTTCCCAGCAAATCCGCTATTGCCTCGATAGCTACACTTCCGGCGGTATCGCGGACCCCGGGCCGATATCCCACCCAGATGGCCCAGTCAACGTCGGTGAAATCCCACCGCACCCCACCCTCTCCATCGGCAAAAGCGGACACCTGGGTAACGGGATTGGTGAAAATCCCGTTGCGAGCCGCTTCGAGTTCTTCCTCCGTGAGGCCGGTATCCAGGGTCAGCATGTTTATGACCCGCGACTCCCCTATCTCCCAGCCGAAGTAGTCGCGAACCCTTCTGCAAAGACCCGCCCCTTCGGGATCGAAGAGGTGAGGTTTTAGAGCCGTTTCCAGTCTCTTTGTCATGTTGTCTCCGATTGCAGTGATTCGTGATTCGTGACTAGTGATTAGTTATTTGCTTTGATTTCAGATGTCTCACCAGGCCCATTGTCAATTTACCTACCCTGTCCAAGGCTTTTTCGATCTCCGCAGAGCTTGCCGTGAATCCAAGTTCTTTAGAAAGAGTATACTGAGTGTCAAGTTCTGCCAGCGACCCCAAGGCGACGTATAAAAACTGTATAAACTGCTTGTCCGAGTTTCTTGCGGCTCCTTCCGCTATATTGCTGGGAACCGAGACCGCGGAGCGCCTCATCTGTGAAACCAACCCGAGGACTTCCGAAGCTGGAAAGCCGGCCGTAAACTCATAGACCGCCTTCGCAAGTTGCACAGCCTGTTTCCAGACTTCCAGGTCTTTATGCGTCCCCACAGCGCCCGACTCCCCCCCTTTATTCACTATAGCAGGTCTCTACCGCACGAATCACGAATCACGAGTCACGAGTCACGAGTCACGAGTCACGAGTCACGAGTCACGAGTCACTGCCCTCATAATACAAATTCAATGGCCAGGGCGATCAGGATCAAACCTCCGGCGGCTTCGATCCAGCTTCCAAACTTCAGGGAGAGCCGGTTGCCCAGCTTCATGGAAACCCAGGTCATCACTCCCGCAGTCACCCCGAAGCAGAGGGCGGGGACGAGCATGGCCGTCCCCAGAAGCCCCATGCCGAAACCGACGCCAAGGGCGTCAAGGCTCGCGGCCACCGACAGCGCGAGCAGGCTGAGCCCGCGCGTCGGGTCGACGCATTCCTTCCGGTCCTGATGAGAACCCTTCAGACCTCCGGCGAGCATTCTGGCGCCGATGAAAAAAAGCAGCGCGAAGGCGACCCACGGACCCCAAACTCTGCCCGCTTCCGGGACCCATCGGCTTAGAAACCATCCCAGAATGGGCATCATAAACTGGAAGAGGCCCAAATGGAAAGAGAGTCTGAAAGTTTGCCTCGGCCGGCAGAACCTGGCGCCAACGCTCATTCCCACAGCGAAGGCGTCACATCCGAGAGCCACAGCGACAAGGAATGTTTGAACTAATTGCAAGGTCTACCTTTTTTTCGTGAAATTAACGGGGGGGAAAGCAAGAAGGGACAAAACAGGAGCGCCATACAGGAAGCCGGCACTGGAAAAAACGGCTGATACAGGGGCGGATCGTTCCCCCCATTCACCGATTCACCCACTCACCCATTCACCGGCACTTATTCACCGGCTCTAAGTATAATAACAGGCATAGATGCTTCCGAGCGATTCGTACTGCGCGGAAAGATCTGAGAACATTCGCTCCGTGTCCCTGTCAATATTGGTGAATTTTATGCCCATACCTCTGGGGGAGAGCGAATCCCCACTGCCGTAGATGTTGGTCCAGACGACTTCCCCGGCCAGTTCGACCGGATGGGGCAAACCGGGAAACGAGACGGTCATTTTGCCTCTGGCATTGAGCGGGGCGGGGTTCTTGCAGATCACCAGCATCCCCTTATCGCTGAAATGCGTGCAGGTGCCGGAAAAAGTCTTTTCGCCCAACTCAAAAGTCACCTTGCAGGGCGCTTTTCGGTCCTGGCTTACTTCCTGTTCGCTCACCCTGGCCCCCTATCGCAACGAAACTCCGAACCTGGCCGTCACCTGCGCGATCAACCGGCCGTGAATGGAGTTTACTTCCTCGTCGGTGAGACTGCGGTCCGCAGCCCGATACGTGAGACGATAACCGATGCTCTTTTTTCCATCCCCTATTTGCTCGCTCTTAAATATATCGAATATCTCGATGCTTTCCAGCAGTGGTTCTTTCAGGGAGCGCATAAAATCCAGAGGTTCCTCGACCGGTAGCCTCTCGTCGGCAATCAGGGCGAGGTCACGGGGAACGGGCGGAAACTTGGGGAGTCCCCTGTAGACCGGAAGCGGCCCTTTGAGGGCGAAAAGGCGGTCAAAGTCGAGTCTGAAGGCAAACAGGGGCCGTTTGAGATCGAAGGCTTCCCGCACCTGCGGATGAACCCCGCCCAGTTCGCCGACCCTTTCGCCTCCAACAAAAACGGAAGCGGAAGTGGACGGGTCGAGCCAGGGGGGAAGAGCCTCCGCGCGGAAGCGAAGGTCTTCGATTCTCAAAAATTCGCAAATATGCTCCACTATGCCTTTGGCGTCGTAAAAGTCGACGTCGCCATCGTTATAGAGGGGCAGGGGGTCGCGTTTTCCGGTCATTACCCCCACCAGATGATGAATTTCCTCCGCTTGAAGATCCTCTTTGCGGGGAAGAAAGATCTTGCTCAGTTCAAAAATTCTAAAATTTTCATACCGGTGATCGATATTATAGCGCGCATTGTTCAGCAAGCCCGGCAGCAGAGTGGTTCGCATCACCGCCTGCTCGTCACTCAACGGGTTTTTGACCCGAATGGGGACCGGCGCGCCGTCTCCTTCCGAATAGCCCAGCATGCGGAGGGCATCGGAGGAAATGAAGGAGTAATTTATGACCTCGAAAAACCCGGCGCCGGTCAAAAGTTCCTTTAATTGGGCGCGAACCATCTGGCGCGGGTCGCAGTCCGCGGCATGGGCCTCGGCGGCGGGACTGGTAACAGGGATTCCGTCGTAGCCGGAAATTCTGGCCAATTCTTCGGCCAGGTCAACTTCCCTGGTAATGTCGCTCCTAAAGCCGGGAACGGTAACACGCAGCCGATGGGGCTGGAGTTTTTCAACGCGCATTTCGAGCCGCTCCAAAATCTCCGCGGCCTGATCGTCGGACAAGTGAATCCCCAGCAGGCTGTTGACCCGGTCGACCCGCAGATCGATTACCGCTGGATCGATGGGATTGGGGCAAACATCGATTCTTCCCGTTGCGACCTGGCCGCCGCCGACCTCGAGCATCAGGCCCGCGGCCCGGTCAAGAGCCCGCAGCACCCCGGCCGGATCGGTTCCACGTTCGAACCGGAAGCCGGCTTCGGTCTTTAGCCCGAGCTTCCTGCCGGTTCTCCTGATGGAAACAGGATCGAAGTAGGCGCTTTCGAGCAGAACGTCGCAGGTCTCCGGCGAGATTTCCGAGTTGAGTCCGCCCATGACTCCGCCTATGGCCACCGGGCCGACTCCGTCACAAATCAGAACGGTTCCCTCGTCCAATTCACGCTCGACGGAGTCAAGCGTTGTAAACCGCTCGCCCGCCGCAGCCTTGCGCACCACGATGCGACGGTCCCGCAGCCGGTTGAAGTCGAAAGCGTGAAGCGGCTGGCCCAGTTCCATCATAACGAAGTTGGTCACATCGACGATGTTATTGATGGAGCGCACGCCAACCGATTCGACCCTGTTTTTGAGCCAATTCGGGGAGGGGCCGATTTTGACGGACCGGATGACCCGGGCCGCATAGCGCGGACACCCTTGCGGGTCGTCCAGGGTAACCGAAGTGAGAGACTCGACCGCCGGACCGGTTTCCGGGACAACGCTTGCCGGATACCGGGCCGAAGTCCTGCCCAGCGCGGCCACTTCCCTGGCAATGCCCATAAAAGAAAGGCAGTCGCCCCGGTTGGGGGTAATACCGATCTCCATGAGAATGTCTTTTAAACCGAGGGCCTCGTCCAGCGGGACACCCGCAGGGGTATTTTCGGGCAGGATCCAGATACCGCCGTGGTCCTCTCCCAGCCCCAACTCCTTCTGTGAGCAGAGCATTCCCCCCGACATTTCGCCGCGCACCTTGGCTTCCCGAACAATCCCGCCGGGCAGTTCGGCGCCGGGCAGGGCCAGGGGCGAAACGGCTCCAGCGCGGGCGTTGGGGGCGCCGCAGACGATCCTGCGTAACTCCCCATCGTCCGGCCCGCCGGTGCGGACCAGGCAAATCTTGAGCCTGTCGGCATTGGGGTGAGGTTCCACGGCTTCGATGCGCGCGGTCACCACGTTTTTTAGCTGGGGGTGGCGAAGCGAAACGGATTCCACTTCGAGGCCCGCCATGGTCAGGCCCTCTGCGATCCGCTCAGGGGAAAGCGGGCAGTCAACATAGTCGGAAAGCCAGTCAAGACTAATCAGCATTGCTCATTCCAGCGGCGGGCCGCAAACGGCACGGATCGACCCCGGCCGCCCCGCCGCCCGGTCAAGTCAATCGGGTACATATGTTAAAACTGCCGCAGAAACCGCAGGTCGTTTTCAAAAAACAACCGCAGGTCGTCTATTCCGAATTTGAGCATGGCAATTCGTTCGATGCCCATGCCGAAGGCAAATCCGGTTATCTGCTCCGGATCATAGCCCACATATTTGTAGACCTGCGGATCGACCATGCCCGAACCCAGGATCTCCAGCCACCCGGTGGACTTGCAAACCCGGCAGCCCTTGCCCCGGCAGATCACGCATTCTATATCCACCTCGGCGCTGGGCTCGGTAAAGGGGAAAAAACTGGGTCTGAACCGAAGCGCAACCGTTTGACCAAACATCTGGTGGACGAAACTGGTTAGAATACCTTTCAAATCTCCAAAGGAGATCCCTTTTCCCACCATGAGCCCCTCGACCTGGTGAAACATAGGCGTGTGGGTGACGTCGGAATCGCGCCTGTAGGTCCTTCCGGGGGCGATGATGCGCACCGGAGGTTTTCTTTTTTCCATGGTGCGGACCTGGAGCGGGGAAGTGTGGGTTCTGAGCACAACGTCTTCGGAAATATAGAAAGTATCCTGCATGTCCCTGGCAGGATGGTCTTTGGGAATGTTGAGCGCCTCGAAATTGTAATAATCCAGCTCAATTTCGGGCCCTTCGACGGTCTCAAAGCCCAGCCAGTTGAAAATGCGGCAAATTTCGGCAGCCGTCTGGGTGATGGGATGGAGGCGGCCCGCGGGCGGACGCCTGCCGGGAACGCTCACATCGATCGATTCACGCCCTGCGGCCTCGATTTCCCGCTTTTTGTCGAGCGCCTCGGCAAAAAGGGCCTCCAGCCGGGACTTAGCCTCGTTTAGCACTCTGCCGGCTTCTCTGCGCTCCTGCTCGGAGACCTTTCCCAGCTCTTTAAAGAGCTGGGCCAGCTCGCCCTTTCGCCCCAAAAAACGAACCCGCGCCACCTCGAGCGCCTTGGGGCCGCTCCCCTGCTCGGACAGTGCGCGGCAGGCCGTATCAAGAAGATTCTCAACAGCCTTTTTCATTTCCTATGCAGCTTCTTTGGCCATTCTGGCCAGTTCGGCGAAAGCCTCGGGGTTTGTGGCGGCAAGGTTTGCCAATGCCTTCCGGTCGAGGGTGACATTGGCCTTCTTCAAGCCGTTCATGAACCGGGAATAGCTCAAATCGTGCTGGCGCGCGCCGGCGTTGATGCGCATGATCCACAGGCTTCTGAACTCGCGCTTTCTGACCTTTCTGTCGCGGTATGCAAACTTGAGGGCGCGATCGACCGTTTCCATGGCGGTGCGAATCAAGGCTCTACGCCCCCCGCGATATCCTTTGGCGGCCGCGAGGACCTTCTTGCGCCTGTCGCGCGATTTGACCGCTTTTTTTACTCTGGGCATCGAATACTCCTCTACAGGTAGGGCATCATCCGTTTTATGGCGCGCACGCTAATGGCGTTGACCACCGTATCTTGGCGCAACTCGCGTTTCCTTTTCCGGCTCTTCTTGGTCAGGATGTGGCTTTTGAAGGCCTTGGCCCTGACGATTTTTCCGGTCCCGGTTTTTTTGAATCGCTTGGCGGCGGCGCGATTGGTCCTGATTTTAGGCATTGCGGAAATCCTCCGTCACATGAATTTTCCAGCCAAGCGGCAAGGCCGCCTGCCAGGACCCCGCCTGCGGCGGGGGATCGTTTGCCTCCGGGAACCTCTGGCGTCGGCAAACGAGGCAGCCTCCCGGGTGGACAAGCTATATAGTGGTTTCGGCGGCCTCTTCGGGGTTTGACACCTGCCGGAAAGGGCCGAAATCGCCACGGCACAAAACAGCTAGTTTATTTGGGACATGATCAAGAGTCAACAATTTAAGGTGGATTTTGTGAATTTTTCAAGATTTGGGCGCCACAATCATTATCAGGTTGCGCCCTTCCATCTTTGGCTGCTGCTCGATTAAAATCTCTTCCTTGAGCTCATCCCGTATACGTTCCAGTACCTTCATGCCCTGATCGGAGTAGGCGATTTCCCTTCCACGGAAAAGAATCGTTATTTTGGCCTTATCCTTCTGGGCAAGGAAGCGCTTGATGTGTTTAATCTTGGTCTGCAGATCGTGTTCGTCGGTCTTGGGACGGATCTTTACCTCCTTGACCTGGATAACGGTCTGTTTCTTCTTGGCTTCCTGGGACCTTTTGTTCTGCTGGTATTTGAACTTGCCGTAGTCCATGATTTTGCAAACAGGGGGCTCGGCGTTCGGCGCCACCTCGACCAGGTCCAGGTGCTCCTGCACAGCCAACTCCAGCGCCCTTCTGATCGCAACGATCCCAAGCTGTGAGCCGTCATGGCCGATCAGCCTGACTTCCGGCGCTCGAATCTTATCATTCACATTGGTCTGTTTCTCCAGCGTCGTATCTCCTTTTTCAAACGATGTTCAATCCAACACGCCCCTTGCTCGACTCCAGACACTCTCTTTCAACCAGATCGGCAAATTGAAGGGATGTCATAAGGTCAAGTTGCGTTCCATCTCTTTTTCTGGGCGCCACTGCCCCTCCCTGGACTTCCTTGTCTCCGATCACCAGCATGTAGGGAACCTTGTGCTTCTGGGCCTCCCGAATTTTGTAGCCCAGTTTCTCGCTTCGCAGATCGACCTCAGCGCGAACGCCGCGGCCGCGCAACTCAGTGCACACGGCCCTGGCGAAGTCGAGCTGGGAGTCGGTAACCGTTACGATCATGGCCTGCACGGGGGCCAGCCACACCGGGAAAGCCCCCGCGTAGTGTTCAATGAGCACTCCCAGGAAGCGCTCCAAGGCCCCCAGGATCACGCGATGCACCATCACCGGCCTGTGGCGGCCTCCATCGGGTCCGATGTAGGTCAGATCGAATCTTTCCGGCAGCGTGAAATCGCACTGTATGGTTGCGCACTGCCACCGCCGGTCGAGGGCGTCTTTTAACTTGATATCGATTTTAGGACCATAAAACGCCCCTTCGCCTTCGCACACAAAATAGTGGAACCCCTTTTCTTCGAGCGCCCTGGTAAGGGCGGCGGTCGCTCTTTCCCAATCCTCATCCGAGCCGATGGAATTTTCGGGACGGGTGCTGATTTCAATTTCGAAGTCGAAGCCGAAGATGGACATTACCTCGCTTACAAAATCAATAATACTCTTTATTTCATCATTCAACTGGTCGGGGGTGCACAAAATATGGGCGTCGTCCTGAGTAAACTGCCTGACCCGCAGAAGGCCGTGCAAAACGCCCGATTTTTCGTGCCGGTGGACGGTGCCCAGTTCGAAGTATCGGAGCGGCAAGTCCCGGTAGCTGCGCATTTTGGACTTGTAGATCAGCATGTGAGAAAGGCAGTTCATGGGCTTAACGCCGTAGGACTGTCCGTCTATCTCCGTGAAATACATGTTTTCCCGGTAATGATCGAAATGGCCCGACCTCTTCCACAAATCGGTCTTTAGCAGGGTGGGGCCGATCACCAGCTGGTAGCCCCGAAGCAAATGCTCCCGCTTTTCGAAATTTTCCAGGATATGGCGGATGATGGCACCCTTGGGGTGGTAGATGACCATGCCGGCGCCGATTTCATCGGAGAAGCTGAACAGGTCGAGTTCTTTTCCGAGTCGGCGATGGTCGCGCTTCTGGGCCTCTTCCAGAAAAGTGAGATATTTTTTGAGCGATTCCACATCGAAAAAAGCGGTCCCGTAGATACGCTGGAGCATCGGGTTGTGCTCGTCTCCCCGCCAGTAGGCGCCTGCCACGCTGGTAAGCTTGAAGGCCCGGAGAAGACCGGTTTGCGGGATGTGCGGACCACGGCAAAGATCGACGAAATCTCCCTGCTGATAAATGGAAACGGTTGGATCGGAGAATTGTTCCAGCAGCTCGACCTTATATTTTTCCCCCATGGCCGAAAAGACGGACATGGCCTCTTCACGAGGCAGGTCCCGGCGAGAGAAGGCAAGTTTTCGGGACACTATCTCCCGCATCCTCTCTTCGATCTTCTCCAGGTCCTCCTGGGTAAAAGGCCGCTCCACGTCGAAATCATAGTAGAAACCATTCTCGATAGCCGGACCGATGGCCACGCGCGCTTCCGGAAAGATCGATTTTACGGCCTGGGCCATAATGTGCGCCGCGCTGTGCCTCAGGATTTCGATGGCTTCCGGAGAATCTTTGGTGATCGCTTCCAGTGAGGCGTCCTGCTCGACCTTTTTGGACAGATCGACCAGTTGCCCGTCAAGTTTTGCCGCTACCCACGACTGGCCCGCGGCCGGCTTGCCAAGGATTTCGGAAACGCTCGCCCCACTGGAGGCTGTGAGTTTTTCCCCGCCCGGCAGCAGTGTAATTTCGATTTCTTTAGACATTTTTCACCAGGACCTATATGTGTCCACAACTAAAAAAGGCACCCCACCAGTCCGGAAAGATGCCTTGAATGGAAAATCCAATCCCTGCTTATTTCGATCCGCGACCAAGCGCGGTTACGGGCTGCCCTATTATTCGCACTGGTAGGCGTCAAGAGCCTCCAATTCTTACGATCACTCCCATTACTGGTAGGCACGGACGGTTTCGAACCGTCGGCCTCTACCGCGTCAAGGTAGCGCTCTCCCACTGAGCTACGTGCCTACAAAACCGTTCACTGGCGTGGGTAAATCCGGTCAATACCGGGCTGAAAATTTCTTGTAGCACATTCCGTTCGTAAATCCAAGCAACATTTTTTGGCGGCGTGCCGCCGCTGCCGGGATTGCCAAGCCCAAACCACGGACTTTTCGCGGTTTCCGGGTGTCCCGGGGCGACATGAGGAACTGCTTTGAAAAATTCTTGTTGGGCTGCCGATCTTGTTGGGCTGCGCTACGCTTAGCCCAACAGATCTGAAAAATTCTTGTTGGGCTGCGCTGCGCTTAGCCCAACAGCCTTAGCCCAACCTGCAGCCCAACGGATCTATCTCATAGAAGGGCAAGACCTGCAAGGGTAGTCGCGCTATTGCGACAGGTGAACGACGACCGGGTTGGAGCCCGCAGGGCTCCCAGCCCTTAGCCGGTGGTGGAGCCCACAGGGCGATACCACCGGAAGGCAAGCCGCATCATCATGCACCCCGAAGGTGTGCCAGCAAGGGCTCAGAGATATCTTGATCGATGGTTCTGATCCGCGCCCCCTCACAGGGGTCGTCGCTTTCTTTTTCGTTCTTTTCCGGGGGAATCGGCCTCACGGCCACAACCCCCGGCTA
>JARLHP010000105.1 GCA_031292195.1 Syntrophobacteraceae bacterium
GCCGCCTCCTCGGACGCGGTTTGAACCAGAATGAAACTTGAAGTTTCATACAAGCCAGCTATCAGCCAGCTAACAGCATGAAAAAACAGCACTGTCGGCCAGGATAGATGGTCGTGGATTGAAGAGCGGACGAACTGCGAGCGGATGAATAGTGAGTGCATTTTCGGATCCCCTTTTTGTTCCGGCGCCTGGCCGGGTTGCCGGTTGGCGGGACTGTGCCCGGGTATTGCAATGCGCCGCGATTTTAGCAGCGGGCAATGGGTGAGTGCAAACCGGCAACCTGAAGCGGCAAGTAGAGGCGGCAATAGAAACGGCAACCAGAAAAGGAAATGATCCCTGCGCGGATTTGGTGCGTTGAGATCGTCAGGAGCGGGAGCCGAACCTTTTCATGGTTTCAGGGTGTCCCGGAGAGCCGTGGGGAACTGCGTTGAAAACACAGGCTTGGAAGGCATAGGATGAATGAATGGAAGGCATAGGACGAAATAGGACAAATGGGACGGATAGGACGAATAAAAAGCAGGCGGGAGCGAAGCGTCCAGGGGTGGCCCATGGGGCCAGAGTTTGTGACACTGCTTGTCCATAGCGCCGGCCCAAAGCTATTGGAACTCGGCCCGGGTAAAGCGCTCCCGGTACTCTCTTGGGGATAGTCCGGTGAATTTTCTAAACAGCCTCCGGAAGGAGTTGCTGTCCTCGTAGCCCACCTGAGAGGTAATTTCATTGATCGTCTCCCGGGTCGTCTCCAGCTTTTGCTTGGCCGCCTCGATGCGGAGTCGCTGGAGATAGGCGAGCGGTGAATCGCCCGTGGCCCTTTTAAAGCGCCTCTTGAAATGACGGGGGCTGATGCCCAGCCCCGTGGCCAGTTCGTCCAGGGAAAAGGTTTCCGTCAGGTTGCCTTCCAGACGGGCCTGGGCTTCCAGGATCTTATCGTCGGTGTGGTTCTTTTGAAAATCGAAGATGAAGTAGGGGGACTGGCTTCGCATACTGGAATCGGCCAGCAAAGACTTGGCGCAGCAAAAGGCCAGCTCCTCCGAACCGAATTTTTTGATCAGGTACCGGCACAGGTCCAGAAAGGAAGTGGTGGCCCCCGAGGTGATCAACCCGCCGTCCAGGCAAAGAATCCTTTCCTGCTCCAACCGGACTCCGGGGTAGAGTTTGTGGAAATTGCGGGCATAGACCCAGTTGGTGGTGGCCGCCCGGCCGTTCAAGAGCCCGGTTTCGGCCAGAAGAAACGTTCCGGTGCAGGTGGCCCCTATCAGGGTGTTTTGGGAGTGGTAACGGCGGAGCCAGGCCAGAAGCTCCCCCGGCACCTTTCCGATAAAATCGAAAGGAGGCAGGAAGGCCGGGAGCAAAATGAAATCGGTTTCCTTCACCTCGTGTATCGAGCGGTACGGCTTGATGGAAACCCCGCCGAACCCCTCGACCGGTTGGCCGTCGATACTTACGATATCCCAGGAAAACAGGGGGGCGGCGTCCTGTTTCTCCCGATCCAGGGCCTTTTGCCAGAGGTTGGCAAGGGCAAGGGCGTCCATGGGACCGAAAATGCTGGACAGGGAACAACTCGGGTAGACCAGCAGGGTTATATGAGCCATGGGAATTCTCCTCAGCGTACCAGGATGTCATTTTTGGCGTGATTTTTGTCGGATATGCCACTTTATTTTTTTGGTGTCAACCTACTAAAGTGTGCGGCGAGCCGCCGCGGCCGGGATTGCCATGCCCAAACCACGGAATTTCATGGTTTCAGGGAAGAGCTGTTCACACAAGCAAAGGAGATGAGCAATGAAACTTACCATTGAATCCACACTCTCGGAACTTCTGGGTGATGAACAGGGCAAAGAGATTGTCGAAAAGCACCTTCCAGGCCTCTCAGACCACCCGATGATAGGGATGGCGATGGAGATGACGCTCAACCAGATCGTTCCGTTCTCCAGCGGGCAAATTACCGCCGAGGCGCTCGAGGCGATTGCGGCCGACCTGGAGAAGCTCTTATAGGCAAGGACAGAAACAACTTTTTTGCGCGACGAACCTCAAAGAAGGATGGATTTTCATGAAATGCGTGACAGGAATTGCGACTTGCATGCTGGCTGTTTTCCTTATCGCCCCGGCCTGTTTGGCCCTGGAGCCGGGACAGGCTCCGCCCCGGGTGGAGTTGAAAGGAAAACTGGGGGGGCGCCTGAACGAAAAACCCTGGAGCAGCAGCGAACTGAAGGGAAAGGTTTCCGTGGTCTTCTACGTCGATCCGGACGTAAAGGATCTCAATAACCCGGCAAGCGAAGCCCTGAAGAAGGCACACTTTCCCCGCGCCAAGTATCAGTCTTACGGCATCATCAACATGGCCTCCACCTGGATGCCAAACTTCTCCATCAGCGCGGCGCTCAGTCAGAAACAAAAAAGCTACCCGGACACCATTTATATCCGCGATTACAAGCGGGTGCTGGTAACCACCTGGAAGATCGCCGACAATAGCAGCGACGTTCTGGCTTTTGACAAAAACGGCAAACTCATATTTGAAAAAAATGGAAAACTGAGCGAGGCGGAGGTCGCAAAGCTGGTCAAAGCGGTCTCGGACAACCTGTAGGCAAACGGCGAGCGCGCTTTCGGGTAGCCCGGATTTTCGAATCCGGGCGCAAAATGCACCGCCGGCTACTGCCTGTAACGCAACTCGAACCTGAGGGGCGCCCTGCCGGCAATTTTGCGGGCTTCCTCCATCACCAGGGCGCGCTCCCCGGGCAGCCGCACCACCCCGCGCACGCAGAGAGCCTCTCCGTCGAACCGGACATCCAGGGTCGTCATGAAAAACGGCAGGCCGGTCAAAAGGCGCGCCTTTATGGCGTATGCCAGCCCCCTCATTTCCAGCCTTTTTATCGACTCCTGGTCCGCCAGCCGGTCCTTTTCGGAGAGAAGCGCGCAGATTTGGTCCGCCATCCGCTCGAAAGGCACGCCGGTGGAGTCGAGGTGAAGATCGTAGTCCCCGGGGTCTTTCCCGTCCCTGCCGTAAACCGTGAGAAGAAAACCCGCCCTTTCCCGGTCCGTTGTTTCAATGAGCCGACGGGCCGATTCCGGGTCAATCCCCTCCTGGCGTGAAACCCTGTCGATTCTTTCCTCCAGACTGGCCACAACCTTTACGCGGAGGACAAACGGGACCTCTTTCAGCAAGAAATTGCCTCCCCGCCCCATAATGACCACCCTGCCCGCGACCGCTTCCTGGAGTATGGCGGACTGCACCATGGCCACAAAGCCGCGGTAGGACCAGTCATACCTTTCCCAGACCCTTGGCGTGTGTTCGTCCATGCCCTGGCTCCACATGTCCCATTTGTGGCCGGCCTCTTTCAGCTGCGCAAAAATGAGTTCTCTATCCACAAACCTGTATGCCAACCTCTCAGCCGCCAGAAGGCCTATCTCGCTTCCGCCACTACCCACATCCCTGGAAATGGTAAGCACAGCCATAGATCACTCCCCGGTTCCATTCTGATGTTCGTCCGATGTTTCCGCGCCCTGGTCCGCGGCTATCATCCGTTTTAGCACCAACCTGCCGATCACGATCACCCCCAGCGCGCAAAACGCCTCAAATCCATAGCGGGCAAGCGGCGGCAAAGTGAGGAAACGCTCCACCACCGGGTCGGTGACTAACATACCCGCGCCGACCTTGCCGAGCAAAGCCGCCCCCAGGTAGATTATGAGCGGATAGCGGTCCATCAGCATGGAGAGCAGGCCGCTCGTAAAGATGACGAAAGGAATGGAAGTCCCAAGCCCCAGAGCCAGCAGCAGAACGCTTCCGTGGGATGCTCCGGCGATGGCCAGCACGTTGTCCAAAGACATGGTCATATCGGCCACCAGCATGATCCAAATGGCCTGTAAAAGTGTGGCGACCTCTTTTTCTTTTCCTCCCGGAAACCCCTGGACAAAAAGTTTGACCGCGATCCACAGGAGCGCCAATCCGCCGGCCAGCTTGACAAAAGGCACTTCGAGCACGCGCGCCACGGCGAAAGTGAGAACTATGCGGCCCACCACGGCAGCCCCGGCGCCCAGGATGAACCCCTTCTTCCTGACAGGCGGCGGAAGCCACCTGATGGCCATGGCGATCAGGACGGCGTTGTCGCCCGAAAGAACCAGGTTGATAGCTATGATATTGAGAAGGTCCCAATAAAAGGTCCAGGTAAAAACGGACCCCGGCGGCGCCAAATTCAAGAGCAGCTCCTTTCCACAGTTGTAGTTCCGGCCCGGGTCGGTGATTATAATAGAAAATAATGCAGAGAGGGAGTCGAGTTATGGCTGGAACCGGAAGATTTGGAAAATATGGAGATCTGAAGAGAAAAGAGCAGATCAGGGTTACGCGGGGGTTGGGTTCCGGTCGGGGCAAACCGTTGTTGGGAGCGGCAAAGAGCGTGCGCAAAAAAGGGGCTAATCCGGTAAAGACCGGGGGTTCCGGCTGAAAGGGGTAGGGTGTTGGTTGGTGGGCAATGCTACGCTTTTGCCCACCCTACGCGGCTACGCGGCTCACTTTCAACCTACGGAGGGGCGTGTTGGGGTTCGCTTTCGCTCACCCCAACCTACAGCAAATCTACGGGTTAGTACGGGTTTATTGGCCGGCTACACAGCTCAGGAAAATTGGCGGCCAGGATTCGGCGGCGGCGCCCAGGGGCAGTGATGGCAGGCCGGGAATGGCCGCAACGGGTATATTTTTCACCACTGTGACCAGAAGGGTGGCCTTGGCGTCTTCAGGTGTACCGCACCTGGCGCAAAGCTCTTCGAAAGTAGTGTTAAGGGCGTTGCGCTTTTCCTCCGTTTCTTCATTTCGGGCGGCGCTTCTTAGGAAGTCGTCCAGCCCGTGCCGGCATGAGGAGGCGATTTCGGAGAGTCCGGGTGTATCCGGGAGCGTTCGGGAAAGCCCCTGCGACCGGGGGAGGGGTCCCAGCCGGTAGAGGGCTGTGAAAAATTCTTTTCCGCTCCTTTCGAGTTCGGTGCGGATAGTATCGAGGACTTGCTCCACGACTTCGGGGAAAGCGGCCACAAAAACCGGCGGGTTTACCACCGGCCCGGAGGAAAGCATGCGCAACCAGCTCTCGATTCGCTTCCCGAGCATATAGAGCAGACTGTTTTCATCGTGGAACAGGGCCTCCGAAAGATCAGGTCCCACCTGTTCGGTATCTTCCTCCTCGATACCCAGAATATCCCGGAACTCCTGCTCGATGACATTGAGGCGGTCGTAGCCCGATTCGATTTCCAATTCCTTTTCATCGAGTTCACGGGCCATCTCCAGGAAAAGCGCAGCCTGGACGATTTCCAATTCTTGATCGTCTTTGGCGTGAGGGATTTTCCCCCGCAATTCCTCCTGGATTCGGTATCGGGGTTCATCGATGTCTTCCAGCGCCTGCTTTAGATAACCGAGCATCCCGCCGGGGCCGCCGCGCACATTGGCAAAATCCCGGTATCCCTGCAGGCAGTCGGAGATCCGGGAGAGGAGTTTGTCCCCGCTCAAGACGGCGTGCCCGTAAATCCTGTCCCGCGCCCATTCCGGGATGGTAGCGCGGCTGAGGATTTCCAGGATGTCGAGGCGTGGAAGAAAAACGCAAAGCTTCTCTAGCGAATTCGCGGAAAGCGTCATATGCGGAAAAAGGAAATAATCCAGACGGTCGGTTTCGGTCATATTTGCATCAGCTCCAGAAAAGATCTTGTTTCGGAAACGGCCTGTTTTCCAGATTGCATGCCGCTTCGAGCAGTTTTCTCATGGCCTTTTCGCCTTCGATTCCGGCGTTCAGGGAAAATTCATTGACAAAGGCATCTATATGGAGACCAATCACCTCGGGAGACATTTCCTGGGCGTGTTTCTCTATGTAGGGCCATGCCCCGTCGCGGTCTTTCATGGAAAAAAGGAGGCTTTCCCTGATTTTTTCCTCGACCACGGCGGCCACATCGCGCCCCAGATCGCGCCGGACGGCAATGGCCCCCAGCGGAAGAGGAAGCGAGGTAGTCTGTTCCCACCACCTGCCGAGGTCAAGGACCTGGTGGAGCCCGCAGGCCTGATAGGTCCATCTGCCTTCGTGAATTATGACTCCCGCGTCAACCTCACCGGCCGCGACGGCCGGCATTATACGGTCGAACTGCATGGGGACCCGCCTGCCGCGGTGAGTCCCCTCGATGCGCAGCAGCAAACTGGCCGTGGTCATGTCGCCGGGGGTGGCGATGGTTGCCTCGCGCAGGTCCTTGATTTCGGCGGGGCGGCGGGAAACCACAAGAGGCCCGCACCCTCTGCCCATGGCGCCCCCGGCCCGCAGCAGCCAGTATTTATCAACAATGCTCAAGGCCGCGCTGGCCGAAATTTTGGAAATATCGAGGGCTGTCCGCGCCACCTGCCTGTTGAGCATCTCAACGTCTGCCAGCAGGATGTCGAGTGCAAAGGGAAGGTCGATTTTTTTCTCCGCCATGGCGCGGAAGATAAAGGTGTCATTGGGACAGGGAGAATATCCGAGAGTGAAGGTCTTCAATTTTTACCTCGATCGTGGTCCAGCGAGCAGAATCTTCACGGCCTCAAGGCAATGATCCACCGCGGCTGGGAGGTCCCACCGCGCTTTGTCGCGCTCTCCGGCCATATTACTGATCCCGCGAATTTCCAGAAAAGGGACGTCGAAAAGAAGGCAGGTCTGGGCAATGGCGCTGCCCTCCATATTTTCGGCCAGCGCCCCGAAACGCCGAAAACGGGCGGAGGCGGTTTGCGCGTCTCCGCTGGCCATGCCGACCGTAAGACTTGGCCCATACCGAACCTGAAAACCGGGACTACCGCCACTGACGGCCCCGTGGACACCCTCGGGCAGGATAGCGCGGATTTGCCCGCGCCGGAGGTAGTCATCCAGCGGGAAAGAGTCGCAGAAGGCCCGCCCGTTTTTTATAAGAAGGGGGATTCCGATACCGCTTAGCGGCGCCGGCCCATCTTTGGTGAGAATTCCTTCATCGCCGCAGATACAGTTATCGGTAACCAGAACGTCTCCGATGGCCATTCCCGAAGGGGAAAAGGCGCCCGCGCAGCCGACGTTTAGAACCTCGCCCGAGTCGATTTTGGAAAGCACAGCCGCCGTCGTGGCCGCCGCGTTCACTTTTCCGATTCCCGTCGTCCCGATCAACAGCCGCAGACCGCGATGGGTGATGAGTGAAAAGGAGCGGTCCGCAAGGCGGATCGTCCGCGTTGATTCGAGGGCAAGGGGAGCAATTTCCGCTTCGGTTGCCCCTAGAATTGTGAGATCCACTCTTTCCATTGGTGCGTTTTACCACCCTTTTGGATTAAATTCTAATTCTATCCACTAAGCACACTAAGGGAGCACGAAGGACCACTAAGGAAGATCAGAAGGACTTGGGCTGGATCAAAAAGGCCTTGGGTTGTTGCTTTGTGCTCCTTGGTGTACTTCGTGGATCGCTTTTGCCCGGCATGGTTGCCAGGGGCTGCCAAAGCTGATAGGATTTATCCATGGAGCACACTAAGGATCACTAAGGAAGAGCAGAATGCCTTGGAGTATTGCTTCGTGTTCCTTCGTGTGCTCCTTGGTGTACTTCGTGGATCGCTTTTCACAAAAATGCGGGAAAGAAAATGAAAGTTGTAATCGCCAAGACAGCCGGATTTTGCAAAGGGGTCCGGTGCGCCATTGAAATTACCATGAACGCCATTCAGCAGCGTCAGAAAGGCGAGGATATCTGCACTTTCGGGCCACTCATCCATAACGCGCAGGTGCTGTCGATGCTGGCGAAAAAGGGGGTTGCGGAAGAAAGCCGGATAGAGCGCTGCGCGGGCCGGAAGGTGGTGATCCGGGCGCACGGCATTCCTCCCTACAGCCGCCAGCAGCTCCACGAGCAGGGCGCTACTCTTCTGGACGCCACTTGCAAACGGGTGGCCAAGGTGCATGCGGCCATAAAGATCCACGCCAGGCGGGGCTACAACACCATAATCGCGGGAGATGCGGACCACGCCGAAGTCATCGGGCTTCTGGGCTACACCGAAAACCGGGGGGCGGTGATAAACCGGCCCGAACAGATCGAGGACTTTCCGGCAGACTGGGACAAGGTGCTCCTGGTGGCGCAAACCACTCAAAACGAGGAGGTTTTCCGGGAAATCCAGGAAGCCTTTTTAAAGAAATACCCGAACGGGATAGTCAAGAACACGATTTGCGATTCCACCCACGAACGGCAGGCCGAGGTCCGGCAGATGTGCTCGCGGGTCGAGGCGATGGTGATCGTGGGGGGGCTTAACAGCGGGAACACCTTGAGACTGGCCGAAGTTGCGCGGGAGTGCCAGATCCCGACTTTCCACGTCGAAACGGAAGTCGAACTCGACCCCGAAGTGATGGCCCGCTACTCCTGCGTGGGCGTATCGGCCGGAGCGTCCACGCCCAACTGGATAATCCGCAACGTTGTGGACTTTCTGGAGGGGATAAGACCGGGGGCGGGGAAAAGACTCAGATTAAAACACCTCATGGATGGACTGGCCTACGGTAACTTCTATATCGCCCTGGCCACGGCGCTTCTTACCCAGATCGCCGCCGCCCTGACAAACCTGGCCGGGAACGCGGCTTACAGCGTGATGGCCGCCGGGTATGCCTTCGCCATGCATTCGCTTAACGTATACCTGGACCAGGATTCGATCGAGTTGAACGATCCGGGCAGAGCCGCTTTTTACATGAAGTGGCGAGCGGCCTTCATGGCCGCCAGCGCCGTATCCCTGGGCATTGCCCTGGCCCTGGCTTACCGGACGGGATTTGCCAATTTCCTGGCCATGCTGGTGCTCATACTGCTGGGTGTTCTCTACGGGGTAAAGCTCTTCCTGCCGGCCGATTGGCAGCGGTTCCCGGTCAAGATCAAGGACATTCCGACTTCGAAGACTTTTCTGGTTCCGACGGCCTGGGCTTCGGTCTGCGTTCTGCCCTACTTTACAAGCAACTACCCCTTGCGGGTGGCCTACGCGGGCTGGGCCATTTTCCTTCTGGCCCTGGTACGAACCACCATGAACGACCTGCTGGCGCTCCAGGGCGACCGGCTGGTCGGCAAAGAAACCCTGGTGGTGCTGGCAGGCGAAAGGAGTACTGTCCGTTTCACGGTGGGCACCCTCATCGCCCTTGTGCTGACAGCCGCTTGCGGCCCTCTTGCCGGGGTCTCCACCCGATTTTCCTATTTTCTGATCGCACCAGCGCTCATTTATGGACTTTTTCTGAAGATAGGCTTCACCAGAAGACTGCGTGAGGACCCCATCTACGAGGTGTTGATAGAGGCCGTACTTATCGCCACCGGCCTGTTCGCCATAGCCTGGCACCTCGCGCGCTGAACGGCCGGTGAGGTATCGTGGATCAAACAGGAGCGATTATGAGCACAGAGCAGTTCAATCCGTTTGCGATAGCCCAGCAGCAGATAGACCAGGCAGCCGAAAAGTTGGAGTTGGACGATGCCACCCATGAACTGCTCCGCTGGCCGATGCGGGAGCTGAAAGCGACCCTGCCGGTGAAGATGGACGACGGTTCGACCAGGATCTACCATGCGTTCAGAATCCGCTACAACACGGCGCGAGGCCCGGCCAAGGGGGGGGTCCGATGGCATCCCCTGGAGACCATGGACACGGTCCGCGCTCTGGCCGCCTGGATGACCTGGAAGACGGCGGTGGTGGACCTGCCGCTGGGGGGAGGCAAGGGCGGGGTGGTATGCAACCCGAAGGAACTCTCCGAAATGGAAAAGGAGCGTCTTGCGCGCGCCTACGTGCGGGCCATGGCCGGCTCGATCGGGGTTACCAAGGACGTTCCGGCCCCCGACGTCTACACCACGCCGCAGATCATGGCCTGGATGATGGATGAATATGAAACCATCGTGGGAGAAAATCACCCGGGGGTGATCACGGGAAAACCGCTGGCCCTGGGGGGATCCAAAGGCCGGCAGGACGCGACCGCCAGGGGCGGCATCTATGTTACGCGGGAAGCGGCCGCGGTGGGCAACATAGACTTGAAAGGCGCGCCGATGGCGGTGCAGGGCTTTGGCAACGCGGGGATGAACGCAGCCCTTTTGGGGGAGGAGATTCTGGGACTAAAGCTGGTGGCGGCCTCCGATTCCAAGGGCGGCGTATACAACCCCAAAGGGATCAGCGCGGCGGCCCTGGTCGATCACAAGATCAGAAGCGGTGCGGTAAAAGGCTTCCCCGGCGCGGAGGAAATAACCAACGAAGAAATCCTGGGACTTCCGGTAACGGTCCTTTTCCCCGCCGCCCTGGAAAACGTCATCCGGGCCGACAACGCGGAGAATCTCCAATGCAGGATTTGCTGCGAACTGGCGAACGGTCCCACCACTCCGGAGGCGGACCGCATCCTGGGTGAAAAGGGCACAATCGTACTGCCGGACTTCCTGGCCAATGCCGGAGGGGTGACCGTATCCTATTTCGAACAGGTCCAGAATGCCTACAACCTCTACTGGGAACTCCAGGAAGTCCACTGGCGGCTCGACAAGAGGATGACCCAGGCGTTTGAAAGCGTCCATGAAATGAGCCTGCGCAATAAGATCCCTCTAAGAGAAGCGGCCTACCTGGTGGCGATCGCCCGAGTGGCCGAGGCGTGCAAACTGCGTGGATGGGTCTAAAATGGCGCGGAAGGGAAACCCCCCATTTTCCTCCGAAGACATCCGCTCGACCGACCTTGTTCGCGCCTATCGCGTCCACGAGCAGATACTCAAGTATCCCCACCTGATGGGCGAGATCCGCGAACTGTTTCTGTCCGTGTTGTGCGAGCGGGAACTGGTCTGCGGGGAGTCGATCCGCGGCGATGCGCTCGCTCTTTTGGAGGCGCTGGGCGAGCCCTCCGAGGAGCGGGCCATAAAAGAGGTGACGGGCATACTCACCGACGTCTATTTTGCCCATCACCTTTCCCGGGAGGACGTCGAAAACCATATCAACCTGGTGAGAAAACGCGAGGCCTTCAGGATCCTTACCAAGCTGATGAACTCCGAAGGGGCCACCTCGGCCCGGATTCGCAAAGCGGTGAAAGAATTCTGCGCGGTCCCCAAAGGCAGTCTTTACATACAGCCCGGCGAATCGATGGGCGTGCGCGTGGGCCTTCTCAGCCGCTTCATTTCCGATCAGCTCCCTTTCCTGGGCGTGGCCAAAAACCACATCACCATCCGGGACATGGACGAGCTGATGGAGCGCATCATCCGCAACCCCCGTCGGGAAGGACGGATAGGGGGCAAATCGGCCGGCATGTTCCTGGCCTATAAGATCATCCTGCCCGCGTTGGGACCGATAGACCCCGAATTCGAAAAATACGTCCGGATTCCCGAATCCTACTATTTCACCTCCGGTTTTCTGACCGATTTTCTGGACACAAACGACCTCTTCTGGCTTCACTCTCAAAAATACAAAAACCTGGAAACAATCGAGGAGGAATTCAGCCAGATTTGCGAAACGATTGAACGGGCCTCCTTTCCCTCCGATGTGATCGCCCAGTTCCGGGATTTTTTGGAGCAAGTGGGCGGACACCCTCTCATAATCCGCTCTTCGAGCCTGCTCGAAGATAACGTGGGTTTTACTTTCTCCGGCAAATACGACTCGGTTTTCATCGCCAACCAGGGCGACCTCGACACCCGCACGGCCGAATTCACCGGGGCACTCAAACAGGTGCTCACCAGCGTCTTCAGCCCGCGGGCCATTCTGTACCGCAAGGACCACAACCTGCTCGATTTCGACGAACGTATGAGCATCCTGGTACAAAAGGTGGTCGGAAGGCGCCACGGGGATTACTTTTTCCCCACCGCGGCCGGGGTGGCCTACTCTCAGAACATGTACGCCTGGACGCAGAGGATAGTGAGATCGGACGGGCTGCTCAGGCTGGTTTTCGGCCTGGGCACGCGGGCGGTGGATCGCATCGGGCCGGACTATCCCAGGATGGTTCCCTTGAGCCATCCACTGCTTCGCCCGGAGGTGAGCGCCGAAGAGATAAAAAAATATTCCCAGCGGCTGGTGGACGTTCTGGAGCTACGTTCGAACTCCATCGTGACCATTGCGGCAACCGAACTGTTCCAGTCAAGCGGTTGCCCGGACCTCTACTACGTCGTATCCGCGGAGAAGGAAGGGCATCTGGCGCCGCCTTTATTTAAAACGGAGAATATCGATTGGTTCAGCGGTTGTGTCACTTTCGATAACCTTCTGTCCAAAACGCCGGTGGCAGGGCTTCTCAAAAGAATTCTTCACCAGTTGGAAGAGGCGCACGGCAGGCCGGTCGAAGTCGAATTCGCCTGGGACGGGGGCATCCTCTATGTGCTGCAGTGCCGCGCGCTGGCCGTGAGCGGTCTTGTGGGAAAAGTTTCGATCCCGGAGGCAATCGAGCCGCAAAAGGTGCTCTTTACGTGCAGCAGCGTACTTTTCAGCAGCGCGGTAAAGGACATCGAATACATCGTCTATGTCGATCCCCGGGCCTACGCCGCAATTTCCACTTTTGAAGAACGGATAGCCGTGGGGCGTACCGTGGGAAGAATCAACCGCTTGCTGGCGGGCAAAAAGTACGCCCTTTTCGGACCCGGGAGGTGGGGGACAAACGACGTAGAGATGGGAGTGAAGGTCAGCTATGAAGATATAAACCGCACTAAGGTGCTGGCCGAAATAGCGGTACGGGACATCGGGGCGAGGCCCGAACCCTCTTTTGGCACCCATTTTTTCAACGACCTGGTGGAGGCCAATATCGTCCCGCTGGCCATCTATGCCGACAGCCCCGGCACGGTGTTTCGGGAGGATTTTTTCAGGGACTCACCCGACGGACTGGCCGCGCTCGATCCGCACTCCCCGCCCGAGGCCATCGTGCGGGTAATCAACGTGCCGGCCTGCACCGAGGGCCAATATCTCCAGGTCTACCTGGACGGAGAACTCCAGAAGGGGGTGGGGTTTTTGAGTCGCTTTGAGGGTTCGCACGGCGGCGTGGGTTTTAATAATCTCCACTAAGCACACCAAGGGATTCACGAAGGATCACCAAGGAAGATCAGCCGTTATCGAGGACCCTGCGGATCGTTTTTGTGAAGCCGGCGATATCATAAGGCTTCATGATAAACTCGCGGACTCCAAGTTCCCTGGCCCGGGTTCCACTGATCAAGTCGCTGAACCCGCTGCACAAAATAATGGGCATCCCGGGTCGGAGGGCCATGATCTTATGGGAGAGCTCCATGCCTGTCAGAATGGGCATGGTCATGTCCGTTATTACCAGGTCAAAATCGCCCGGGTTGGCCCTGAAAATTTCCAGGGCGTCGCTGCTGCTCGTTTTGACAGTGACACTATAGCCCAGGGGCTCCAGAATCTCTTTTCCCAGGGAAGCCAGGAATTCTTCGTCGTCAACGAACAGGATCCGTTCGCACCCACCGGGGATATCTTTGAAAGTGACCTCTTTTTCCGGCGCCTTCGCTTCACTTCTTGGCAGATAGACATGGAAGGAGCTTCCTTTGCCGGGTTCGCTACAGACTTCAATCGTTCCGCCATGGCTCCTGACGATTCCCTGGACCACCGCCAGCCCCATCCCCGAGCCTTCTCCGGTACCCTTGGTGGTAAAGTAAGGGTCGAATATTCTTTCCATCACCCCCGGTTCAATGCCATGGCCCGTATCACTCACGGTAAGCCTCAAAAAGGGCCCGGTTTTATGATCCAGGTGGCGGGAGACCAGAAAAACATCGTCTTCGACCGCGGACAAGCTCACACTCAGGATGCCCCCCCGCAGGCGCATGGCATGGGCTGAATTAGTGGCAAGGTTCATCAAGACCTGGTGGATTTGTGTGGAGTCCGCCAACACCGCGCTTTCTTCCGAACTTATAAAGAGTTCTTCTCGAATTTCGACCGTGGAGGGCAGTGAAGAACGCAGCAAATCGAGCGCCTCTCTGACAATGGAGACAATCTGTACGGGTTTTCGTTCCAACTCGCCCAGGCGGCTGAAAGCAAGAATCTGCCGCACCAGGTCTTTTGCACGAAAAGCGGCTTTGAGCACCTGTTCCAGCTGGTGTTTCTCCGCGCTATCCTCCGAGAAGTTGAAATGGACTATTTCAGTATAGCCGATGATGGCCATGAGGATGTTGTTGAAATCGTGAGCTATACCGCCGGCCAGGGTACCGAGGGCCTCCATCTTGTGGGCCTGGCGAAGCGCCATCTCCAGTTTTACCTCCTGGGTGATATCGCGATGGATGGATACGTAATTGATCGTGGCCCCCGACTGGTCACGAACCGGTGAGGAGGTAACCTCCGCTTCGTAGAAAGTTCCGTCCTTTTTTTTGGTGGTGAGACGACCTGCCCAGACTTCTCCCCGGGACAGAGTGTCCTGTATCTTCCGGTAAAAGGTCTGGTCATGCCTGCCGCTTTTGAGAATACGGGTATGGAGCCCTATGATCTCGCTTTTGCCAAAGCCGCTTATACGCTCGAAAGCCGGGTTTACGTACTCGATGATAAAATTGGCATCGGTTATGAATACGGCTTCCGCAGCCTGCTCGATGGCGGTCACCAGCCGGGCGCGCTCCTCTCCGGCGCGCTTTCGCTCCGTTATATCCAATACCGCCGCCTGGCTCTGCTTCTTGCCCGGTATCACCGTCACGGATATCATGGCTTCCTTGAGTTTGCCTTCACGGTCGATGAATTGGAATTCGTAGGTCTGAGGCGCTTCTCCCGGCTGAACTCTGCGCAGGCTGTGATAGCGTTTCATTCGTTCCAGCTCGTCGGGCTTTGCCACGAATCCGGTCCATTTCATTTTGCCTTCCAATTCCATCCGGGTATATCCGCTAAGTTTTTCAAACTCTTTGTTGCACATGGAAATGGTCATATCGTCTTCGATGTATATGATAGCCGTCCCACTGTTCTCAAAGATTGTCCGATATTTCTGTTCGGATTCCCGCAGGGCGGCCTCGTTGCGGCTGCGCTCCAGGTAGAGGGCGGCATTTTCGAGCGAGACGGCCGCCTGTGCCGCCAGCACCTCGAGGACCGCGATCCTACCGGTGGTGAAAGCCCCCTTTATGAGACTGTTTTCCAGGTAGAGCATTCCAATGGGCTTTGCCTGGTGCAAAAGGGGCAGACACATCACGGAAAGGGGCCCGTTTTTCAGGAGGTATTCATCCGAAGAGAACATGTTTTGATCGGAAGCGTCGCTTAGAATTACGCTTTCTTCGGTATGTGCGACATAGTTGAGGATAGATAACGGGAGTGCTGACGCCACAAGCGCCGGACCGGGTTGCATTACTTCGATCCGCGTTCCCTCGACACTGGCCGTTGCGGCAACGAACAGCCCGTCGCCGTGGGTGAGAATCAGAGAACCCGTCTGTGCGCCGGCATTTTCTATCATGGTTCGCATCAGCGTCTCCAGCAGCCTGGAAAGGACGATCTCACCGGAGATAGCCTGTGAAGCCTTGACCACCGAAATGGCATCCAGATGTCCTATCTGAGCGTCCGCTCCTCCCCCGCAGGCGACTTTTGCCTCTTGCAGGAGCCAGGGATGTTGGCTTTCCAGCTGCTTGAGCTTTCCCTCGGCCCCCCACTCGGCATAGCATGTTCTGGCTTTTCGCAGGTAAACGTCTGATACGGTCTTCAGGCCGTGGTGCCGATAAAACCGGGAAGCCAGTTCGCACGCCATGCCCTCGTTCTGTACGAACCCGTTTTCTCTTGCCGATCGGATGGACTGCTCATAGAGGCGCCCGGCCTCCATTTCTTTTCCGCCGATTCGGGCCAGCTCGGCTTCCACCAGAAGATATTGATGGTTGAAGTTCTCTGCACAATTATCCACCCACGTTTTCATAGATTCCTGATTTGTTCTGATTCCATCGGCATAGGCGATCTTCTGTTCTTCTGAAGCATCGTCATGCAAAGCGGCCAGAATCAGTGAGTGGTAAAAATTGAGCGCGGCAACCGATATGGAGCTGGAGAAAAACCCCACGAGCTCACCGGCCATCGAGGCGGCTTCGAGAGCTTCCCCGGCCCGACCGTACAGATAAAGGAGCTGAGCCTTTAAGACCGCATAGCGTCCCATGGCTCCGAAACTTCCGTGCTCCCTGCACTGTTTCAGATATTCCTGATCGAAGTTGTCATCAAAGAGAACCATGGGCTGCTGTAAAGAGGAGGAATCCGGCTCCAGCCTGGAAAGCGCCAATTGAAGTCCGAGCAGGGTGTCGGTGGCCCATTCATTTTTGTTTTTCCGAGTGAAGAGCAACAGGCTGGGGATTTCGGCCCGAAGGGAGTCCAGGGCCGCGCCACGATAGAAGGGCGGGAAAAGTTTATAGGCAAGGGTATAGCCGGCCCATTGCAATTCGCCGGAGGCCAAACCGGCCCTGTAGGCTTCATTATTAAAATCATCGGCGCAATTCAAATGGTTGACCCAATGATTCAAATAATGCCCAAGAATGAAACAGGCCCGACATTTTTGTGCTAAATCATTAAATCTTTCACTTAGCTTGAGGGCCAGCTCACCAAATTCATAAGCTTCTCTATAGTTGTTTTTGGAGCTTAGAAGCATTCCATAAGCACTATAGCCTACCGGAGATTTTGAAATAGCGCCATATTGCAGCGAGAATTGAACGGTTACCACAGTTAGGACTTGAAAAAAAATGTCATTGGAATAACGAGCCGGGACCATCATTTCAGAAAGTATTTCTACAACAGTCCTTTTATATATATCGGTTATTTCCGGTTGATTTACCAATGATGATATATCGCCAGTTTCAATGATCTTTTTTGTATTGGATAATATAATATTTAACTCTTTATCTAAGTGTTTCTCTGGAAGATATACATTTAATAAACTCAACGCCATCCTTCCATATTCAATAGCCTCATTGTATTTTGATGTTACTGTGTTAACAATTATCAATATACGGTACAACTTTGCCTTTTCCAAGTTAGATCTTGCCTTGCTAATTACCATGTCGATTAACTCTTTGGAATGAGCATAATTTGCATTTAGATATTCAACTTCAGCAAGTTCCTTGTATAAATCAAACGCCAACTGGTAATTGGCGGTCCATGCCGCATCGTCCAAGAGAGTTGCGCCGGTTGACAAGTAGTTCAAGGCCGAAACATAAGCAGTAGACGCCTTGGCTTTCTGGCCGGCGATGAGGTTCAACTCGGCCACCCGGTATCTCTCCTCGGGGTCGCCAATAAGCGGCAGGCCGAGGTTGAACTGGTTCACAACATCGAAAACCCTCTCGTCGAGATCCTCGGGCAGAGTTCGCGCCAGCAGAAGTCGGGCAATACGAAGATGCACCTCCGAACGATTCTCCTCGGCAATTAGAGAATAGGCCGCCTGCTGCACTCGATCATGCAGGAAAGTATACCGGCTCCGGGTTTCTGGAACCAGGAGTCCTTCCCCCAGGGCTGCCAACAGGGCCTTGCGCGCCTCTTGTAAAGAGGTCTCGCTGATAACGGCCAGGGTCCGCAGATCGAATCTATTACCGATGCATGCGGCCAACATCAGGTTCTTCTGCGTTTGCGGGGAGAGGTCTCTGAGTTTGCCGACCATGAGTTCCACCACATTGTCCGCATAGCCCCTGGCCCGAATGGAGGACAGGTCCCATTTCCAGCAGCCTTCGGCGGGGTCGAATTTCACAAAGCGCCCCGTGTGGAGGGCCATGAGAAATTGGATAACAAAAAAAGGGTTTCCGGCAGTCTTTTCGTGCACGAGTCTTGCGAGCGGTTCGACCCGGGCGGGCACCGAACGAAAAGTGTGCGCTGTCAGGCTGTTGACATCTTCGAAGGACAGGGGAGAAAGGTTGATGGTCCCGGAAAAAGCTCGGTTACTATAAACGCGGTCCAGCATCAACGCCAGAGGCCGGGCGGGGCAAACCTCGTTGTCGCGGTATGCGCCTATCAGAAGCAAGTGGCCGATGTCGGGGCAGGTTATGATTTGCTCCATCAACCTGAGGCTTTCCGGGTCAGCCCACTGCAAGTCATCCAGGAAAAGCACCAGGGGGTGGCCTTGCCTTGTAAACACTTCAACGAATCTTAGAAACACCAGGTTAAAGCGGCTTTCCGCTTCGATCAGAGGCAGTTCGGGCACTGGCGGCTGGCTGCCTATGATGAGTTCGACCTGTGGAATGAGGTCAACGATGAGTTGGCCGTTGAGGCCGAGCGCATCCATTAGCCGCCGCCTCCATATATCGAGGCGGTCTTCGCGCTCCGTAAGAATTTGGCGCACCAGTTCCTGGAATGCTCCGGCGATGGTGGCGTAAGGAATATCGCGTTTGTACTGGTCGAACTTTCCCCAGATAAACCGACCATGTTCCCGAACGACAGGCGCGTATAATTCCCGAGCAAGGGCTGTCTTCCCTATTCCGGAGTACCCGGTGATCATCAGAAGCTCGGGAACTCCGTTTTTGAGGACACGCTCAAAGACCTGGAAGAGCAGATCGATGTCCTGTGCGCGGCCATAGAGCTTGCGAGGTATGGTCAAGCGGTCGCAACGATCCCACTTGTTTGCCAGTTCGAAAGACTCGATATCCTTGCCCGCATCCCATTGCTCAAGACATTTGGCCAGATCGAATTCCAGGCCGATGGCCGTCTGGTAGCGTTCATCGGGGTCTTTGGCCAGCAGCTTCATCACAATGGAGGAAACCACCGGGGGCAACCAGGGGAGAATCTCAACCGGGCACCGCGGCAAACGGGCAATATGGCAATGAACCAATTCCAGGGCATCGGCGGCTTTAAACGGCAATATCCCTGTCAACATTTGGTAGAAGACGACCCCGAGGGAATACAGATCGGCCCGGTGGTCCACCGGAAGGTTCAACCGCCCGATTTGTTCGGGCGGCGTATAGGCGAGCGAGCTTTCCATCCTGCCGGTTCTCCGGGCTGGTTGTTCCTGGTAGCGCTGGTTGGAAATCATGGAGGAATCGGCAAGCGCGACGGCGCCGGTTTCAAGATCGACCAGAATGTTGTCGGGCCAGATATTTCTGTGAACCATGTTTTGCCCGTGCAGTTCGACCAAGGAGCGTGTGATCCGCACGGACCATCGCAGAAAGCTTCCAGGATCCATCGGCGTCCCACAAAGCTCGTGGAGTGAGCAGAGGTTTTCGCCATCCGGTTTTGGCACAGATTCCAACATGCAAGACAATCCTTCCCCCTTTTTAAACTGAAAGATATCAAAAGGATCGGTAAACGCGGCAACGGCAATGAGACTTTTCTTTACTTGCTGGGTCGGGAAATTGCCGCATTCTGTGCGTAGCGCAATAAAGAGCGGAGGCGTTGACGGCCCGGGAAGGCCATCATTAGAGGGGGGCAACGCCAGACGGAGGTGGAACTTTTGCGGGATCGGCTCTGGAACCGGCGCGGGTGATCCGAAGCCCCAAACGACACTCCGCAATCCCGGGGCTTCCAGGGGCGCGGACCAAGTGTGATGAGCGGCTCACGGCGGGCCTCGGTAAGGCCGGCTCGGCAGGCTCATGAAATCCATGGTCCAAACATGGATGACGACATGGGGTTTTAATAATCTCCACCAAGGATCACGAAGGATCACTAAGGAAGATCAAAAGGCCTTAGGTGTTGCTTCGTGATCCTTCGTGTGCTTCGTGGATTCGCTTTGCCCCTACCAAATCCCCCGACCCCCTTTAGCCGCTTTCTCGTGCCCACTTTTCGGATGGACGCCAGCCAAGCCTCCGCTGTCGCACCGTCCATTCCGGGGGGAGTTGAGCACGCCTTTCAAGGCACTAATCGGCAGAATCCCTGGCGACGTTCTGGAAGAATTTGTCCGGCTCACGGTAATCCGCGGGAGCGGTCCCGGCGATGACTCGTTCGAGGTTGGATCGCAAACTCATCCGGATTAAACCAACGCCCCTCACGGACCTCCCTCCGTGGCGTTGCAACTTTGTAACAAGGCTCCATAAACTCATCTCTCAGGGATGGAAGTCAGTCGCATTCGACCCGGTTCAACGACTGCAAAAGCCCCCCTCAGCTTGTCCCCCACCTGATTCACAAAGGAAAGGATGGTTTCCGGGAGAGCAGATCGGGCCTGCGTTGGAAACCTAATGAAAATGACGCCCGTACTGCCGCCCGCGCCGGCGAAAGCCATCCGTCCAAAATCCTTATCTTCTGTTAACAGGATACGACCTTCTTCGATTCCAATCCGCATGACTTTCTCATCGGGCGCACCCGGGCATTCCTCCACAATAGCTTTAACGTCATGCCCAGCGGATCTCAAGGCGCGAACCACCGTAAAATCACAGCTTTCATCTGCCAGGAACAGGATCGCCTGCTTCGACATCGGATGCACCGGTTTTGTACGGAATAACTTCTTCGTGAGCCAGGCTGTCAGCGGCATAAGCGAGCGCAGCCCGTATATCCTCGACGGTAAGGTGAGGATAGGCATCCATGAGGTCTGTTTCCTTGGCTCCTTCGCTAAGCTTCCTAACGATCAACTCAACCGTGATACGAGTCCCACGGATCACCGGCTTGCCCAGCATAATCTTCGGGCTCATCTCGACACGGTCATTAAGGGCCATATCTGCGCCTCCTATGGCGGTTATCTCGAATTCGATCCAGTTAGTGTCGCTTACTCCGGCAGAGGCGTCAAGCAATGTTTCTCCCGTCCATCTGACTGTGCGCGTGTTCGGGCCATGACATATTCGATAGCAGCATCAGCTTTCTTCACGATCACCCGGGCGCTGCCGGAAGCATAGCCTCCAGCAAGCGTTTTTCCTCACTACCTTGTAGGGTATAATGCCGAAAACGCATTGGCAAGCGGCAGGCAATGGGGGCTGGGGTCTCCCAGGCATTTTGGTCAAAGCTGCCGCAGAGTTGTTACACCGGCACACAATTTGGATTCGAGTAAGAGGGCAGCAAGGTAAGCGGCGAGGCATAGAGCCGCTCTCTGGCGGGATTTGTCAATCGCGGCGGTTGAACCGGTTCATGGCCTCGGAGAGGTCGGCGGCAAGAACGGCGCGGACGGCTTCTTCAGCCTGGGCGATCACTTTTTGGAAATTTTCACGGTCTTCGGAGTAGGGGGGAAGCAGGACGAAATCTTCGACCGGCTCCCCGTGTTTTGGTCGTCCGACCCCGATTTTAAGGCGCGCAAAATCGGGGCCGCCCACATGATCCATTATGGACTGAATCCCCCGGTGACCGCCCGAGCCGCCTCTCTGGGCAATGCGAATCCTGGCGAAAGGCAGATCGAGGTCGTCATGGACGACCAGCATCCTTCCGGGGGGGATGGAGAAGTATTTGAGGAGCTCGCCGACCGCTTCGCCGCTTCTGTTCATATAGGTGAGGGGCTTAACGAAGAGCACTTTGCGGCCCTCGGCCATCGCAAACCCCCAGGAGGCGCGAAACTTGCGTTCCATCATCGAGGGCAAATAGTGCGCAATCAACCGGTCGAGGACCACGAACCCCGCATTGTGGCGGGAGCCGGCGTATTCTTTCCCCGGGTTGCCCAAACCGATGACGGCCAGGATTTGCTCTTCGTTGCGGCTGAGATCACCCATGGAAAACTATTTTTTCGCTTCTTCCTCAGGGGTCTTGGCAGCACTCTCGGGGCTCTCCACGCTCACCACACCGGTCGAGGGCGCATCGTCGAACACGTAGGTGGCTTCGGCCACCAGATCCTCGACATGAAGCACATCTCCCAAATCGAGTTTGCTTACGTCTATCCGGATGCTCTCCGGTATCTGGTCCGGCAGACAGCGCACGGCAAGCGTTCTCTGGATGAGGTTTAGCTCCCCGCCTTTCTGCACGCCAACCGCATCGCCCACCAGTTCGACGGCCACCTCCAAGGTGATCTGCTGGTCGAGGGGCACTTCATAGAAGTCTATGTGCAAAAAGCGCCTCCGGTACGGGTGGGTCTGAATCTCGCGAATGAGCACCTGGCGCGTATCGCCTTCGCCGATCGTAAGATTGAGCAGCTTGCTTTCGGTTCCCTTATCTCGCAAAAACTTCTCCAGAACAGGGGAAGAAACCGAAAGTGCGGTGGCCGGCGTCTTGGGTCCATAGAGGATCCCCGGGACCATGGCATCCCTGCGTACGCTGCGCGCGCCGCCTTTCCCCGTTTTTTGTCTCAGTACCGCTTGGAGTTCCAAACTCATTTACATAACCTCCCTATGCAACCGGCGCAAATTTCTTTAATCACGAGCGACGCGGGACCGGCCGGCCACAAGTTAGCCAACAGGACCCGGAGCGCCGCAACATTAATATTCCCTGAATATCGAACTGATGGATTCCTCAAAATGCAACCGTTTAATAACTTCGGCAATCATGGGAGCAATGCTCACCACATGAATTTTTCCGCAGGCCTTGGCCTTTTCGCAAAGCGGAATGGTGTCGGTCACCAGTACCTTCTCAATGGCCGATTCCTCTATCTTTTCCACCGACATCCCGGAGAACAGGGGGTGCACCGCACAGACCGTAATGCTTGCGGCCAGGGCCTGGCAGGCGGCGCCCGCAGTGCGCACCACCGTTTTGCCCGTATCGATCATGTCGTCGAGAATGATAACCTTGCGGCCCTTGACGTTGCCAACGATTCTGGGATAGCTGCCGTTTTTCTCCCGGTTGTCCATAATGGCCAGGTCCAGCTTCAAGCGTTCGGCAAAAAACCTTGCCCTGGGGGTGCCGTTGGCATCGGGGGCGATGACTATTTCGTCTCCGGTAAGTTCGCCTCTGATAGCTTCGATCAGCGCGGTCGTGCCCAGCAAATGATCGACGGGAATACGGAAAAACCCCTGGATCTGGTCGGCGTGCAGGTCGATGGTGATCACGTGGTCGGCGCCGGCAATGCTTAAAAGGTCGGCCACCACCTTCGCGGCGATGGGGACCCGGGGCTTGTTCTTCTGATCCTGCCGCCCGTAACCGTAATAGGGTATGATGACGCTTACCCGCCGCGCGGAGGCTCTTTTGAGGGCATCGATGATAACCAGAAGCTCCATCAGATTTTCATTGACGGGCGGGCACGTGGACTGCAGGACGTAAATATCTTTACCTCTTACGTTTTCGCAAAGCTCAACCCTTATCTCACCGTCGCTGAAACGGCCTATAAGGGCTTTGCCGGGGCTGATTTCCAGTTGCGCGCAAACCTTTTGTGCAAGGTCGGTGTTCGAATTTCCGGCAAAAAGAGTTAAACGGCTCCACATAATATCACTCTGCCCCGCTTGCCAACCGGCGAACGGAGAAAAAAATGGCTGGGGCGGGAGGATTCGAACCTCCGAGTGCGGGATCCAAAGACCCGTGCCTTACCGCTTGGCGACGCCCCAACACGAAATTCCGCAAATGCGGATTTGGTTACAGCGGAGGTGAAAAAAGACTCACAGCTCCGGCAATATCAGTCTTTACCTTCGATCACCCGCGCGGTGTGGACCCAGCAGTCGGACCACTCTACCCGGGCCATTCCGGCGGCATCAGCCGCCGCGCCGCCGGTCTTGAAGATTCCAAACACCGTCGGCCCCGATCCGCTCATGGAAGCCGCCAACGCTCCCTTACCGATCAACCATCGCTTGATTTCGGCTATGACCGGGTATCGGGGAACGGTGACCGTTTCAAGATCATTTTCGATGAGGTCTCCCAATTGGTATGGACGCTCTTCGAAACTAGCTAATTTAATTTGAGCCGCGCGTTTTGTCAATTTTAAACTTTGATATACCCAAGCCGTCGGCACGCTGATAGGCGGCTTTATGAGAAGCAGCTGGTAGGCGGGCGCGCTTCGGGTAAATTCCAGCTTCTCGCCGATTCCAGTGGCCAGGGCGGGGCGAGAGTCGAGGAAAAAAGGCACATCGGCCCCGAGCGCCAGGGCCAGTGCGTGAAGTTCGGCCGGCGCCACGGGGTTTTCGAAAAAGGAGTTCAGGGCGCAAAGAACTCCGGCGGCGTCCGAACTGCCACCGCCCAGCCCCGCGCCCCAGGGGATGCGCTTTTCGATCCCTATATCCACCCCGGCCCGGATGGCGCCGGCTTGGAGATAAAGTTGGGCCGCCCGCCAGGCCAGGTTTCGCTCATCGGAGGGGATTTCGGACGTGTCGCACGAGATCGATATGCCTTCCCTCCCGGGACGCACCCCCACCGTTATGCGGTCAAAGACCGAAACGGGCAGCATCAGGCTGGACAAATCGTGGTAGCCGTTTTCTCTTTTTCCGACCACTTCGAGCCACAGGTTGATCTTGGCTGGAACCCGCAGGATCAAATCCTCTTCCTTGCGCCCGTTTGCGGCTATGAGGTCTTGCCTGGCGCTCACCGGCTATTTACCCGACTTCTGGACATAGCGCATCCGCAGATCGTAGAGCACGGACCTCAGCAGGTTTTCCTCGTCGTGGTCGAGATTGCCCTTTGTTTTTTCCTGGAGCATTCCCAGCGTGTCGATGATCTGCTTTGCTATGGTCAAATCAACCAATGTCCGGTTGGTTTCCGGTTCGGGGATCTCCCCCAGGTGCACCAGCGCCGACGAACTAAGTGAGAAGATGAAGGTGGCCAACGTCACTTCCGGAAAGGGACCCTGCTCATGCTCCTCTTGCTCGAAAGCGGACTCGGCTCCCCCGCCCGGCGGCTCGCCGGAAGCCGGTTCGCCGCTTCCCCGTTGTTCCTGCTTCTCCTGTTCGCCTTCCGCCTCCTCGGTAAAGCGGCGGCGATCCTTTACCACAAATCCCTTTTCTTCTTCATTTTCCGCCATGGGCAATTTCCTTCCATTTCGATCAACAGAGTTCAATCGCCTGGACATGATCGACGTTGTCCATGGCGAGCAGTTCCTGCATCACATTGGCTGGAACCGGCGTATCCGTGCGTAGGAATATAATGTTTTGCCCACGTTCGAGCATCTGCCCGACGTTCATGAGCGAAATATTTATGTGGTTGCGCCCGAGGCAGGTCCCGATGGCGCCGATGGTGCCGGGAGTGTCGAGGTTGCGGATAAGGAGCAGATGGCCTTCCAGGGGGGCTTCCAGCCGGAAGTCGTTGATCCGGATCATGCGCGGTTCTTTCTTGCCCACGATGGTGCCGGCCACCAGGTTTTCGCCCTTCGAGGTCTTTACATGAATGCTGATCATGTTGGTGAAGTCTTCGGCCTCGTTGCGCACCGAGGTGGTGACCCTGATGTCCCGCTCCTTGGCGTGGATGGTCGCGTTGACATAATTGACCATGTCTCCCAGGATGGGGGTGAGCATCCCCTTGAGAACGGCGATAGTGAGGGTCTGGGTCTCCAGGGCGGCGGCATCGCCGACGAAATCCACCGACACTTTCTGGATGGCGCCCCGGGTAATCTGGGAGAGCACGCACCCCAGCTGTTCGGCCAAGGTCAGGTAGGGGCGCAGCTTGACCAGCACCGCGCCGTCGATACTGGGCGCGTTGATGGCATTTCTGATCGTGCCCCGGGTCAGGAAATCGGTAATCTGGTCGGCAACGGCCAAGGCGACGTTTTCCTGGGCCTCTTCGGTGGAAGCGCCAAGGTGAGGGGTGGCTATCACCTGGTCGAGGCTGAGCAGGGGGTGATCCTTGGGAGGCTCTTTGACAAAGACGTCAAGAGCGGCCCCGGCAACTTTACCTTCCTTGATGGCATCGTAGAGGTCGTTTTCTTCCACGATTCCCCCGCGTGCGCAATTCAGGACGAAGACGCCCTTTTTCATTTTTTGGAAGGCGTCTTTATTGAGCAGGTTACGGGTTTCCTGGGTCAAGGGGGTATGGACGGTTATGTAATCGGCTTCGGCAAGCAGTTCGTCGAAGGTTGCGCCCCTGATGCCCAGGGTGTCGATAACCTCGGGGTTGATGAAGGGGTCGTAGGCCATGACCTGCATCTTCAGCCCCTGAGCACGTTCGGCCACCACGCGCCCGATTCGGCCGATCCCGATGATCCCCAGCACCTTGTTGTAGACTTCCTTACCCTTGAAACGCTTCTTTTCCCAGGCGCCGCTCTTTAGAGAACTGGAGGCCTGCGGGATGTTGCGGGTGAGGGAAAGCATCATGGCGATGGTATGTTCGGCGGTGGTAATGACGTTGCCCTCCGGGGTGTTCATAACCACTACGCCCCGTTTGCTGGCGGCTTCGATATCGACGTTGTCCAGCCCGATGCCGGCGCGGCCCACCACTTTGAGGTTTTCGGCACTGTCGAGCAGGTCGGCGGTGACCTTGGTGGCGCTGCGGATAACCAACGCATCGAAATCCTTGATCACACGCTTTAATTCTTCCGGGGCAAGCCCGGTGCTCACCTGCACTTCGAAGCCGGGAACTTTGGAAAGCTTTTCGATCCCGGATTCGGAGAGATTGTCACTTACTAGAATCTTCATTTATTCCTCCTTGCGGCGTGTCGCGCGGCGTGTCGCCGCAGACAGGGTGGCCAAGCCCCGCGCGGCGTGTCGCCGCTGACAGGGTTGCCAAGCCCCGACCCGCCCGACCGGGCTGCGCCCGCGGTCAGGTCGGCCGGCATGTCGCAACGCCTGCCGGGTGACTTGCTCGCTGGTTTCGTTTTCGATAAAGCCCCGGATCAAACTCTTCCGGGGGCGGAGTGTCGCCGCGGACAAGTTGCCAAGCCCCGCGCGGCGTGTCGCCGCTGACAGGGTTGCCAAGCCACGACCCGCCCGACCGGGCTGCGCCCGCGGTCAGGTCGGCCGGCAGTTCGCAACGCCTGCCGGGTGACTTGCTCGCTGGTTTCGTTCTCGATAAAGCCCCGGATCAAACTCTTCCGGGGCAGGCTCCACCGGGGAGAGGAACAAGAGCCTGCGTCGTTTGGAAGGCAAACGAACAGGCAAACATCACTTGGCCTTTCCGGCCACCTGTGTTCCGATTCCCCTCTCTTTCAATTCCTCATTGATAATGCTCTTGAACCTGTCAAGTCCGGGTCCGCCAATAACGACCATCCCGTTAATGACATAGGTGGGGGTCTTGTCTATCCCCGCCTGGACGGCCTGCTGTATACTCCTTTGCACCATGGCCTTATATTTGGCGCCGTTAACGCACTTTGAAAACTGCTCTTTTGACATTCCGAGTTTAACGGCCAGGGCGATCATGTTGGGGACCGATAGATCGGGCGTGGAGTAGAGTTCATCCTGATACTGCCAGAATTTCCCCTGGTCTTCGGCGCACAACCCGGCCTCCGCCGCCGGGAATGCAAACGAGTGCATCTGCAGCGGATACTCCTTGTAGACCCACCTCAGCTTGTCACCAAAGGCGGCCCTGACCTGCTTTTCCACCGGGTGACTGGCGCGGCACGCCGGGCACTGGTAGTCGGAGAATTCAACGACTGTGACCGGGGCATTTTTCGGTCCGAGGGTGGGAGCGTGGCCGATATCGATCTCAACCTTCGGTGGACGGGGCGCGGTGATAAAGACCCGCACATGGTACTGGGCCTCGTGGGCATGGGCATACTGGGTGACCGCCTCGGATTTTTTCTGTTCCTCAAGGCCCTGCTTCAGGCGCTGTTTGAGATCGGGAACCGTTTTCAGATAAGCCTGGAGTTGCTGCTGATGCTCCTGAATGTACTTGTTTACTTCGTCATCGGAAACCGTGACCGAGCCCGTCAGGCCGCTTGCAAATTCCTGGACCGTTTTGCCCCGCTTCTTTGCCTCCTTGTCGAGAATGGCGCCGACTATGATTTGGTCGAGCCTCTGTATTTTCATCTGGTAGATATCGGAACGCATCTGCTGGAGCCTGGAGCCAAGAAGCACGTCGAGCCTCTGGTTGGTGATGGTCTCGCCGTCCACGGTGGCCGCGGCCCCGTAGTCGTTTTGGCTTTGGGGGTTGGAGGGGGCGAAAAAGGCCAGATTGTTTTCGGCAGGGACCCAAAAAAGGAAGGCCACAAAGAAAAGAAGTCCCAAGGCGGCCTGCTGCCAGATAAGGTCAAATCTCCAGGCAACCACCAGCAGCACGGCAAGGACGGCGGCATTTGCGATGCAGAAAACACAGGGGATCTGCATGCGGATCATGATCAGGACGAGGACGGCTTCGACCCCGGCGGCGGGCAATACGATCCAGGCGAGACTTCTTTGCCGGACCAGGGCCAGGAGGGCGGCCGCCACATAAAACAGGGCGCCCCAGATCCAGAAGTGGAGATGGAGAAAATGCATTCGGCCCGCATCCGAGCAGGCATTGGAGCAAAAAGAATCCGCAAACGGAATGCTTTCATGAAATCCGCTCAGAAAAGATACGACCACACCGATCAAAGCAATGACCAGCAGTGGGGTGCTTACTTCCGGGGAGGCTTCCAAGGGAGAACTATGCGGTTCTACCCCCCCGCTTTGCGAGTCTTTACTGTTACGAAAGAACATAAGCAAGATTTCCCCGTCGTTTAAATCACAGGCGCGAAGAGAACCAGTGCTTTTTCTTGGGCACAAGTTCGTTCAGATAGTCATCGGTTTTTCTCAATTTCGATGGCGAGTTGGTAATAAGGGGTTTTGCCATCTTCAACTGTTCGATTGCCGCCGCGCTATTGTCTTCATGATAGTAATAGCATCCGAGATAAAAATGCGCCAGCCCCAGCTTGTCGGTCTGGCCGAAGGCCACGCCAAGCTGATAGTCTATATCGGGAAAGGTGGGGGCAAGCTCTTCGATCTGGGTCAGGTTTTCGATTGCCTCATCTTTTTTTCCCAAATCCATCAACACCAGGGCCAGTCTGTAGTGAGCAATGGCGGAGGAAGGGTCGATGCTCAGGGCGGATTCCAAAATTCGGCGGGCATCCTCCAGCTTGCCCGTCTTGCGCAATGCCTCGGCCAGGGTGCTCAGCACGAAAGAATCGCAGGGCATCAGGCGGGCGGCTTTCTTGAGTTCCACGACGGCCTGGCCCCATTTCTGTTCTCTCAAGAAAAGGCGTCCCAGTCCGTAGACCGCAGTGCTGTCGCCCTTTTTTATCCCGGCCCGGAAACGCTCCAGGGCCTTTTCCTCGTCGGAGTAACCGGCTATCAGGGCTGTCTGGATCACCTTGAAATTCCCGACCGAAGGCTTTCTGACAAATTTACCAGAGGCCCGCTCCTTTTTGACCAGTTCGTCCAGATACAGCACGCGTTCCTGCGTGGCCGGATGGGTCTGGAGGTAATCGGGCACATTGGAATTTTGAAGCCATGTATGGTGGAGCAGCACTCGCATCATGGCCGGCATGGCTTCAGGGTTGTAGCCGGCCTTGCTCATATACCCAAGCCCGCGCAGATCGGCTTCCATTTCGTGTTCGCGGCTGTATTTCAAAGCAGCCGACTGGCTTGCGGCCATGCCTCCGGCCGCCAGGCCCGGCGCGCCGAGAAAAATGCCGGCGATCAACCCCGCCAGCATCCCGATACTCGAGATCTTCGCCTCGTCAATCGAGCGCTGGAGATGTCGGGCCATTATATGCCCGCATTCATGGCCCAATATGGAAGCCAGTTCGTCTTCGGAGGACATCATTTCGAGCAGGCCCCGGTAGATGAAGATATTTCCTCCGGGTGCGGCGAAAGCGTTCGGGACCGGCTCGTCGAGAACGAAAAACCGGAACTTGTAGGGCGTAACGCCGACCTGGTCCACCAACCGCTGCCCCACTTCATTGACGTAGGTCAGTATCTCGCCGTCTTCGATAAGGGGTGCGGACTTGCGGATGAGCTTAATGAGCTTCTTTCCCAGGACCTCTTCGTCGCTAAACGAAATGGGGCGAGCCCAGCCCGGCGCAAGGATTACGAAGGTGAAAACGAGCAGAGTCACCACGACCCGGACTTTTGTCATCTTCTTCCCCAAACCTGTCTTGAAAAGTTTTCTCACGCGAAGACGCGAAGGGACAACCCTTTTCACCGGTTACCAAGGAGCGCGCGCAACCGGCAAGCAAGACATGGTGATCCCCTGTCAGTCAGTCCCCGCCGCAAATCCCCCGCCATATTTTTCCCAATCGACGATCGAGGCCTCGGACCACAGGCTTTCAAGATCGTAAAAGGAGCGCACGGGTTCGTAGAAGATGTGGATGATCACATCCGCATAATCCATGAGGACCCAGTGGCCGTCCTGCCTGCCCTCGCTGCCCAGGGGCTTGATTCCCCGGTTTTTAAGGGCTCTTTCCAGGTTATCGGCGATCCCCTGGACCTGCCTGCTCGATTTTCCGCTGCAGATGATAAAATAATCGGCAAGAGAAGAAAAGCGTGCGACGTCCAGGAGAACCAGTTCGAGAGCCTGGAAGCGCACCGCTTCCCTGGCGCACAGGATTGCCTTCTGCCGGCTGCTCATTGCCGTGCGAACTTCACCGTCTTTTTGTCCGGCCGCGGCCGGCACATCCAATTCAGGCATCGCCGTTCCTTGCAAGTTCGAAATCAGGCCGACCGGCGGCCCCAGTGTAGAGCGAATTTTCTGCAATATAACTCCATACGCTATCCGGGACCAGGTATCGAATGGAACGTCGCTTTGCGACAAGCTCCCTTATCCTGGTCGACGAGATATCTATCCTCGTATTGAGGAGTTTGTATATTGAACACAACTCGGGATGGCGGATTTGGCCAGCCGAGGGGTCTGCTTCATACAGCCCGGACACCTTGCCGGTGGCGAAGGCCAGAATTTGCTCCAGGCTGCAGTCGGCCCTGCACATCACTACAATCCCCGCCAGGGCGAAGATTTCCCGGAAATCATGCCAGGTGTTCATCTCCAGGAAAGCGTCACAGCCTACCAGAAAAAAGAGCTCGGCGCCGGGATACTCCTGGCGAAAGCTCCGGAGGGAGTGAACGGTATACGATTTTCCGGGTATGCGCAACTCCAGGTCGGAGAGGTGAAACCGCGGGTTGCCGGCAATAGCGAGTTGGAGCATGCGCCAGCGGCTTTCAAAGGAGACAATGTTTCTGTCCGTTTTGTGAGGCGGCAGGGCCGCGGGGACAAAATTGAGCGCATCGAGCCCGAGGAACTCCACAGCTTCTTCGGCCGCTCTCAGATGACCGAGATGGACCGGATCGAAGGTCCCGCCTAGTATGCCCAGCCGTAACGGCATGAGGTTTCTCCATTCGTGACTCGTGATTCGTGACTCGTGATTCGTGATTCGTTAAAGAAAAAAACCTAGCCACTCGTCAGTCATTAATCACCAGTTTAGTGATTCGGGACTCGTGATTCGTGACTAGTTAACAAACCTTGGCCACACTAATCAATAATTACTACCCACTATTCACTACCCACGAGTCACGAATCACGAATCACGAATCACGAATCACGAGTCACGAGTCAC
>JARLHP010000106.1 GCA_031292195.1 Syntrophobacteraceae bacterium
CTCCTTCTTTTCGTTCCTTTCCGGGGGTATCGGCCTCCGGCCTCAACCACCGGCTAATGGCTTTGATCCCTCCGGGATCATGATCGTGGCTCGAAAAGAGCAGCACCGATTCCAGTTGAGTCGCTTAACTCAACAACATTGAGGGCGGGCGCCCCGCCCCCTAATTGCTCTTCTGCCTCAGTATATGAACTCTTAAGCCGGTTTGCCAGAGCTTTCCAGATTTTAGGGACGCAATCATCGCGACGCCTCAAGCGGCCACTGGACTCTCACTTGAGTCCCCGCGCCTTCAGTCGACTCGATTCGAAATGATCCGCCCGAGAGTTCCGCTCTTCTTTTCATGCTCATCAGCCCCATCCCTCCATGTTTGCCTGCGGAAGAGATGGCGCGGGAAATGTCAAACCCCTTCCCGTTGTCGGCTATTTCGAGGCTGAGATACCCCTCTTTTCCCGAAAGCGAAATCTTTATGAGGCCGGCCTCGCTGTGTGTCGCCGCATTCTTCAGGGCGTCCTGAACTATCCGGAAGATCACCAGTTTCAACTCGGGGGCCACCTCATGCTCCCCGACCCGGAGTTCGGCTTTCACGTGAAGACCCGGGTGGTCTTTGGGGAATTCTCGGCAAAACCACTTGAGGGTGGCGATAATCCCCAGGTCATCCAAAATGGTGGGCATCAGTTCGGTATACATGTTGCGGACGCGCCCGATGGCATCCTGGATACTGGGGATAAGGTCTCTCAGGGTCGCGGCGCAACTGTCGCAGGGAATCATTCGGGCCAGGACGCTTTCGATTTGATACTTAATGGCCGTCAGAAGTTGGCCGAAATCATCGTGCAACTCGGCGGCCACCCTCCCACGCTCACTTTCCTGAACTCTCAGCAGGGAGGCCGCGAGGTGTTTTAGCTGGGATTCCGACTCGATCAGGGCCTTTTTTGATTTCAACCGATCTATCGAATAGCGGATCGCTCTTTCAAGCAGAGGAGCACTCACCTGGTCCTTGACGATATAGTCGGCTGCTCCGTACTCCATGGCTCTCAGGTCCACCAGGTAATCTCCCTGCCCGGTGAGAACAATTATCGGCGGCGCCTTCACCGATTTTGCCACCCGGGCAAGAATCTCAAGACCGTTCCGGGACCCGAGGTGATAATCAAGGAGGCATATGTCGTAGCCTCCCCTGTCTATTTCTTGCAGGCCGCTCTCACCGTCCCGCCGCCAGGCGACCTCATAGCGGGTAGACGTCACTTCCGCCAGGACCCCGCGCAGCAGGACATAGTCCTCTTCGTCATCTTCTATCAGAAGCACTCTGGTCACGCGACGTTCTTGCCCAGCCACCATACCGACTCTTTCCCGGGAAAGGGCGGCTACTCCTCGCCGATCTCGTTCAGATACATGCGTATCGAATCAAACGACCCCTCGGGGGCGGCGATAAGGTGTTCCTCGATGCGCTGTCCGCCCAGATAGTCGCTCAAATGAAATTCCCTGCCGTCCAGGCGGTGTATCCTGCCGCCCGCGGCCTCCAGAATAATCTGGGCCGCAGCCAGGTCGCGATACGAAACGTTCGCCAGAAGCGCCCCTTCCGCTCGTCCCCGGGCGACATAGAGGACATGCGCGGCCGTGGACCCCAGATTTCTGATCTTGCCGGGAAAAGTGGAATGGTAATGATTGTGGAACCGGGAGTAGGTCAGCAGCACGCTTTCGTTGCTGATTTCGCCGGTGGCCGGAATCTTGATTTCAGAATCGTTCCAGTGGGCCTGCCGTCCAACGACGGCATAAAAAAGATCGCCGGTTACAGGCATGAAAGTAACTCCGAAGACCGGCCAAAAATTTTCGAGCAGCGCTAGCGATATGCTCCAGATGGGGATGCCCGCCTGAAAGTTGGCGACCCCGTCGAGAGGATCGTATATCCACAGATATCTCTTATCCCCGTGGACGTAGTCCTCTTTAGGCAGTGGGTCTCCGAAGATTCCGTGCCCGGGAAAAACCGAATTGAGCCGTTCCCTTAAAAACTCGGTCAGTTGGAGCTCGGCCGAAGTCACAAGGCCTTCGTCGAATTTGACTGCCGCATTGCCCTTTCCATACAGGCTCAGGGCTATTTGGCCCGCACCCGAAATAACATCCCTGGCAAAAGCGAGCAGCTTCTCGACATCCGGTTCCCAATTCTGTAGCGTCATCTGCGCCTCCTGAAATCCAGTGAGCATAGGCATCAACAGTGAACATGCAAACAACTATTGACTCGTACACCAGATCATTAGCAGAATAACGGAAGTTTTGCCATTTCTTTAGTATCTATCTCCCGGGGAGGGCAGGTCCTTTGAGTTCACCGCTGGTTACCCTTCTGAGCGACTTCGGGCTCCAGGACGAATATGTGGCCGTCATGAAAGGGGTCATCCTGGAGATTTGTCCCACCGCCCGACTGCTGGACATATCGCACCTCATCGCCCCTCAGGACGTAAGATCGGCGGCTTTCGTCCTGTACGCTTCCCATAAATATTTTCCACCGGGCACAATACATCTGGCGGTGGTGGACCCGGGAGTGGGGACCGATCGAAGGGCGGTGGCCATCAGGACGGGGACCTCGTTTTTGGTGGGACCCGACAACGGCCTCTTTTCGCTCCTTTTGAAAAGCCAAACCGATTGGGAGGCCAGGCGCCTGGAGAATGCGCAACTGCGCAGAACCCCTGTCAGCAGCACGTTTCATGGGCGGGACATTTTCGCGCCGGCCGCCGCCCACCTGGCCCGGGGGGTTCCATTCGAAAGCCTCGGCAGGCTCTGCGGCCTCATTTCCCCTCCCTGGGCCGAACCGGTGATAGGAAAAGAGGTGATCCAGGGCCAGGTGATACACATCGACCGTTTTGGAAACAGTGTCACCAATGTGGCCATCGAGGTCTTGCGGCAAAAGGCGCCGGTCGAAAAATGGGTGGTTCGGGCAGGCGGGTGGGCGGTTTCGATGGCGAAAACCTACGGGGAGGTCGGAGCCGGTGAAGCCCTGGCCCTGGCCGGAAGCACCGGTTTTATCGAAATAGCCGTAAACCAGGGCAGCGCGGCATCAAAACTGAAACTGCACCCCGGCTCGGAGGTTACCTTCCGCCTTTCCCATCCGGCAGCCTGACACGTCCATTTCTTTATCTTTACTTTCGTGCGTTCGTTCTTAGCTTTGCCGCGTGTGCAATTCCTGCTTTCCTTATCGGCCATGAAATCTTTGATAAGGAAAGAATTTATTTGAAATAGTGTGATGTTTCAGTGCATGATAACATTCGCACGCGCAGTGCGGGTTTATTTCTTCAAGAATACTATTAGGTTATAATTAACTCTCCGATCATCCGCATTTTTGAATTGAATGTTTCATTGAGCGAACTTCAAAGGAGAAATCACATGGCTACTCGCATAGCTCTCAACGGGTTTGGACGCATCGGACGCACGATCTTCAAGATTATCATAGACAGGAAGCTGCCCCTGGAAGTTGTTGCCCTGAATGATCTGGCGACCCCGTCCGAACTGGCTTACCTTCTCAAATACGACTCCGTTCACGGCGTATGGCCCGTCGACGTTCAGGGAACCGAAGACGAGCTGATCGTTTCGGGCAAATCGATCAAGTGCCTCAAGATAGGCGACCCGGCCCAGATGCCGTGGCGCGAACTTAAAATTGACGTGGTTCTGGAAGGCACCGGCCGTTTCACCAACCGCGACGACGCCCAGAAGCACCTGGACGCGGGGGCTCGAAAAGTGATCATAACCGCTCCCGGCAAGGGCATGGACGCCACATTCGTCATCGGGGTAAACGAGCAGTCCTACGACCCGCGCACCCACAACATAGTCTCCAATGCTTCGTGCACCACGAACTGCCTTGCCCCTGTCGCCGCCCTTCTGCACGACAGGTTCATAATCGAACACGGGTTGATGACCACCATTCATGCCTACACCATGGACCAGCGGCTGCACGATTCGATGCACAAGGACCGCCGGAGATCCAGGGCCGCGACCCTCTCGATGATTCCCACCACCACCGGGGCCGCCCGCGCGGTGGCCGAGGTCATCCCGGAACTCAAGGGCAAGCTGGACGGTCTGGCCATCCGCGTTCCCACGCCCAACGTCTCGCTGGTCGACCTGGTTTGCAGGCTGGGCCGCGACGTGACCAAAGAAGAAGTGAACAAAGTGATGGAAGACGCCGCAAACGGTCCTCTCAAGGGAATCCTGCAGTATGTGACCGAAGAGCTCGTCTCGGTTGATTTCAATCACACCTACTATTCCTCCAACTTCGATTCCAAGCTCACCACCGTAATGGCCGGCCGCATGGTCAAGGTATTCAGCTGGTACGACAACGAGTATGGATATTCGAGCAGGGCGGCCGACCTGGCGGTGATGTTGGGCCAGTCTCTGGATTAGAGGCACTTTTTCTCATCTTCTAGTGCTGACACAAGGAGGGTCGCGGTGAAAACCCTGGACGAGGTTGATCTGCAAGGTAAGCGCGTGTTCATGCGAGTCGATTTCAACGTGCCGCTCGACAAGGAGCGGCGCGTAAAAGACGATCTTCGTATACGCGCGGTGCTGCCCAGCATACAAAAGGTCCTGGAGTCGGGCGGCAGGCTCATTTTGGCTTCACACCTGGGAAGACCCAAAGGAAAGGTTGCCCCGGAGTTTTCGCTGGCCCCGGCGGCCGAGCAACTCTCCAAACTGATGTCCAGACCGGTGGCTCTCGCACCGGATTGCATCGGTCCGGAAGTTGACAAAATGGCGGCGCAACTGAGTGCAGGAGAACTGCTGCTCCTGGAGAACCTGCGTTTCCATCCCGAGGAAGAAAAAAACGACCCCGGGTTTTCAAAACTGCTGGCCGCACTGGCCGATGTCTACGTAAACGAGGCTTTTGCCGCCTCTCACCGCGCCCACGCTTCGGTTGAGGGCATAACGAAATTTGCGCCCGTCTGCGCCGCCGGCTATCAGCTTCAAAAGGAGATCGAATATTTCCGCAAAGCCATGGACAACCCCCGGCGGCCGATGGCCATCATAGTCGGGGGCGCCAAGGTGTCCTCCAAGCTGGGACTGCTTGAAAATCTCATTCCCCGGACCGATTACCTCATAATCGGGGGAGCCATGGCCAATACCTTCTTCAAGGCCCGGGGCCTGGAAACAGGTAAATCCCTGGTTGAAGACGACTTCGTCGAAAAGGCCGCGCAATTGCTCGCGGCTGGAGGTAGAAAAGGCGTAAAGATGCTCCTGCCCGTCGATGTGGTCGTTGCACCCGACGAGACGGCGGGAGATCAAGCCAGGCAGGTCCCCGTCGAAAGTGTCCCCCCTGATTTGCGCATTCTGGACATCGGCGACAGGACGGTCGAAGCCTTCGAGACGGCCCTGAAAAGCTGCCGGACCATCATCTGGAACGGCCCCATGGGTGTTTTCGAAACACCGCCTTTCAACAAAGGCACCTTTGCCCTGGCCGAATTCATGGGGTCGCTCGACGCCCTTACCATCGTTGGCGGAGGAGACTCGGCCTCCGCCGTACGGCAGGCCGGGGCCCAGGATAAGGTCAGCTATATCTCCACCGGAGGCGGCGCCTTTCTGGAGATGCTGGAGGGCAAACAGCTTCCGGGCGTTTTGGCCCTGGAGAGCAGGCAATAATTGCCGGAGGAGACTATCATGAACCCGGACAGAAGGCCTCTTATGGCGGCCAACTGGAAGATGCACAAGACAGTGACCGAAGCGGTTTCTTTGGTGGAATCGCTCCAGAAGGAAACGGGCCCCTGCGCCGACCGCGAGGTGCTCATTGCGCCTCCCTTCACCGCCCTGAAAGCCGTAAGCGACGTCATGAAGCAAAAGGGCTACTGCCTCGGGGCGCAGAACTGCCACTGGGAGGAAAAGGGCGCGTTTACGGGCGAAATTTCCACGGCGATGCTAAAAGATCTGTGCTGCACTTATGTTATAGTGGGGCATTCGGAGCGCCGCCAACTGTTTGGCGAAACGGACGAAACCGTGCGACTAAAAGGTGCGGCCGCCATCAAAGCCGGTTTGGCCCCGGTTGTGTGTGTGGGGGAAGTACTCGAAGCGCGCGAGCGGGGCGAGACCTTCGAGGTCATCGCAAGACAGATCGAAGGGGCCCTTAAAGGCTTGAGCGAAGAGCAGATGGCGGGCGTGGTCATCGCATACGAGCCGGTTTGGGCCATCGGCACCGGCAGGACCGCCTCCCCGGAGCAGGCCCAGGAAGTCCACGCCTTCATTAGAGGCAGGGTTTCATCGCTTTTTGGCAAAACTATTGAAAAAAATGTGAGAATATTATATGGTGGTTCGGTTAAGCCGTCTAATATCGATGCGCTCATGGCCGAACCGGATATCGACGGAGCACTGGTGGGAGGCGCAAGCCTGGAAGTCGGTTCGTTCAAAAGCCTCGTTCAATTCAACTTTTAGGCGAAAGAGAATTTAGTTGATTACCACACTTATCGTACTATTTCACGTATTGGCCTGTGTTGCGCTTGTGGTCATAGTCCTGCTCCAGTCCGGCAAAGGCGCGGAAATGTGGGCGGCATTCGGCGGCGCGTCGCAAACACTTTTTGGAGGCTCCGGCGGCAGTTCGTTCATGAGCAAGCTGACAACGGGCGCGGCCGTTGTGTTCATGATAACCTGCATGCTCCTTTCCATGACGTCCAAGCGCGGGATTCATGAGGGTAGCTCCCTGATGAACGTCAGCCCCCCTGTGACACAACAGAAGGCCAAGCCTGCGGCGCAGCCCCAGGTCCCGGCGGCCCGCCCGGTAAGCCCCGCCCCTTCCGCCAAGTAACGAATCCGAATTCGTATTCCCCAGGCCGGTTAAGCGTCAAAGCGCTTTACCGGCCTGAGAAGATCTTATAGATCCGCGTCCCGGCAAGAAACGATGACCACGATCACCGGGGCGCCCCCCCTTCTATCTACTTTGCCCGAAAGGAGAATCGAGATGATAGACGTTGGATCCCTGCTGCTCGATATTATGTGCGCCGCCCTGGAAATGAAGGAAAAGATGAAATCTTTCTATTCCGACGCGGCGGGCAAGTGCGGCGA
>JARLHP010000107.1 GCA_031292195.1 Syntrophobacteraceae bacterium
AGCCGCCTGCTTCCCCGGGATCTGGTCAGGGCCGCTACCGGCGCCGACCTCGATGCGGATTATCTCATCGCTTTCCTGGAAGCAAAATACGAGAAGGCCTACGGATTGCGAGGGTAGGGTGGGCAAAAGCGATGCGTTGCCCACCAATCTCAGGGCGGAACACGTACTGTCACAATCCCCATGGGCTACCATGACATGAACGGTTCGCTCCGCCCGGCTATTTATTCGTCCTATATGTCCTATATGTCCTATATGTCCTATTTCGTCCTATTTCGTCCTATTTCGTCCTATACCTTCCAATTCTCCCATGTAAGGATTCCCGTGGCGCACACCTTTCCCACCATCTCTGGGTTCTCCCCACCCCGACCTCAACCGGCGTCTCCAACGTAGACCCGAGAAACGCGCCGGGAAAGTCCACAGGTAAGCTCATAGGGAATCGTGCCTATCCTTTCGGCCACCTCCAGGGTCTGAATGCTCCCTTCGGCCGTCTCACCCCACAGCAGGACTTCGTCTCCCACCGCCACGGGGCCGCCGCCGACATTCACCATGATGTAGTCCATGGTCACGGTCCCAACCATCGGGTATCGCCTGCCCCTGATCAGCACTTCCCCATTGTTGGTGAACCTTCGGCTGAGGCCGTCCGCATAGCCCACCGGCAGCACCGCTATCCGGGTTTGCCCGGGCGTGGTCCACCTCCTGCCGTAGCTTACCGGGTGGCCGCCGGGCATCTCCCGCAGGTGGGCCACATAAGTCTTGAAGGACATCACCTGCCGAGGCGAAATACACCGGGAAGTCTCCTTTGACGGATAATGCCCGTACATCAATATCCCCGGCCGCACGGCATCGAAATAGCTTTCGGGAAGATCGAGAATCGCCCCGCTTGCCGCCATATGAATGATCCGGGGCTTCTTACCCAGTCCGGACAGCAGGGAAATTGCCTTGCCAAACCTTGCCAGTTGAAGATGCGCGTAGGATTTATCCTGCTCGTCGGCCGTCGAAAAATGGGTGTAGAGCCCCTCCCAGTCGCAACCACCGCACTTTGAAAGACGGTCGAACAACTCCGCCGCCCGGGGTAAAAGCAGCCCCACCCGCCCCATTCCGGAATCCAGCTTCAAGTGCACACGGACGCTCAAACCCGGCAACCGCCGGAGGACGGCTTCAATCCAGTCCAGGTCCTCGGGATCGAAAATGGAAATAGTGAGGCCGGCCTTGACCGCCTCTATTATCTGGTCCGGAAAAAGTCGGCCAAGAACCAGGATTGGCGTGGAAATTCCGCTTTCCCGGAGTTCCATGGCTTCCTCGAACCGAGCGACCGCAAACATCGAACACCCTTCCCGCACAAGCCGCCCGGCCACAACCACCGCGCCATGCCCGTAGGCGTCGGCCTTTATAACCGGAATAACACCGCAATCCCCCACTCTTTCCCGGATGCCTCGAAGGTTCCAAGCAAGATTATCCAGGTTTATTTCCGCATAAGTTCCACACTTCATAAAATCTCCAAATCTCCGCATTATTTGAAACCCGATAGGGGCGTGAAAACAAAGGCAAGTCCCCGCGTCAGTCTTTCCCGGCGACCAGGCGACCACCGCCGCCGGCCTCCTCCTGCCACGGATACGAAACGCGGCTGTGAAAAGCCGCCGAAAGGGCGTCGACCAGAGAGACCCTCACCCGGGCCAGTTCCTCCGTCGTCAAATCGCACTCATCGAATTGACCGTCATCGATGCGTTTTTCGATAATATGGCGAACCACCGCCTCGACTGCCGCCCGGCTGGGCTCCGGAAGGCTCCGTGAAGCGGCTTCCGAGGCGTCGGCAATCATCAGGATGGCAGTCTCTTTGCTTTGAGGCTTGGGCCCGGAGTAGCGGAAGTCCTTTTCCATCGGACGAGTCTCCGAACCGCTGTGTTTTGCTTTGTCCCAGAAGCATTCCAGGATGGTGGTCCCGTGGTGCTGCGAAATGAAGTCCAGAATTTCCCTCGGCAGTCCGGCCTTCTTCCCGATGCGCAAGCCCTTGTTTACATGGTCGATGATAATTCTGGCGCTCTGGGCGGCGTCAAGTTCGTCATGGGGATTCGACCCGCCTGCCTGGTTCTCCGTAAAGTAGGCGGGCTCGGACATTTTCCCGATATCGTGGAAGTAAATCCCGGCCCTTAGCAGCGCCACATTGGCCCCGATCGCTTCGCCCGCGGCCTGGGCGATGTTGGCCACAGACATCACGTGCTGATAGGTCCCCGGGGCCCTGCTCAAGAGTTCCTTCAAAACGGGGTGTTCCAGGTTGGTCCAACCGCTGAGCTGAAAAGTGGAACTGGTGCGAAGCCCAAATTCGAGCAGGGGCAGGGCCACCACGGCGAGCGGCGCGGACACGAGCCCGCCGGCCACGGCCCACCCCCCGTCACGGACCAGCGCAAGCCCGGGGAGTTCGAGCATCCAGGCAGCCGCGTCCAGCCGGGCGGGGATAGCCTGCCAAAGCCCCTGCCAGTCCAGGCTGAAAGAAATGGCCATAAGCGCGCCCACCGCCCCGGCCACCGCGCAGGGCACGAGAAGGTTCGTCCTTTTGCGGATTTTTCCGGAGGTAAGCAACGCGGTAAGACCGCCGATCAGAAAAAAGAGCAGGCTGTGAATATTTCTCCCGGCGATCAAAGCCGCCACAATGGCGGCCATAACCGTCGTGCAGGCAGCACTCCCCCGGCTCTGCCCCAGCAGCACCAACACCAGTGGAACAAAGGCGATGGGAAGAAAATAAACCGGCCAGGGGGTGAGAAGCATCGATGCTTCGAAAATCAGTATGGAAAGGGTCAGCACCGAAAAATGGATGGAGTGCGACTGTCCGCCCCGCCGCCTCTTACCGCTCACCGTGGAAAGCGTCCTGTCGTAGAGAAGTGTCAGGATCAGTATTGCCAGGGTTACCCAGCAAACACTCGAATGGAAGTCTCTTTGCTCGGCATCCCGGCTTGCCGCCAGGAGCGGTTCGTCGGCTTCCGTAAGGACCTTGCGCGCCGGAACCAGGACCTGCCCCGAATCGTAGTGAACCACATTGGACGGGTAGCGCTGAATGATTTCTTCGATGCGCCTTTCATTTTCCTTCTGATCGTAGATCAGGTTGGGGGCAAGGGTGGCGGAAGCGATGGCGCTCACCTGGTCGAGCACTTTTTTGTCCACCTGCCAGAAAATCTTTTCGGCCTGTTTATGAAGCACTTCCCGAGCTTTTTTTACCGTCAGGAACCGGGCGGCGGGATAAACCACCGTCCCCATGGGCTCCGGATAGCGCACTTCCGCGGTGGCCTTTCCCCCAAGCGGCCCGGGTTCTTTCAAAATCAAGCTCTGCGAAACGGAGGTCTCGATGGCCGTCATGCCTTCCAGCAAATTCTGCAATCCGGGATATCCAAGGAGCAGCGCCGCTCCATCCGGGCTGAGAGCTATCCCGAATTGTTTCTTCAGGTATGCGGCGAGTCCGCCCGCATCCATTCGGCCCCCTTGGGGGGAGGGCGACAGGGAGGCGATGAAATTCGCCATCTCTTTTCTGCCCGAATCCGCTTCCCCGGGGGAAAAAATGTAGAGCGGCACATACTGGGACAGGGCCAGGTTGCGCTTGCCGCCGAAAGCCTTGGCCTGGTCGAAAACCAGGGGGCGATCCGCGCGGAAAGTGATCGGAGAGGAATCTCCCGGCCGCAGACTGGAAAAGGTGAGGCTGATGTTTTGTGAGTAACAGGCTAACAGGCTGAGAGCCAGGAAGATCGTTATCAGAATCGTTTTCATTATCATCTTTGTCCGGGTGTGCGATAAGGAACTCACACAACAGCTTGAAGCCCTTCTATCACGTTAAGGTATTCTTCGGAACAGTCCAGATAAAAAGAAAGGGCCTTTTCGTACTTTTTCCCGGCAATTCCTTCCCGCAGCAGTTGACTCACCTCCTGCCGGCGCCGAAGCACGGACTGGGAGCGCACCAGGATCTCGCGCTCATCGCGGGACATCCCCTCCATCACCGACCGGAATTCGTATCGGGCCCTGGGCTGGTACATCCAGAAATAGAGCAGGTCCAGTCCGTTTACTATGATGATCTTTTCCAGGTCGCGGGCCTCGGAGCTAAGCCGCATCATGAAATCGGCGGGAGTCTCCAGCATCTTCAAGACATCGGCCTCCGGATACATAAGCTCCAGTTGAGCGTAAGCGTCGAACAACTGTTTGAGTTTTCCCGCATAGTCGTCGGCGCGCAGTTGGATGTACTCGTTGCGGTCGGCCAGCCCCTCGATTACCCCGGCGATCGTATCGGAGGCGGCCTTGGATATTATGGCCGCCCACCTTTCGAGCATGCCGGAAATGTTTGAAACGCCAAAGACCCCCATCACCCCTCCCGCGGCCTGGTTGATCAGAAAAGCCAGTGGAATGGAGAGGACCGTACGAAAAAGCAGATTGCTGGTCGCCGTGCCTTTTGGAAGGCCCCGCCACTGGTTGTGGCAGAAGATATACACCCCGTTGGCCAGGGCGATTAAGGCATAGAGCAGCACTGGGCGCGTGGAGGTGGTAATGGAGAAGCCCCTGTCCAAAATGACCGTCTTTACCAGGTAGTCGAGCAGGGGGACCGAAACGCCGGTAAAGAAAAGCGAATCGCTGATCCTGCCCCAGCTTATGTAGCTGTCCCATTTTATGAGGGAGGAGGGCCGAAAGCCGCCCGCCCCAAATACCGACTGGATGATGTTGCGAAGCCCGGTGATCGCAAACCAGATCGGGGCCCCCAACCATGCCAGCACCCACCAGTCCTTGGTGAGGTAAAAGCTGAGGAAAGCCGGGATGAAACCGGCCGTGATCTTTATGGCGTTCTTCACCATTTCGTTCAAATAAGCCCAGGATATTTGTTTTCCGGAGGGACCGGTTTTTTCAATAATATGGATTCCGTTGTCGTGCCGTCCGCTTATGCCCCCGAGGGTCACCACGTTACCCTTCTCCTGGATCCGGGTGGAGAGTTCGTCCACTTCCCAGCCCTCTTCGCACTTGAGCCCGATGCGCCCAAGCCCCGGGACATGACTCAGTAGCGAGTAAAGCAGGCGGGAATAATAGTTGGTCCTGCGCTCCGGGATATAGGTGTTTCGGGAAAAAGCGTCGATTCGAACAGGCACGATAAGCCTCTGAGGCCCCTTGGAGACCCGGACCTCCCTTTGGGCCTTCTCCACAAGAGTCTCCAGTATGGCCAGCCCCATGCCGTGAAGCCGGTGGGAGTGCCCGGTGGAATCGCTTCCGATTTTTGAGCGCAGCGGCCCTTTCCTGTAATAGGCCTGCAGGGTCGGGATGTTTCGCAGGATCTCGTGGAATTTGGCGATTCTTTCCGGACCGCTCCCGCCCTCATGCATCCGGCGGATCATCGCCAGGATGAGCTTTTTCAAACCCACGGTGTTCTCTTCGTTTATAGCCCTCTGCAGCTCATTTATTTCACGGTAGTTTCCAGCCTTGCCCGTGGAAAAGTCCTTTAAATTGAAAATCTCCAGGTCGCTGATGGCTCCTTTGCACATGTAGAGCAGTTCGAGCACATCTTCGGCCTTGAGATTGGTGAGGTTCAGCCTGATCCTGCAGCCCGCCCTCAAACCGTTTAACCGGTCGACAAGTTCGGGGGGGGTCAGTTTGAGCAGATTTGGAATGTCGGCGCCCTCCACGGGCACGTGGTGCGGGTCTGCAATTCCGGGGTTTTGGGGGGACCGTAAAAACCGCTCGACGATGGCTTCGGAGTCAAGCCCGTTCATCTCGTCGACCAGCCCGATCATCCTCTCACGCTCATCCCGGGATGCGGCGCTCAAGACCCCTTTGAGCGCAGCCCCCCTCTCGCACATGGCCGGAACCAGGTTTCGATGGATGAACTTGGCCAGATGCAGTATGGAAGGCTGACCTTCCCCCACATAGGCCAGGAAAGCCGAGGGGTCGAAAACGTCCAGGTTCAGCCCGTATCTTTGGTTTATCTTCGGCAGTTGGTTTCGGTTGAATTCCCCCAGCACTTTCAGGATATATCGGCTCTGATGGGCCGAGACTTCCCTTCCCTCCTCCATAAAACCCTTTGTGCGCCGGTCACCCAGAAAGGAGAGGAAGTCCTTCGGGTCGGACAGGCCCGCCGGGGCATATATGAGCTGTATATAGGCCCCATAAAACCTCACGGAAAACCCTATGCCTATCCGCACCGCCACGCCCATGATTTCGGCGGCTTCCAGCAGCTCTTCGGCCGCCATGGGCGGCACGTAATTGTAATAAACCACGGTGAGGCGCCGGATACCCTTGATCCAGGCGTCCATTATGAGATGGGACGGTGACTTTCGCCCCTTGGTGCTCGAATCGTGAATATGGTCGTCGAAGGAGACCTGGTCCCAGTTTTCGGGCATCTCCAGCAGGTGGTAGCGGCGCAGAAGCGAACGGATCGATCGGGGCCTGCCGATGACCGCCGCTCGGAAATCATGGGCCAGTTTGAGTTGCCCCAGCCTGCCGTCGGGTTTTCGCACCATCTCCTTCATTATTTCCAGGAGCACCCGCGCTCCATTTCTTCGCATGTGCACTTCCCCGCTACTCATCACCTCATCGCGAAGGCTGCGAAGCGCGCTGATGCGCTCCTCGGCCTTTCCGGCTTCCAGCGACTCCAGAAGCCTCAGGGCCGCATAGGCCATGCGCAGGGCGGGAGAAGCCGCCAATTCTTTTATTCCGTGCGGGTGAAACCAGGGGTAGAGGAGATCTTTCAGGTATTGGAGCGAGTCCCTGCCCTTGAGCACCTCGTCTACCAGGCTCAAGAGCTCATAATCGCGACGATCGAAAAGGATCGCGGGAATTTCCCTTTTCATGATGCACTTCCGGCTTCCCCGCAACGCCGACTGCGGTTGCGGGGCAAAACAATTTCACGTATAAAGGCCCTGTGGTCGTTTTTTTTATAATGGCTCGAAAAATACCGCGAAGATATTGTAGCACCAAATATAATAAAGGATAAACAGGTTAACGTCTCTGCCACGAGGAGCTGTGCTGATGCGCATCATAGAAAATATCGCCGAGATGCGGCGGATTTCTGACACCTGGCGCGCCGAGGGGGAACGGATCGCTTTCGTCCCCACCATGGGCTACCTGCACGAGGGCCACCTGAGCCTTTTGCGCGCCGCCCGGGAACTGGGGACAAGGAGTGTCATCAGCATATTCGTAAACCCCACCCAGTTCGCGCCCACCGAGGACTTCGCAAGCTATCCGCGAGACCTTCGAAAGGACCTCGATCTTTGCGCCCAAACCGGCATAGACGCGGCCTTTGTCCCCACGGCCGAGGAGATGTACCCCGAAGGCTTCCAAACTTTTATCGAGGTTACCCGCGTTACTCAAAATCTTTGCGGCGCGAGCCGGCCGATTTTCTTTCGCGGCGTGGCCACCGTGGTGACCAAACTGTTCAATGCCGTAAAACCCCACTCGGCGCTCTTCGGACAAAAGGACTTCCAGCAACTGGTGACCATCCGGCGCATGGTCAAAGATTTGAACATGGACATCGAAATAGTGGGGCACCCGATCATCCGGGAAAAAGACGGCCTGGCCATGAGCAGCCGCAACACCTATCTCCGGGCCGATGAGCGGCCCGTGGCTCTTCGGCTTAGCCGGTCGCTGCAGCTTGCCCGCCAGTTAGTCAATTCAGGCGAAAGAAATGCGGCGGCAATTCTTGCAGCGGTAAGCGACTCCATTACCGCGGGCGGGGGCGCCACGATCGATTACGCCAGGCTGTGCGACACCGAGACTATAGAGGATGTGGAGGTAGTAGACGGCCCTACCCTGCTGGCCTTGGCCGTATGGGTGGGGAAAACGCGGCTGATCGATAACTGTGTTCTGGAGAGCTGAGCACCAATAGGCATTCCCGCGCGCCGGAAGCCATCTCTTGTCGCCACGCCGGGGAATTGGTCTCACCATGCCGGCGCGCGGCACGCCCGCATGGTGGAGGAAAAAACCGGGTCCGGCCCGAAGGTTGCAAACGTAAAGATTTGGACTCCGTCGTTGACTACCCTAAAGCTTTCTCAAATATTCAATTTTGGTCGTCTTGGCTATCTCGCCTAGCCACGTTTTCCAGATCACCGCCCGCTTCTGCTGGAGAATTATGTGGGAGATTTCGGCGATCTGCTGCTTTGAGGGCGCCCCTGCCGGCTTTTGCCCTACGAACTGGCACACCATGTAGCTCGTTCCCAACTGCAGCGGCCGGGCCGGAAACAGATTGGAAGCCCCGAGGCTGAAGACGCTGTCCAGGTTTGCTCCTTGCAGCAGTTTGAGAGCTTTGTCCGGCGCCTGCCTGGAAAAGTATCCGCTCCGGGTGATGGAGATATTGGACGCTTTGGCGGCCGCGGCAAGACTCTTTTGCGCCCTGGCGCTTTCCAGTGTGGCCGACGCCTGCTTTAGCGCCAGCTTGTTTGCTTCGGCCATGCGAAAATCACTGGTCACCTTGTCTTTTTCTTTTTCCAAAGGAGCAGGCTCGGGCTTCTTTATCGATTTCACCTGGGCGACCAGGTAGCCGCCCCGAATATCGAGCATGTCGCTCACATCGCTTTGTCCGAGTTGAAACAGCTTTTCCCTGATCGAGCGCGTCAAGGAGCCCGCCTGGGCCTGATTTTCCGAAAGGGTTATCCACACCGGCGCCGAGGCCTTCATCTTCAGTTCAAGGGCGGCTTTGGCTATGTCCTGCCGCGCATAGGCCAGATCGCGAAGCTCCTGGGCCTGCTTGTAGGCAAGGTCGCGCGCGCCCAGCGACTTGAGCTCTTTTATGATCTTGTCCTGTACTCCGGCAAGCGGTAAAATCCCGGCCTTTTGGACTTCCTCCACCTTGATAATGTCCAGCCCGGAAGGGGTCCGCACCACCCCGCTCATCTGCCCCGGTTTCAAGGCGAAAGCCGCCTTGGAAAATTCGGTAGACATCCCCTGGTAGGAGAAGAAGCCTAACTCCCCGCCGTTTTTAGCGGTAGCCTTGTCCTGCGAATATTTTTTGGCAAGCGTCGAAAAATCCGCTCCTTTCCCGGCCTCATCCAGGATCTTCGCAGCCCGGGCATTCGCCGTCTTCAATTCGGCGCCGGAAGCCCCCGGCTTTATCCGCAAAAGAATGCGCCGCGCCCGCACCTGTTCTCCGTGCGTAAACTCCGCTCCGTTATCGTCGTAATACTGTTTGATCTGAGCCGCGGTCGGCTTGATATCATTTTCCAGGGCGTCGACGTTTAGCTCCACGTAGGCAATCTGACGCTTCTCCGGTTCCATGTACTTGCTTTGGTTCTGCTTGTAAAAGGCCTTGAGCGCCGCATCATCGACCTTTACCTGCTTTTGGAAGGACGCGGGATCGAAGAGGGTGTAAGCCAGCTGTATCTGGTCATTATCGAAATCATAGTAAGACTTTATTTCACTATTGGTAACCACCGCCTGACCGGTTATGAAAACCTGGGCATTGGACGCGGTAATGTCGTCGGCCATCTGCTGTTCGAAGTCCTCCGGCGTCATCTTGTGTTGCCACAAAAGAGCCTTGTACCGCTGAAGATCGAATTTTCCGTCGCTCTGAAAGCCGGGGATTTTGGCGATCGCCGCCCTCACCTCCTCGGGTGTTGCCTCCAGGCCAAGCTCCCTGGCCCCCCGGACAACCAGGTAGTGACGCACAAGCGTGTCCAGGGCCTGGTTTTTGATGTCCAGCGCCGCCATCAGCTTCTGAGGCACGGCGCCGCCGAACTGCTTGCGAATGGATTCGACCATATTCTCATATTGGGTCGAATATTCTTCCTGGCTTATGTAATGGTCTCCGACCAGGGCGAGGTCGTTTGAATGCCGGGTTTGGTAGAGGTAGCCGCCCCATCCGATGAAAACTATGATCAGCGCGATGAGAAGGACCTTTATGCCCCATGACCTGGAGTGTTGTCTGACAAAATCGAGCATGGTCTATTCAATCCTCTTGCCGTTTTCAGAATCAATGCCGGTCCCGCCGGATAAAATCGGCTCGGTATGGCGCCTAACCAGGGCAAAATAGAGAAAGGCGCCAAAAACAGGCAGCGTGGCGACCAGCGCAAACCAGATCACCTTCCATCTTATCCTGGAAAACCTCCGCCGGGGCAAGTCCACTATGGCCCAGAGCGTCGGGACCATCGGAATGAGAAATATAACAAAAAGAATCAGCATATTAAACGGGTTAAAGGTCATCCGGCAACTCCGCGCAAACTGGCTTCGCTCCGGCCCGAATCTCTTTCGGCCGGATTTTTCCATTAAACGGCAATTTATAAACTTTCGCGACCAACCCCGCAAGTCGGAAATGGGATAATGTCACGGCGGACTTTCAAAAACGGTAAATCCACCGCAGAGACGCAGAGACCGCTGAGACAAAAACCATTGTACAGGGTTCTTCTCTGCGCTCTCTGCGTCTCGGCGGTGGATTCCAGAAATGAAGAAAGGGAGGCCGGAATGCCCCCCTTTCTTAAGCGTCTTATATCAGCTCAAATCATGCCGAAAGGCGATTTTTGAGCAGGTCGTCCACGACTGCCGGTTCGGCCAGCGTCGAAGTATCACCGAGGTTTTCCACTTCGTTTGCGGCAATCTTTCTCAAGATACGCCGCATAATCTTGCCCGACCGGGTCTTGGGAAGCCCCGGGGCCCACTGGATGGAATCCGGCGAAGCAATCGGACCGATTTCTTTTCTAACCCACTGCACCAGGTCCTTTCGGAGCTGATCGGTGGGCTCGATACCGGCCTTGAGCGTAACGAACGCATAGATTCCCTGGCCTTTGAGGTCATGCGGGCAACCCACGACGGCCGATTCCGCAACGGAGGGATGGGCTACCAGGGCGGACTCGATTTCGGCGGTCCCCAAGCGGTGGCCCGAAACGTTAATAACGTCGTCCACCCGCCCGGTGATCCAGTAATAGCCGTCTTCGTCCCGGCGCGCCCCGTCACCGGTAAAGTAGAGGCCGGGATAGTTCGAAAAGTAGGTCTGTATGAAACGGTCGTGGTCTCCGTAAACGGTCCTTAGCATTCCGGGCCACGAGTCCTTTATGACCAGGTATCCTGAGCCGGCGCCCTCGATCGTTTGCCCCTCGGGAGTGATGATGGCGGGTTGAACCCCGAAAAACGGCCTGGTCGCGGAGCCCGGTTTTGGCTCGGTAGCGCCCGGAAGCGGTGTGATCAATATGCCGCCGGTTTCGGTCTGCCACCACGTATCTACTATGGGACAGCGCTTGTCACCCACCACATCGTAATACCAGAGCCATACTTCAGGGTTGATCGGCTCCCCTACGGTGCCCAGTACCCTGATGCTCTTTCTGGACGCCTTCCTGACAGGCGCCTCTCCCTGCCGCATGATGGCCCGGATGGCCGTCGGCGCGGTGTAGAAGATATTTACGTTGTGTTTATCGACCACATCCCAGAACCTGGACCAGTTGGGATGGTTGGGAATGCCCTCGTACATCAGGGTGGTAGCGCCGTTGGCCAGCGGGCCGTAGACGATGTAGCTGTGCCCGGTGACCCAGCCGATATCAGCCGTGCACCAGTAGACCTCGCCTTCCCGGTAGTCGAAAACATACTTGTGGCTGACCGCGACATAAACGAGGTAGCCTCCGGTGGTGTGCAAAACGCCCTTGGGTTTGCCGGTCGAACCGGAAGTATAAAGGATGAAAAGAGGGTCTTCCGCGTCCATATGCTCGGCCGGACAATCCGCCGAAGCCTTGCTCATCATTTCGTCCCAGTCGTGGTCCCGACCGGGAACGTGCCCGACCTTCCCATTGGTGTGCTTGACCATGATCACTTTTTCGACTGTGGGGCACTTTTCGATCGCGGCGTCGGTGTTTTCCTTGAGCGGGACCTTCTTGCCGCCCCTCAAACCCTCATCGGCGGTGATGACCAGTTGGCCTGCGCAGTCCTGGATGCGCCCGGCCAGCGAATCCGGGGAAAACCCGGCGAACACGATCGAATGGATCGCGCCTATCCTCGTGCAGGCCAGCATGGCAATTGCCAACTGCGGGATCATGGGCAGATAAATGGTGACCCGGTCCCCTTTTTTTACGCCCAGGGACTTCATTACATTCGCAAATTTACAGACTTCGCTGTGCAGTTCCGAATAGGTGATTTTCTTGCTAACCGACGGGTCGTCACCTTCCCAGATTATGGCGGTCTGATTGCCCCGCTTGGCCAGGTGGCGATCCAGGCAGTTGTAGCTCACATTGAGTTTTCCGTCGGAAAACCACTTTATGCGGATATCATCGGAAAACCCGCCTTCCTTCACCTTGGTCCAGGGGGAAAACCAGTCGAGCGTTTTGGCCTGTTCGGCCCAGAACCCTTCGGGGTCGGTGACCGATTTCTGGTACATGTCGAGATAGCCTTGATTGTCGCAGTGCGAGCCTTTGGTCCAGTTTTCCTGGACAGGAATCTTCGTGGACATGGAACCTCCTAATTTTGATGGATAAGAGGATTGCGGTTTTGTCCAGCTTCGGCGAAAAACGACAGATTGGGCGCTCGATTAATGAGAAGACAGGAAGAACTGTTTCGCGAATTCAGCGGACCAGTAACGGCAGAATTTATTACCAGTCAATTTGAGAATTGTCAATATTGCCATGGCTTGGATCTGAAAAAAATATAATTAGTACTTATATTCTCAAAGTAGTTTCTCCCGTTTTTTGACCGCTTCTTTCTTCAGCCGGTTGATTGTCTTTTCCAGCACGGGCAAAACGTTCTCCCGTATGTCGCCGGCAACGGCGATATACATCACGTCGTCGCCCACAAAACGTCTACCGGTAAAAAGATGAGCCTCCAGGGCGACGATGCCCGGCTCCGATCTCAACTCCCGCAGGACTTTGTCCCAGACTTGCCCATCCACATCGATGTCCAGGTATTCCACCGCCTGACCGGCCCGCGAGGTCCCCCGCGCCACCCCGTTGTGGCAGGCGATCATGCCTACCTTCGAGTAGTCGGCCCGCGCTTTGATTTTAGCGATCAGATCGTTCAATGCAGGTCCCTTCACATCCTCTCCCATATGCTTGCACCTTCATACCCTTTACGATTGCTCGGAAAACCATTTCATTTTTTTGCGTGCTTCTATTGTACGACCCTTCGGTTAAAATTAATATAAGATACCTACCGAATGGAGCGACGTTAGTGAGAATACTGTTATATGCCGGAAAAGGCGGAGTCGGAAAAACGAGCGTTGCGGCCGCAACGGGTGTCCTTGCTTCGCGACTGGGAATCAATACCCTGGTCATGTCTCTTGATCCGGCTCACAGTCTGTGCGACGCCTTTGACCTGGACCGGACTCTGATGGATAAAAATCGGGGCGCCCCCATTACTGTCCGCGAAGGGCTTGCAATCCAGGAACTCGACGTCCACGAGGAAATCTCCAAATATTGGGGTGAAGTTCACAAGTATATCACGGTGCTGCTCAGCGCCTCGGGCATCGAGGACATCCTGGCCGAAGAACTGGCCATCCTTCCCGGAATGGAGGAAGTCGCGGCCCTGCTCTACGTAAACCAGTACGCAAAAGAGCATACCTACGACCTGATCGTGCTCGATTGCGCCCCGACCGCCGAATCCGTCCGTTTCGTCAGCCTCCCCAAAACCCTCGAATGGTACATGAAGAAGATTTTCCGCGTGGAGAGAAAACTGATGCGCTACATGCGGCCTGTGGCTAAAAAGATCTACGATGTACCGCTGCCCGAAGACGAATACTTTGCCTCCATCGAAAGTCTTTTCCATCGACTCCAGGGCGTGGACAGCCTTCTCACCGACCCTGAAATCACCTCGGTTCGCCTGGTCACCAACCTCGAAAAAATGGTGCTTCGCGAAACCCAGAGGGCCTTCATGTTCTTTTCGCTCCACCAGCTTTCAATCGATGCCGTGATTGTCAACCGGGTCTTCCCCGAGGAGGCTCAGGGCGGTTTCATGGCGGCGTGGCAAAAGTCCCAGAAGGAATACATGGATCTGGCAAAGTCTTTTTTCGATCCCGTCCCCCTTCTCCAGGTTCCTTTCTACAGTTCGGAGATCCTCGGTCAAAACGCCCTGGGAGACCTGGGACACCAACTTTATAAAGAGCGCAATCCCGCCGATATTTTCTACACCCGCCGCACCTGTGAGTTCAGCAGCGACAATGGCCGCTATACCGCCAAAATACACCTGCCGTTTACCGAAAAAGCGGAAGTGGAGCTTTCCAAAATCGGTGAAGAACTCATTTTGCGCATAGGCAACATCAAAAGGAACGTTATTTTGCCCCGCGCCTTCGTTTCCCTGCAACCCGGGAAGGCCCGGCTGATCGATGACTGTCTTGAAATCGATTTCGGAGGAAACCATGAGTGAATCCTGCCATGACGACCAACCTCGATCCGATGGTCTCGAATGCCTCTTTTGCTCCCTTGTCAAATCTGTAAGGAGCGCAACCGAAAAGCACAGTGCGTTCTATGGCCACATGTACAATGCCCGCATTGAAGTGCTCCAGGCATTCCGATCCCTTATCGACCAGCGCATTTCCAGCCTGGAAAAAAGAAAGAGTTCCGCGGAAGGCAAAAAAGCCACAAAAATCGAGCTGGAGTGAGGCGGCGGGGCGGCGTGCCGCCGGAGCCGGGATTGCCAAGCGGCGGTGGGACCGCCAACCGGGATCGCCAAGCGGCGGTGGGACCGCCAGCCGGGATCGCCAAGCCCAAACCACGGACTTTTCGCGGTTTGGCGGTGGGGCCGCCAGCCGGGACTGCCAAGCCTAAACCAGGGACTTTTCGCGGTTTCCGGGTGTCTCGGGGCGACATGAGAAAAAAAGTTCCTGTTGGGCTGCGCTTCGCTTAGCCCAACCTTGTATCTTAAAAAAGCAAGAGCATGGATCTACGGATTTTGTTGGGCTGCGCTACGCTTAGCACCAACCTACACGCTTAGCCCAACCTACGAGGCTTAGGTCTGCAACATTGAGCCGAGGAAACCCCCGCCCTTCGGATTGGCTTTTGCCGGGCCGTCGTCTCCCGGCCCGGCAAAAAAAAGTTCCCCTCTGTGCCTCTGTCGTTCGGTTTTGTTCCGGCTCTGCCGCGCTAACCTCTCTGGTTTGAACGTGAAACTACCCTGCCCGCTGCCAAACTTTCGCTTGACCGCCTGAACAGAATGGAGTAATGACCACAGTCAGTATGTGACCAGAGTTATCCTTCGGGGACAAAGAACCAATGGGCGTAACGGAAAGAAGACTGCGGGAGAAGGAATCCCGCATCGAATCCATCAAGAAGAGCGCCGCCAGGCTTTTCGCCAGGAAGGGTTTTTCCAATGTGTCGATGGCTGAAATCGCGGAGGCCGCCGAAGTGTCCAAGGGGACGCTCTACATTTACTTCAAGAGCAAGGAGGAGTTGTACTTCAGCCTCATCGAACCCGTCCTCGTAAACCATCATAAGTTGATTGCCCGAATGGTGAGCGACGACAGCGAACCCGCGGACGAATCACTCCGCAAATTCTTCGACTACTTCGCTGATTCCTACCCGCTGGACCCTCAAGCCCACCAGCCCTACATGTATTACAGGGCCGAAGAGGTCCAGCCGCTTTTTTCCGAGGAACGGCACGATTACCTGAAGACTCTCATGGCCAAAAACGTGGAGACCATTGAAGCCGTGATCCTCAGGGGAATCGAACAGGGAATATTCAAATCGGTCAACCCTCGCGCCGTTTCCTCCATCCTGTGGAGTCTTGTCACGGGCGTCCTGAGGTGGGAAGAAAACCGCAAGTTCGCTCGTAGCGGAGATTTTCTCGAGTCAACGCTTCAAACCGCCATGAATCTCATTCTGGACGGCTTGAAGATGTGAGCGGGAGACAATTTTTTTTGCGGTCGCAGTGACCGCGGTCATATAGTGGCCAAGGTTAGATAACACCTCATCAGGCACTGAATGCATGAAACTTTCGGGAACACAGCGCCAATCACCACCAAAGTGAAAGGAAAGCCATGAGAGAGGTCGCTGTTTTGGGTGTGGGCATGACAAAATTCGGCCCAACCGATTTGAGCATCAAGGAACTCTTTGCGCAAGCGGCATTGGAAGCCATCCGGGAGTCCAATCTGACATCCCGGGACGTGCAGGCCCTGTTTGTGGGCAATGTCCTGGGGGACTTTGCCGAGGGCCAGATGAACCTGGCGGGATTTCTGGCCGACGAGATAGGACTTCCGCCGCGGATTCCGGCCACACGAGTGGAAGGGGCGTGCGCCACGGCTTCCATCGCCTTTCGGGAGGCGTTTATGTGGGTGGCCTCCGGATTCTACGACATCGTTTTGGTAGGTGGGGTGGAGAAGGTGTCCTCTATGGGCACCCCTCTTGCCACCCGCGCTTTTGCCATGGCCACGGACAGCCACTACGAAGAATTCTGCGGCCTGACCTTTCCGGGTGTGTTTGCCATGTTGACGCATCTGTATGCGAACAAATATGGAATTTCTCTTCCCACCCTCAAGGAACAAATGGCCCGTGTGGCCGTAAAGAATCATCACAACGGCGCGATGAACCCGCTGGCCCAGTTTCAAGCGGAAATCTCCATGGAAAAGGTCCTAAACAGCTTCATGGTTTGCGACCCGCTCCAACTCTACGATTGTTGCCCCTTTTCCGACGGCGCCGCCGCGGTCGTTCTGGCCAGCCGGGAGATTGCGCAGGCCAGGGTGGCCAAACCGGTCAAGGTTCTGGGGGTCGGTCAGGGGTCGGCGGGGGCTCTTAGCAGGCAAAAGGATTTCACCGTCATGCAGTCACGGGTTGCTTCCGCCAGGCAAGCCTACAAAATGGCGGGAATCGAAGCCCGGGACATTGACCTGTGCGAACTGCACGACTGTTTTACCATCGCCGAAATAGTGGCCAGTGAATGCCTCGGGTTTTTCGAATTCGGCCAGGGAAGCGCGGCGGTGGAAAAGGGCTCGACCCGAATCGGGGGGAAGATTCCCATAAACCCATCCGGGGGTCTCAAGTCCAAAGGACATCCGATCGGCGCCACGGGCTGCGCGCAGGTCTATGAGATCGTAAAGCAGCTTCGCGGCGAGTGCGGAAAAAGACAAGTGGATGGAGCGAAAATAGGCATGACGGATACCCTTGGTGGAGATGCCGGAACCGTGGTCAACCTCATCCTTGGCGTATAGGAAGAAAGGACCTGGAATGTACAAACTCACACATGCCCAGTACTTCACCGCATTAAAGGAGAATCGTCTCGAGGGGCTGAAATGTTGCGAATGCGAGGCGATCACCGTACCGCCGAAGGCCACATGCCAGGAATGCGGTTCCCCCAGCCTGGAGGTCACCACCCTTTCCGGGGAAGGCGCCATAAGGACCTTCACGGTGATCCGGGTCGCCCCGGAGGGTCTGGAGGCCCCCTACATTGTGGTTCTTGCGGAACTGAAGGAGGGCCCCTGGCTGATGGGCAACCTGGAGGGTATCGAGCCTTCCGCGGCCACCATGGATCTTATCGGCAGACCTGTAAAACTGGGGCACAGGGTGGTCACCGGAATGCGGTATACAGCCGGAGAAGGCGTGGTTCCCCTGTTTTCTTTGGCGGACTGACTTTTCGCAACGGGGTTTTCATTCTTCCCGACACTGCACGCAAAGGCACGACTCACAAAAAAGGAGAACATGATGGCAATGACCCGAATGGCGCCCGGAGAAGCGGTACTGTCGTGGCTGAAGGAGTATGGAGGCGAGCAGGTTTCAGCCGCTCACTTTCTGTGTGACCGGCATGCCCGCATTCCGGAGAAGGTCGCGCTCTTTTACGAGGACGAACAGGGCGAGACTTTCAAGTGGACCTTCCGCGAGCTTCAGGACCTTTCCTCCCGGATGGCCGGGTTCCTGCGCTCGATCGGCGTAAAAAAGGGGGATCGTGTGGCGGCGCTTCTTCCCAAGATCCCCGAGCTCTTCATCACCACGCTGGCGGTCTGGCGCCTGGGCGCCATCTATGTTCCCCTTTTCACCGCCTTTGGACCCGACGCCATTGACTACCGGGTAAGCGACAGCTCCACCTGCGTCGTGGTGACCAATGCCGCCCAGCGGCCCAAGCTCAGCGAGACCTCGGTCTACAGCAACGGGGACATCCAGGTCGTAACCATCGCCGATATGCGGGGGCTGGGGGTTGAAAAGGGAGATTACAGTTTCTGGCACGAAGTGGGCAAAGCCGCGCCGGTCGAAACACCCGTTCCCCTCACCGGCGATGACCTGATGATCATGCTCTACACCTCGGGCACCACCGGGAGCCCCAAGGGTGTGGAGGTTCCGATAAAGGCCCTGGCCGCTTTCCGGGCATACATGGAATTCGGCCTCGATATCCGCGAAGACGATTTCTACTGGAACATGGCCGACCCGGGCTGGGCCTACGGCCTTTATTACAACCTGGTCGGCCCGCTGCTCCTGGGAAAGTCCGCCCTGCTTTTCAACGCCCACTTCAACCCTCCCGACATCTTTCGCATCCTGAGCAAATACCGCGTGACCAACTTTGCCTCGGCCCCCACCGCATACCGTGCCTTGAAGGCTGCCGGCGATAAAGTGGCCAAGCAGTTTCCCCTGCACCTTCGGGTGGCCTCAAGCGCCGGTGAACCGCTCAATCCCGAAGTTGTGGAGTGGAGCGACAGGCTGCTGGGTGTGCCCATCCACGACCATTACGGCCAGACCGAATTGGGAATGGTGGCCAACAATCACCACCACCCCGACCTGAAGCGGCCCATCAAGATGGCTTCCATGGGCCAGTCCATGCCCGGTTTCAAAATGGTGGTGGTGGACCGGGAAGGTCGCGAGCTGGCGCCGGGCCGGGAGGGCATCCTGGCCGTTGATGTCCTTAACTCCCCCCTGTTCTGGTTCCGCGGCTACTGGAAGGATGAAAACAGAACGCGGGACAAATTCGTGGGTGATGGCAGATACTGCGTGGCAGGCGACACGGTCACCATGGACGCCGAGGGCTTCTTCTCCTTTAGTGGTCGATCGGACGACATAATCCTTTGTGCGGGGTATCGCATCGGGCCCTTCGAGGTGGAAAGCGCCCTGTTGAAACACCCCGCGGTGGCGGAGGCGGCGGTTGTCGGAAAGCCCGACGAACTGCGCATGGAAACCATCAAGGCCTTTGTGGCGCTGGTGCCCTCCGTTTCCCCGAGCGACCAGCTGGCCGACGAGTTGAAGGCGTTTGTCAAAAAACACCTGGCGGCCCACCAGTACCCGCGCGAGATCGAATTCGTGGACCAACTGCCCAAGACGCCCAGCGGCAAAGTGCAGCGTTTCCTGTTGAGAAAGCAGTAGACAAAGCTTTTTAGCGCACCCGGCCGGGAGGAAACTTAATGGATTTTGAGCTGAGCGAAGAACAAAAGATCATTCGAGACACTGCGGCAAAGTTTGCCAAACGCGAGTTGGAGCCGGTAGCCGCCGAACTGGACCGAACCCGGAACCGCGAACTTCTCACAGGAAACCTGAAAAAACTGGCCGAACTGGGATTCATGGGGCTAAACATCGACCCGGAGTACGGGGGTACGGGCGCCGGAGCGGTGGCCTTCTCCCTGGCGATAACGGAACTGGGGCGCGCCTGCGCCTCAACCACCGCCACCACTTCGGTAACCAACATGGTGGGGGAGGTGATCCAGGCCATCGGAACGAAAAAGCAGAAGCGCAAATACCTCCCTCCCCTTTGCGGCGGCGAGTACAGCGCGGGTGCTTTCGGCCTGACGGAAACCTGCGCCGGTTCCGACCCGGCAGGCATGTGCACCTCCGCCGTCCGGGACGGGTCCCACTGGGTGTTGAACGGCGGCAAGGTCTTTATCAGCAGCGCCGAATACGCGGGCGTCTTTGTCGTCTGGGCCGTAACCGACAAAGGGGCCCCAAAGGGAAAGGGCATCAGTACGTTTCTGGTGGAACCCGGCTTTCCGGGTTTTGTGGTCGGCAAAAGCGAGGAGAAGATGGGCCAGCACGGCTCCTGCACAAATGAGCTTATCTTCCAGGACTGCCGGGTGCCCGGGGAGAATCTGCTGGGAGAGCTGAACGGAGGCTTTCGAACCGCTGTGGCCGAACTGGCGGGTGGAAGGATCGGGGTAGGTTCCATGGCGCTGGGCATAGGGTTGGCGGCGATCGATTTTGCCGTCGGCTACGCCAAAGAGCGGGTGCAGTTCGGTAAGCCCATCTCCGACAATCAGGCCATTCAGTGGATGATCGCCGACAATTACACCCGGCTGGAAGCTGCGCGACTGCTTCTTTTACGCGCGGCATTCCTCAAAGACAGCGGGAAACATTTCGCCAAGGAAGCCTCCATGGCAAAGCTATACGCCACGGAAAGCGCAAACAGGGCATGCTACGATGCCATGCAGATACTTGGAGGCTACGGTTACACCCGGGACTTTCCTATCGAACGCTACTACAGGGACGTCAGGGTGACCTCCATCTACGAGGGAACCAGTGAAATTCAGCGGATGATTATCGCCAGGGAAATACTGAAGTAGAACCCGACGACCATGCCATGACTCGCCCATTGCCAAAAGGAGAGCCCCATGAGTTTGAAGATCATACAGCGCACCCAGTCCGCCTATGACTATCCGCTTATCATCAAGCAACTGCTGCATACCCCCATGATCTATTCCCCGGACCGGGAGATAGTCTACCGGGACATCAAACGATACGACTACCGGACTTTCAGGCAACGGATCGCCCAGCTGGCCAACGCCCTGCAGGACCTGGGCGTCGGGCAGGGAAGCACGGTCGCGGTGATGGACTGGGACAGCCACCGGTACCTGGAATGCTTCTTCGCCATTCCCATGATGGGCGCCATACTGCACACCGTCAATATCCGCCTCTCGGCCGAGCAAATTCTTTACACCATCAACCATGCGGAGGATGACGTCATCCTGGTCAACTCCGATTTCCTGCCCCTGCTGGAAGGGATCAGGGACAAGATCAAAACGGTCAAAAAGCTCGTCCTGATAAACGACGACGGCAAAGCGCCCTCCACGCGACTGGAGTTCGCGGGGGAGTACGAGGAACTGGTCGACGCGGCGGGCGCCGAATTCGATTTCCAGGACTTCGACGAAAACGCTCAAGCCACCGCTTTCTATACCACGGGCACCACGGGGCTGCCCAAGGGCGTCTATTTCAGCCACCGCCAACTGGTGATGCACACCTTCGGCATCCTTACGGCCACAGGTACCTACAGGTCGCACAGCAGTTTTGATTCCGGGGATGTCTACATGCCTATAACGCCCATGTTTCATGCCCACGCCTGGGGGTTCCCCTATGCGGCCACGCTGGCGGGAGCAAAACAGGTCTATCCCGGCCGCTATGAACCCGACACGATTCTAAGACTGATCGAGAAGGAAAAAGTCACCTTCTCCCACTGCGTCCCCACCATTTTGCATATGCTGCTCAACAGCAAGATATCCGGGGAGGTGGACCTTTCCGGCTGGAAGGTTATTATCGGGGGCTCGGCCATGCCCAAGGCTCTTTGCAAAGCGGCCATGGAGCGGGGAATCGATCCTTTTACCGGCTACGGCATGTCGGAGACCTGCCCCATCCTCACCCTGGCCCGCCTCAAGCAGCACATGATGGACTGGGGAATCGATCGGCAGGTGGAGATCAAGTGCCGCACCGGGCTGCCCATCCCCCTGGTGGACCTGAGGGTGGTGGACGTCACGGGACAGGATTTGGCCAAAGAAGAGAAGCTCACCGGCGAAGTGGTGGCCAGGACTCCCTGGCTGACGCAAGGCTACTCCAAAGATCCGCAGAGGTCCGAAGAGCTTTGGTCTCAAGGCTGGCTGCATACCGGCGATATCGGATATCTCGACGACGAAGGATACCTCCAGGTAACCGACCGTATCAAGGACGTGATCAAAACCGGCGGCGAGTGGGTGTCGTCCCTGGAACTCGAAGACATCATTTTGCAGCACGAAGCGGTCAGTGAAGCGGCGGTGATAGGCGTTCCCGACAGTAAGTGGGGAGAAAGACCCCTGGCTCTGCTGGTTATAAAAGAGAGCCATCGGGATAAGGTCACGCCGGAAGAAATCAAAGCCTTCCTTATGGGCTACGTGGAAAAGGGGCTTATGTCCAAGTGGGGTATACCCGACAAGGTGGTCTTCAGCGAATCGATCGCGCGAACCAGTGTGGGGAAGCTGGATAAAAAGGTCCTTCGGCAACAATACAAATAGCACAGTGTCCCTCCGGAACCTGCCTGTTGGGCGCGAAAAAGCCTGATCCGCTTCGGTCGCCCAACCCGCAGGCTCCGCGCCCCTCAGCTGATTGAAACCCCGCCGCCATTGACACTTGGACGCTTTCCTGTCATAATTCGCAGGAAAAGACAGCTTTACATTTCAAAAGAACAAATGCGGCCATGATTACGGTCAAGCTGGCGTGTTAAGACTCTTGTGATTACTGCAGGGACAAATGGCCATCATTACACTTTCCAGCGGTTCTTTTTGCCGGGGCGAAGAAGTTGCCGCCAAGGTCGCTGATCGGCTCGGTTATACGGAGATTTCCCATGAGGTGATTTCCGAGGCCTCCCAAAAATACCAGGTCCCTGCGGACCAGTTGGAACAGGCAGTCAATTTCGCGCCATCGTTTTTCAAACGGTTTTTCTCCGGAAAACAAAAATTTGTGACCTATGTGGCCGCCGCGACACTGGCCAACTTCAAAAAGGACAACATCGTCTACGAGGGCTTCGCCGGTCAATTTTTCGCCAGCTGGACCTCTCCGATGACGGCCAAAATCCTGGCTTATTTCAAAAACGACAATGTGGCTTACAGTGGTTTTGCCGAACAATCCTGCTCCAGGACCGTCTCGCATCTTTTAAATGTGAAAATTACAGCGGACATGGAAGACCGGTTGCCCTTGCTGATGAAGGAGAAGGGGCTGGAGCGCAGACAGGCGATGCGCGAATTGAAAAAAGAGGACCATCGGCGCAATTCCTGGAGTCGTTATTATTACGGCCTGGATTATACGGACGACAAGTTATACGGTCTGGTGCTTCACATGAGCAAAATGGGAGTGGACGAGGCGGTGGCCGCCATTTGTGAAACCGTGACAAGACCCGGCTTCCAGACCTCCCCGGAATCTCAGCAGGCTATGGAAGCCCTGGCCCTGGCCGCTGAAGTAAAAGCGGCCATCGATGACGATTACCCCGATTGTGAGGTCGTGGCCGACAGGAAAGCGGTAGAGATCTATGCGCGATTCACGGTCCATACCGATACAATGATCGCCGAAAAGATCCGGGCCAAAGTCCTTAAAATGAACGGCGTGTCATCGGTTTCGGTTATACTCATTCCCAGCGTTATTTTTACCTGATTCCAGGAGCCGAAAATTTATCCCCACCACTCTTGCTAGTGTCGCGTCCCGTAAATTCGATGATATTTCCACGTCCATGTTGGGCATCGCTATATTCACGGTCAATTCGCATATCATGTAACTTAAGGGACCTAATACTAGGATGCTCCCAGCCTGCTTCGCAACTGCGCGACCGCCGAATAGTCCGAATCGAAAAGATTCTCTGTGCCTATCAAATCTTTAAGCCCCGATTTTTCTATCACATCCTGAACATGTTCCTTGAAGCCGCTAAAGCAAAGACAAACATTATTGCTGCTGAATCGGACGATCAGTTTGGACAGCATGTCCACACCGGAGGCGTCGATGTCGTTTATCCCGGCGCATGAGACCAGAATGGTTTTGATCTCCGGGTTGCCCCGTTCCATTTCGAGCACCGCCTTTTCGAAGGTGGAGACATTGATGAATCGCAACGCGCCGTCGAAACGGATGGCCACCAGGCGGCCGTCCAGGGGGGGCAGCTTGTACCGGTTGGCGTCGCCCAGGGTTCCGTCCTGGTGAACGCCCAGTTCGGTGATGCGCGGCCGCATCATCCGGAACAACATCAATCCCAGGGAAAGAAAAATACCGATCAGTATGCCGTTCTGGATACTGGGGGAAAACGCAAGCGTGGCGGCGAAGGTCACAACCGAGGCTATGCCGTCGTCGCGGCTGACCCGCCAGGCGTGCAGCATGACGGGAAACCGGATCAGGCCCACTACCGCCACCATAATGATGGCCGCCAGAACCGGCTTGGGAAGGTGATAGAGAAGCGGTGTGAGAAAGAGCAAAGTGAGCAGCACGCAAGCGGCCGAAATCACGGAGGCCATCCCGGTGCGTGCATTGGAAGCCAGATTGAGCGCCGAGCGCGAAAATGATCCGCTGACCGGCATGGAATGGCAGAAAGCGGCGGCCACCTTGGCCAGCCCCTGCCCCACCAGTTCCTTGTTCTCATCCCAGGGCACCCGGGTATTGTTGGCGATGACCTTCGAACTGGACATGGCTTCCATGAAGCTGACCAGGGCAATAATGAAGGCCGGGGCCATGAGGGAAATCGCGTTATGCCAGTCCAGATTGGGAATACTGAAGCTGGGCAGTCCCTTCGGGATGGCGCCGACCACCTGGCCACCGATGCGGGCAAAACCCATGGCGTAGCTGCCCCCGGTCAGCGCGGCCACCGTGATCAGCACGCCCGGCAGCCTGGGGGCAAATTTTTTGAACCCCACGATCATACCGATCGCCGCCAGGCCAAAGGCCAATGACAGCAGATGCGTCGAGCCGACATGTTTTAGCACATCCAGGATGTCGAGCAAAAAATGGGAGGACTGCGGGGCCTTTATACCCAGCAGGGTCGGTAATTGCGCCAGTCCGATGATCAGGGCGGCGGCATTTATGAAACCCATCAGCACCGGGTGGGACAGGAAGTTGAGAATCACCCCGACCCGAAAGACGCCCAAAAGGATTTGAAACACCCCTGAAAGCAATGCCAGCAGGATCACGCAGGAGTAAAAAGATTCGGTGTCGGCGGCTGCCAGCGGCGCGACACTGGCCGCGGTCAGAAGCGAGGTCATGGCCACCGGACCGGTGGAGAGCTGACGAGAGGACCCGAAAAGAGCGCCCACGATGGTGGGGATCAACGCGGCATAAAGGCCGTAATAGGCGGGTACGCCGGCCAATCGGGCATAGGCCAGAGATTGCGGAATGGCGACCAGTGAAACGGTGATACCGGCCATCAGATCGGCCTTGAACGAGGATGAGTCGATCCACAGGGGGGCAAAAATGGATGAGAATCTGGGGACTGCGCATTTCATAAAAAGTCACTCCGGTGGCGCCGATATATCTCGCAAACAGCTATTCTGTCAGAAAACGGAAATAAATGGCCGGCTGCAAGCTACTCCTTCCCAAAGCTTTCTGCAATAATTTTTGACCGGCCGTATAGTCGGCAAGTGAAGTATCCCTGCTCAAAAAACAGGGGAGTGCCGGGGTCAGACCAATTCCATTAGGAGGTCTTGTGGCAGCCGACTTGAACGTCAAGACCAATGCGCAGACGCTGGGAGCGACGTACACTTTTCCTTTCGGCACTCTTGAGGGGGGGGACAGTCGCCCGTAGAAGTAGATTTCATACTGGAATTACGGCTAGAAGGCAGTAGAGCCTGTCATTTCGCTCCATTTTGGGAACGTAATGTATTAAGAACTTTTTGTCGTCTCCCAAATCGATCTTATCACTGTTGGAATAACTCCCGAGCTCTAAAACAGCACATTCTAAACAAAAATTTTTACCATCACACGGGATAGGCGCCCCTACGGGCCATATAATGAAAACCTTGCGGGGTAATCGGCGCCCCAGCCTCTTTCCTGCTAAATGATCAGAAGTGACAAGTTGTTCGGGATCCATTGGAGGTCTGCCAACGTATGGCAGGCTGCATTTCACGTGATCGCGGCCGGCAGAGTGTTGGGGGTTCGCTTGATCACCCCGGGGATCGCTAGCTTTCACTCCACTTCTTTCAATCATTGAAGGAGGAATTTTGTATGAAAAGCAAAAGCTTTCTTTTCCTCTGGCTCCTGCTGACTTTTGCGGCGTTTACGACCCGGGCATGGGCGAAAACGCCGGCGCCGGTACACGTGTACGCGGCTCCCGGCAACGCTCAGGCCGCGGTGCGCTTCGATGTGCCGGCCTCCACAAACACCCCGTTCACCTACAACGTCACCGTAAACAATACCACAACGAACGCCACAACAACACTCACCGGCTTCACAGCCGGCCCGATACTCGTGCCAAGCTTGCTAAACGGCGATACCTACACCTTCCAGGTGACGGCGGTCGACTCCACCAGCACTTCCGGAACCTCTTCGGCCGTCTCCAACAGCGTAACCCCCAACACGGGCCTCTATAAGGCCCTCGCCGGCAGGTGGAAGCTGAGCGCCGTCCAAGCAGGCGCCGGAGCTCCATACTCCAGCTCTTGCACGGACGTGATAGACAACAATGGGGGGTTCACCGGCAACTGCACCGACAGCCATAACGACACTATCACTTTCAATAAGGCCGCCATTTTTGTGTTTCCTCTGCCCTACGGGATGATCCCCCTCATTACCGATTATTCCCAAAATGGTGTCGATATCCCCGCCAGCCCTTTCCCCGACATGGTTTGTCAAGCCAGTCCGGACAATACTTTTGCCTCGTGCACGGCAACCGCACCCCAGCAAAATCACGGTGGCGACACCGTTCTTCTAGCCACCATGTCTAAAGAAGGCTCTACCTACCCGCAGACAAAAGATTTAACCGGGACCTGGCATCTCAGTTTCCTGGATCCCGGGGCCGGGGGGACCGGCGGCAATGTTACTCAGGGCACGGCCAATGTCTCCAGCAACGGAGCCTTCAAAGCGAGCGGTACCGGCATTTCAGGCACTCAAACGGGTGTCTTGGCGCTCTCACCTGCCGGGGTTTTGACCTGCGCCTCCGGCGATTGTAACTCAGACCTCGATGCCTATATGGACGCGGGCCTTACCACTATGGCCGGGATACATTCAAAGTCCGGCGGGGACTCACAACTCCAACTTTTTATGAAGCAAGGTTCCAGTTATTCCCTGGCCGACCTTGCGGGTCTTTGGGAAATGAATCAGCTAGACTCGGACGGAACCTGGAGAAGAGCGACTCTAAAAGTTCAATCCAACGGATCGATGCTGGAAACCGATTATGGAAATGGCGGGGATACGGGCAGCGGAAGCGGGACGCTTCGTATTTCATCCGCCGGGGTTGTAACCTGCTCGTCCGGAGACTGCAAGGGCAATACCTTCTCTATGGATGCGAGCGAGACGATTATGGGGACAACCCAGACGAAGAGCCATTCGGGTAGTGCTGACACTTTCCGGATGCTTGTCTTCACGAAAACGGCCTCGCCGCCTTCCGCCCCCACCGGCGTGAGCGCCACGGCGGGAAACGGCTCCGCGACGGTCGGTTTCACCGCCCCGCCGATACCCACCGGCGGAAGCCCGATTGCATCCTACACGGTGACCTCCAGCCCCGGCGCGATTTCTCGGACCGGGACGGGCACCTCTATAAAGGTTACCGGTCTTAAAAACGGCACGGCATACACATTCACTGTAACGGCAACCAATGCGGCAGGGCTGACCGGGTCTCCATCCGCCAAATCCAACAGCGTTAAACCCGTGGACCCGGCTCTTCCTCATGCGCCCACAGGGGTAACCGCCAAAGCGGGCAATGCTCAGGCAACGGTGAATTTTAAGCTGCCGTCCAGCGGGGGTCCGTTCACGTGCACCGTCACGTCGAATCCCGGCAACATAACCGCCGCCGGTTCCGGCAGTCCAATAACGATAACCGGCCTCAAAAACGGCACGACCTACACTTTCAGGGTGTCGGCCACAAACGCCGTTGGGACCAGCCCGTCATCGGGCCCATCCAACAAGGTTACGCCGGCCGACGTACCCGACGCGCCCTCAATTACAAACGTAACAGCGGGAAACGGTCAGGCGACCGTCACTTTTACGGCGCCAAACGCTAATGGAAGCCCGATTACCGGCTACACGGTTACTTCAAGCTCCGACGCCACCCACCCCAACGGAGTCGCGGCAAGTGGCAAGAAGACCCAGATAACCGTTAAGGGGCTTAGCAATCGCCAAAGTTACACATTTACCGTAACGGCAAAGAACAAGATCGGGACCGGCCCGGCATCGAAACCTTCCAGTTCCGTGACCCCGGGCGCCTGAGACCGAATGCGCCGACAATTACCCGTGTAACGGTGAATGATGTCGGCCAGGTAACGGAAAGCTTCACATAAAACTTCGAGGGAGGAAGCCCGCCCCCCCCAAGGGGGGCTTCGCGGAAAACAGGGGAACTCGGCGCTCCGCAATCAGCTTCCGGTCATCAGCTATGAGTATTTCCAGCCGGGTGAGACAGGCGGGCAAAAGGTTGGGGTCGAAGCTTCCCCGGAAAGATAGTGCATTTGCGCGAACTGTTTGTTTGAGGTCTCTGAAGCATACTCGCGCCCCTTCTCTCCCAGGCCATGCGGTCAAAGTAACGGACCCTCGCCAGGCAGGGGCGAAATCCGTCGGTTCCGCATTCGCCCAGTAATCCAACAGCGTCTCATAGCCCGGGACTGTTGTCGCAAAGCCATCAAAGAACTCCCTTATCTGATACTCATAAAGGGGGGCGGTCCTGAAATTTCGCTGAAGGTCGCCGCCATCCGGGTCAGGGTCTCGAATTGGCTGTTCAGAAATAGATTCCGGATTTTCGCCAACTCCGCGAGTGTCAGCGCATGCTGCTCCGCTATTTTGGGGGCGGGTGGCGCCACGCTTATCTTTATTGGCGGCGGCGAAACCACGGCGGAAGAACCTGCTTTAGAGATTGGCTGTCCCTAGTGGAGGAGGAAAAACAGTGTTGCGGCGACCGAGAATACCAATACGGCCAAGACAGAGCGCAGCACCCAAAGAAGGTTATCACCCTCAGAAGGGGTAAGTTGCTGTCCGCAATAGGGACACAGCCCTTCGAAGGAGAAAATAGTCCGACAACTGGAACAGCGTGTTTGCACAGGATTTCCTTCCTGTATATACGAAGGTGAACCACCTCGGTGATGCCCCCGTAATGGCTAGCTGGCGCACCTCATACCTTTGGGGCACAGTGCGACCCGGAAGACTCCAGAAAGCGAGTTCGGAAAGAGGATTTCCAACGGAGAATCGAACCAGCCGCGACGACAGGCTTGAAACTGTCGCGCGGCTGGTTCGCAGAGCAAGATGAGGTCTATAGAAAGGGACTTTTCTTTAGAGCTTTTCCATTTTGACCGCGCAGGCCTTGTATTCGGCCGTGTACGAAACCGGGTCAAAAGCCGCATTGGTCAGCCAGTTCGCACAGGTTTCCCTGAAGTGAAAAGCCATCCAGACCATTCCGGGCGGCACCTCATGGGTAACCCGCGATCTTACCACAATTTCTCCCCGCCTGGATTTAAGGCGGATCATCTCGCCGGATTCGATCCCCAATGCCCGGGCGTCATCGCCGGAGATATCGGCGGTTTCTTCCGAGAGAAGATCGTTCAGGCCCCGGCATCGGCCGGTCTGAGTTCGCGTGTGATAATGATAGAGCCTTCGACCCGTGCTGAGCACCAGCGGATACTCCTCGTCAGGCACTTCGGCAGGCGGTGTCCAGTCGGCCGGGCTGAAAACACCCTTGCCGCAGGTAAATTTCCCGTCCTTATGCAGAAAAGTCGTTCCGGGGTGTTCTACTGTCGGGCATGGCCACTGCAAGCCGTTTTTCTCTAACCTGTGGTACTTTATCCCGCCGTAAGCCGGACCAAGCACGGAAACTTCGTTGTCCCATATTTCCTGCGAACTGTTGGACGGCCACTCCTGTCCAAACCGCTTGGCGAGTTGCTTGAATATCCACCAGTTCGGGCGCGCCTGCCCGGGAGGAGAGCAGACTTTGCGAACACGGCTCACACGGCGTTCGCTGCTGGTGAAAGTGCCGTCTTCCTCACTCCAGGCGGCCGAGGGGAAGATGACGTGCGCAAAGCGAGTAGTCTCGGTCGGAAATATGTCCTGGCAAACCAGAAATTCCGCCGAAGCCAGTTCGTGCTCCACCTTATGGATGTCCGGCTCGCTGTTGGCCAGGTTTTCACCGAAGATGTAGAAGGACCTGACTTTCTTGTCGACAAGTCCCTCCATCATTTGCGGCATCATCAATCCGACTTTTTGGGAAAGCTGGAAAGCGCCCCAAGCCGTCCCGAATTTCTCCCGGGACGCATCGAGCGCCACGCCCTGGTAGCCCACATACACATTGGGCAGTGCGCCCATGTCGCATGCGCCCTGGACGTTGTTCTGTCCCCGAAGCGGATTGACGCCCGCGCATTCCATACCCATGTTTCCAAGCAGCATCTGCAGGTTGGCAACGCTTTTGACGTTGTTTACCCCGCAGGTATGCTCGGTAATCCCCAAGGTGTAGCAGACCATCGCGGGTTTTACCGTGGCCAGGCGCCGGGCGGTCTCCCGGATCATCTCCGGGGAGATCCCGCATATGGGTGAAGCATATTCCGGAGTATAGGTCGAAACCTTTTCCTTGAGTCCCTCAAAACCCGTGGTGCACGTTTCGACGAAAGTCTTGTCGTAGAGATCCTCGGCGATCAATACGTTCATAATGGCGTTGAGCAGCGCTATGTCGCTTCCGACCTTGAGCGGCAGGTGCATCGTGGCAATATCGCACAGCCTCTGATTCCTGGGATCGACAACGATCAGTTGCGCCCCCTCCCGGACGGCATTGCGCAAAAACGACGAAGCCACCGGGTGGGCCTCGGCCATATTGGAGCCGATCACCATGAACATCTTGGCTCTATGGAATTCGCCGAAGGAATTGGTCATTGCACCGGAACCAAACGTGGCTGCCAGTCCGGCAACCGTGGGTGCGTGTCAAGTTCGAGCGCAGTGATCAATATTGTTGGTGCCAAAGACCCCGCGAAACAGCTTCTGCATGTTGTAGGAGTCTTCATTGATGCTTCGGGCGCAACTGACACCGGCAAGGGCGTCCGGGCCGCTTTCGGCGATGATCTGTTTGAACTTGTTGGCTACAAGGTCCAGGGCCTCATCCCAACTCGCCTCTCGAAACTCACCGTTTTCCCTGATGAGCGGAGTGGTAAGCCGCTCTTTGGAATGGATGAAATCAAATCCGAACCTTCCCTTGACGCACAGCCGGCCCTTATTGGGTTCGCCGTCTTCAACGCCCGACACCTTCACGATCTTGTCGTTTTTGACGTGAAGCTGGAGCTGACAGCCTACACCGCAGTACGGGCAGGTGGTGCGAACCTTCTTTACTTCCCAGGGGCGCCAGCGAAGCTCTGCTTTCTTTTCCAGAATAGCGCCCACCGGACACACCTGGATGCATTCTCCGCAGGACACGCACTTTTCTTCGTTATAAGAAATCCGCCTGCCTTCCGGCCCATCCACCACCTGGAGCGCGCCTATCCCCTGGATCTCGTTGCAGGCCGATACGCAACGCGTACACAAAACGCATCGCTCCGGCCACGACCTGAGGAATGTGGTGCTGTAGCCTTCTGTGAACTTGGAGGTCGGCGGCTGCATATCGACGTGGCTGATGCCGTGCTCGTAGACCAGGTCCTGGAGTTTGCATTCTCCCGCCTTGTCACAGATCGGGCAGTCCAGCGGATGGTGAACGAGCAGGGCCGACAACGCATCCCGTCTGGCCTGCAGAAGTTTGTCCGACTGGGTGACAACCGACATTCCATCCTGGACCACCGTCTCGCAGGAAGCCACCGGTTCGGAGAGTCCATCGATTTCGACAACGCACATCCCGCATGAGCCGATCGGTTTCATTCTGTCATGAAAGCAGAGCGTTGGGATCCTGATTCCGGCGTCCTTGGCGGCCTGGAGCACGGTGGCGCCCTTCTGCGCAGCAACCTCCATGCCGTCGATCTTCAATTTCACAGCACTCATTCCCATTCCGATTTTCCTCCGTTATATCCTGACATCAGCCCGGCGGGCCGCATTTTTCCAAAACCTGCCTGGCACAGGGCACATTAGACAACGCACCCGTTATTGTCAACTAAATTGCCCGGAACATTATATCCTTATCCTGCCGGCTTTCAATTTATCATTTGGACGCACAGGGGGAATGAGGTATGTTTTTTCGGGGGACGACCCTTCGCGCGCTTCTTTTTCTCACCCGGTTTTCAATTCCAGCAGGGTTTCGAAACAGTCCTGAGCGATATAAGCCTCGATTTTTGCTCCAGGGCCAAACCCCGCATCGACAAAGGGTTGCAGAAACGAGTAGACCAGGGCAAAATGGCTGATCCCGAAAGGCTCTCGGTTCTCTCCCGCATATCCTTGGCCGGAGACCTCACTCCCGCGCGGGAGTGCGACTTTGTAATCGAAAGCGTCCTGGAACAGATCGAGGTCAAGACAAAGGTATTCGCCCAGTTGGACGACCTGGCCCGAAGCGATTGTATCCTGGCTACAAACACCACCTCCCTTCCCATAAGCGAGATAGCGGCGGCCACACGCCGTTCCGAAAAAGTGGTTCAGATGCACTTTTTCAATCCACCCGCAATAATGAAGCAGGTGGAAATTATGCCCGGCGCCAAAACAGCCCCCGAAACCCTCAAGGCCGCCGAAGAAATGGCAAAACTGCTCGGTAAAGACCCGGTGGTGTGCAAAAACGAAGCGGTTGCCGGCATAGTCAGCCGGGTGCCGGGACAGCTCCTGAACGAAGCCACATGGCTCGCAGCCACGGGCGTGGCCGACCCGGCGGATATCGACAAGGCCATGAAACCGGGCGCGAACCATCCCATGGGGCCCTTCGAGCTTCTCGACCTTATCGGCGTGGATGTGCACCGCGCCAAAATGCAGACCCTGGCCGGCCCTCTGAACGACCCCAGGTACAACCACCCGCCGCTGATCGACAAGATGATCGAGGAAAGCCGCTTGGGCAAGAAGGTGGGCAAAGGTTTCTACAACTACGAGTAGCGGATTTATCGAACTGTTGACTCAATATTTCCGCATCTGCCACGCGTTTGCGATCTGTGGACAGCGTGACTAAAATTTACGGATAGAGACTACGGTGGTGCGGTTTCATCCTCATGCCCTGCAACGTCTTTCAGAACGTGGCGTCACACGGGACGAAACGATCGCCGCGCTAAAGTTCGGAGAACGTTTCCAGGCCGAATTCGGACGCACTGGTTTTCGAATGAATTTTCCATTCGATGCTGAATGGCTAGGGTAGGCGGTATGCCACAAAACAGGTGGAAGTTTATGCCGCCCGGGAGGGTGCGGATTGGATGGTAATCACCGTCATTTCCCGCTATTTCTGAGGTCGGTCAAGGAGGGCGAGCAGCCATGAAATTGAGTTACGATCCTCGCTACAATATCGCCTACATTCGCTTTCAGCCTAAATCTGGAGACGTCGAGTCCATCAAGATCGGGGAGGAACTGATCGTCGATATGACACCTGCGGGAACCGTGTATGGCATCGAACTCCTGAACGCAAACGAACAACTCAAGCGCGCGGATATGGGAAAGCTACTGGTGACCAACGAGGCGACCGGGGAGGAGATCGAAGTGGCTTTGTCGATTCCCTGTCAGGATTGACCTGATGGGGCGCGCTTTGATATCGGTTTGCGTTCAAAATCCCCCTTTCCCCCCTTTTGAAAAATATAATGAGGGCTGCCCTCGGTGGGGCCACCCTCACACTGCTTCATCTAAGTTAATTTAAGGTAACGGGCGGGTTACCCTATCGGAAATGCTTCGTACCCGTAGTCTTCGGCATAGAGAATCTTTCCACTTCTCCAGTGCCGAAATGATTTGACGAATTTAGCTGGCGGTGATCACGTTCCACGGATAGGATTTCCCGGGGAAGATGTTTTTGAGTACGATGCCGAACTCGCGGAATGCATCGAAGATTTGCTGAAAAATGGAAAGTGGGACTGGAATAAATTAACGCCACACCATTAAAAGTGAGACGGACCCAATTTCCTCTTTGGATCCGTAAAATATAACGTCGCGTTGAAAAGGGGAGAGCAGGAGCCATCAGTCGGCACTTGAACGCTAAATCGTATGAGACCCTGTTGCAAGACAAACCCTCAAACCGGGATATTGCGGTGCCGGCTCTTTTAGAAGAACGGTGCCCGCCGTACTCCCCCGACCCCGGGGATTTTGCCTCCGCAGGATTCAAAGAAGTCTTTCCCTTCGCGTAGTAGCGCTTCGATTTCCCGGGCCGGCGCCGGGCGGCAAAAAAGGAAACCCTGTATTGCATCGCAATCGTTGTGCAGCAAAAACTCGAGTTGCTCTTCGGTTTCCACCCCCTCGGCAATTACTTTCATATTCATGCTGTGGGCCATGGCGATAATTGCTTTGGTTATCGCCACATCGTCCTGGTCTGAGGGTATATCCTTTACGAAAGATCGATCGATTTTCAGAACATCTATTGGAAACCGTTTCAGGTAATTGAGCGATGAATAGCCCGTCCCGAAATCGTCAATAACCCACGTGAGTCCCATGTCCTTCAGATGGCGAAGGATGGGGATCATCCTTTCGGCGTCTTGCATTATGGCGCTCTCCGTGATTTCCAACTCCAGGTAGCGAGGATCGAGCCCGGACCTATCGAGGGCCGACCCGATTGTTTCAAAAATGTTTTTCTGCCTGAATTGATAGCTGGATAGATTGATGCTTATGCCGATGGGGGGCAAACCGGATGTCTGCCAAACCTTGTTCTGTGCGCAGGCGGTGTTGAGGACCCATTCTCCTATGGGTACGATCAGCCCTGTTTCCTCGGCCAGCGGAATAAAATCGGAGCAAGGCACCAGGCCTAAATCGGGCGAACGCCAGCGAAGCAGCGCCTCGACACCGGCAATTTTGCCCGTTCGCAGATCGATTTGCGGCTGGTAGTGAAGAAACAACTCTTTGCGGTCCAGCGCCCTGTTCAGCAGGGCTTCGAGGGTAAGCTGTCGATGAGTGGCCGCATGCATCGTTGAATTATAGAACTGGAAATTATTTCTCCCCAGGTCCTTGGCATGGTACATAGCCGCATCGCCATTTTTGAGTATCGTTTCCACGTCCTCGCCGTCAAAAGGGTAAACGGCGATTCCGATGCTCGCCGTGGCAAAGATTTCGCGGCCGGCGAGAAGGAAAGGCTCCGAAAAGTTTTCAATAATGCGCCTGGCGACTTTTGCGGCATCCTCCGCATCCTTGATTTCGGTAAGCAGCGCCATGAACTCGTCGCCTCCCGGTCGAGCGACAGGGGCGGAGTTGCCTTTACTGAACCTGGCGAGGCAATCGTTTTTCCGCACACACCTGGTCAGACGCTCTGCCACATTCCGCAGCAGCAGATCCCCGGCGTCGTGTCCAAGGGTGTCATTGATGCGTTTGAACCTGTCAAGATCGAGAAAGAGCGTTGCCGTAATACCTCCGTTGCGCCTGGCCCGTTCGATGGCCTGCTCCAGGTTTTCTTTGAAGGAATTGCGGTTTAGCAAACCGGTCAGGGTGTCGTAATAGGCCAATTCGAAGATTCGCTGCTCATTAATTTTTCTTTTGGTAATGTCACGCACGATAGCCAGAAATTCGTTGTCTCCTTTTATTACTATTCGTGATTCAAAGTAGCTCATTGCATAACCGCACTGGATCTGATGCTCCAGTACCTGGCTCTCCCCCATTTTCCCCAATCGCTCCAATAAATTCATAATGGAATCAGGATTTTCAGTGACCAATATTTCATTAATCTTCTTTCCACGCAGGATCTTGGGGAATGGAGATATGTCAAAACTGCTTGGCGCTTTAAAGTCAAGGATTATGCCTTCTTTATCGACCCGAAATACCAAATCCGGCATTGCATTAATAAGAGCGCGATTCTCGTCTTCACTTCTGCGCAGTTCGTCTCTTTCGCAAATAGCACGCCATATGTAGCGGATACGCTGAACCAGCACAGTCCAGCTGAACGGCTTGGCAATGAAGTCCGTGGCGCCGGCCGAATAGGCCCGCTCGATGGATTCGACGTCATCCAGACCTGTTGCCATCAGTATCGTGACGTCTTCCCCCCCGGGGAGTTGGCGCAAAGCGGCGCACACTTCAAAACCGTCCATTCCGGGCATCATAACGTCGAGGAGTATTATATCGGGGACTTGCTCCTTAAAAAAAGCAAGCGCCTCACCACCGTCTTCGGCTTCACTGACCCTGAAGCCGGCCCGGCTGATAAATTCTCCCCCGATCATCCGCGCCGTGGGATCGTCGTCAACTATCAGTACGTGGCACTGTGACCCCAGAGGTCGCTCCTTGTCCGCGGAGTTGTTTACCATCCGCCGCTCGCTTTATCCTGTTTACGATCGGTGCGTTATCAATTCAGGGATTGTTCAAGCTCTTTGCCCAGGGCTTCACAAACCCTCCCATACTCTCCCTCGAGTAGCACCAGAATAATGGCGCAGCCTTCCATAGCTCCCGCCCGGGCTAATGACTCCAATTCCGCACAGATAGCCGCCAGCTTCGCCGCGCCCAGATTTGCGCTGGAGGATTTCAAACTGTGAGCCACACACCGTATTTCGGATGTTTCACCCATGGCTGTGGCCTGGTGGAGTTTCTTCACCTGTTTCGATGAACTCTCCAGGAACTTGACGATGACTCTTTCCAGAAGGCCTGGTTGCCCGTCCTTGCCCGGGACCCGCAACATGTCCAGCATCTTCCGATCGAGCAGTTCCAGATGAGAGAAGCGATCCGGGGATGGACCGTCCATGGCTTGTGATTCCCCGGTGGCGCCAGAAGCCTGGCTCAGGCTCACGGAACGCTCCCCAGCCTTTTCCATGGCCGGGGCGCGGTCGCCACGCGGGTCTGTGACGTTTTGCAGTGCGCTCTTGCGGCCCGAAGGCAGCCATCTGTTCAAAACCGAGCTCAACTGGTCACGGCTGAAGGGTTTCCCGAGGTAATCATCCATCCCCGAAGCCAGGCAGATTTCGCGATCTTCGGGCATCGCGTGCGCCGTCAACGCAATGATCGAAGTGCGGCGCTTCCGCCCACCTCCCCCGGTTTGATCCTTCCATTTTTGCAGTTCGTTATCCTTGATAATCCGGGCGGCCTGGTAGCCATCCAGCTCAGGCATCCGGCAATCCATCAGCACCAGGTCAAAATCAGCTCCGCTGAAAGCCTCTACCGCCTCTCGTCCATTGGAGGCCACCTCTACGCTACAACCAAGACCTTCCAACATGAACACGGCGACTAACTGGTTTACAGTAATGTCCTCAGCATGAAGTACCCGGGCTGTAAACATCATTTCTGTTTTCTCTTTATCCGCCCTCTCCATGACCTGAGGCGAGGATGCCGCGGGCAATGGCCCAACCAGAGAGGCAATGCAGTTGAGAAGCCGCCTTTGCCGAACGGGCTTGGTGAGACAGGCGGCGATGCCATGCTCTTTCATCGTCTCCGGGCTGTGGTCATGGTCGACCGAAATCAACAAAACCAACTGAACGGAAGCGATAGCCGAATCGGCCTTGAAGGCTCGAGCCAATTCCATGCCGTTCATCCCCTGCATCATCATGTCCAGTAACGCAAGCCTGTAAAGGTCTCCCGCCTTCCTTGTTGTTGCTGGTCATTCGACGGGCACTGTAGCCATTGGAAATTTTCCGGAAACAAAAACTCGGGGGAATCGCTCATGTGCACGTAGCCCGCTTTTAGACTCACCTGCGGCCAATAACCTGAAAGCGCCTGCCGATGCTGTGCCTCGGCCATGGTTAGCGCCAACACCGATTCAGCCGGAGCCTTTCCGAGTTGGTCATTGCTGCCCCCGGGCTCGCCGTCGGCCCCTCCACCGAAGACAATAATCAGCCGGACCGCCAAGGCGGACGCGGCCATAGTCGCATAAGCCCGGCCGGTCCTTCCCCATCCGGGGGTATCGGCCTCCGGCCTCAACCACCGGCTAATGGCTTTGATCCCTCCCGGATCATGATCGTCGCTCTAAAAGAGCAGCACCGATTCCAGTTGAGTCGCTTAACTCAACAACATTGCCCCCCCCCCCCGCCCCCGGCATTCGAAGGCGGCGGCCGAAACGTCAAACAGAGCCGCGGATCGCACAGGCGCGGGTCCATGACCTACAGAGCCGGGCAACTATAGAATCGGTCAATTCTGCTTTTTTTTTAAATTTTTTTTGCACTATTGGAGGAAGGAGTCGATGCAGCCACCTCGACTCCTTAATTTTTGCGAACATAATCCCCAAAACGAAAAACCCCCACCAATCGAAACGATTGGAGGGGGTTTTTATATTAAGATGAGGCGGCGGCGTCCTACTCTCCCACGCAGTTTGCCCGCGCAGTACCATCAGCGCAGAGGAGCTTAACGACCGTGTTCGGGATG
>JARLHP010000108.1 GCA_031292195.1 Syntrophobacteraceae bacterium
GCCATACGGCACACGCTCATCGAGCCAATCGACGGCAAAGGTGTCTTTGAACACGTCCCGCGCCGCCTCAAAGCTGACGCCATGCGCGGCGTAATTCTCGGCGTCTTTGGTGTCGTCCCATTCGAAGGTTTCATCATTCATAGAATGTACTGCTCAGCCGTAGTTGAGTCAAGTGCCCAGTTTTTCCTTTTCCGGGTTCGCCTATAAGCGGATGGTTGTCATAAAGCAAGATTTTTGACACACTGAAATACAAAAATGCTTTGCCCTGCCCACCCGATTTCCGTTTACGCACCGCGCGGCGGAATGCGGCAGGGCTTCGCCACCTGCTTCGCCGCAACTTTCCACCATTGGCGCGGCGCTCGGACGGGGAACGATGCCCGCGCCGATCCGGCAACCAAAACTCAAGGGGTCGTGCTAGCCGGGCATCCTCGCGCTTCTCGGCTCTCTCGATCTCATTGGAAAGCTTTTGAAGATCGTGCGCCCATTGCGGCGCATTCTTCGGGGCGTAAATCCCCGGTCCAACCCGTCCTTTATCGGCAAAATATCCGGGGGAGAAAAAGGCGTGAGCTTTGTCTGGCGATTCTATTGGAAGGGCAGAGCGCCCGAGGTGTGACGGGCGCTCTGTGCCTGAGGGGCCTTAAGTCGCTTTGAGGGGACCGGTCGTCGGATCAAACGAGGCCTGGACATCTTCCCGGCCGTTTTCCTCCTTTACCTCAGGGGGCTCGACCCGGCTGTCAACTGAAAGGGCCGAAGGCCTCGGGTTGTATCCGGCCGAGGTGCTCTTAAGAGAAGGAAGAAGCTCGGGGGCCAGTTCGTTTATGATCGCATCGATGTCTTTGCGGTCCAGGGTTTCGTGTTCGAGCAAGGACTGGGCGATCTTATCCAGAATCGCCTTATGTTCGGACAGAAGGGTGCGGGCCCGCTGGTAGTTCTCATCGACAATTCTGCGCACTTCCACGTCTATGTCGAGCGCGGTCTGTTCGCTAAAATCCCTCTGATGGCCAAGCTCGCGACCCAGAAAGGGCGCGTCCTCGCGCCTGCCGAAACTGACCGGGCCCATTTTTTCGCTCATGCCCCATTCGCAAATCATTCGCCGCGCGATCTGGGTGGCGCGTTCGATGTCGTTCGAGGCCCCGGTCGTGTTCATATTGAAGGCAATTTCTTCGGCCACCCGCCCGCCCATCAGGATGGCCACTTCGTCGAGCAGGTAGTCTCTGGAGTAGTTGTGGCGGTCGTCCTGGGGTAACTGTTGCGTGAGTCCCAGGGCGCGTCCGCGCGGGATGATGGTGACCTTGTGCAACGGGTCCGCCCCGGGGAGCAGTCTTGCAACCAGGGCATGTCCGCCTTCATGAAATGCCGTTACGCGTTTTTCTTCCTCGCTGATCACCATGCTCTTGCGCTCGAGCCCCATCATGACCTTATCCTTGGCGTCTTCGAAGTCGGACATGGCGATAAGGTCCCTGTTCTTGCGGGCTGCCAGAAGAGCGGCCTCGTTCACCAGGTTTTCGAGGTCGGCCCCTGAAAATCCGGGCGTTCCCTTGGCCAGGGTCTGAACGTCGACGTCGGGGGCAAGAGGCTTGGCGGTGGTGTGAACCTTGAGGATGCCTTCTCTGCCCCGGATGTCGGGCACCGGGACCACCACCTGCCGGTCGAACCTTCCGGGACGAAGCAGCGCCGGGTCCAGAACGTCGGGCCTGTTGGTCGCCGCGATCAGGATTACGCCTTCGTTTGACTCGAAGCCGTCCATTTCCACCAGGAGCTGGTTGAGGGTCTGTTCCCGCTCGTCGTGCCCGCCCCCAAGGCCCCCTCCCCTATGCCTTCCCACCGCGTCGATTTCATCGACAAAAATGATGCAGGGAGCGTTTTTCTTGCCTTGCAGAAACAGGTCGCGCACCCGGGATGCGCCCACGCCCACGAACATTTCCACAAAGTCCGAACCGCTTATGGAAAAAAACGGGACCCCGGCTTCACCCGCGATGGCCTTTGCCAGCAGAGTCTTGCCCGTGCCGGGCGCGCCCACCAACAACACCCCCTTGGGGATTCGGCCTCCGAGCCGGGTGAATTTTTTGGGATCTCGAAGAAACTCCACTATTTCCTGCAGCTCTTCTTTGGCCTCATCCACTCCCGCAACGTCATTGAAGAGCACCTTCTTGGAACTCTCGTTCAGCAGACGCGCCTTGCTCTTGCCAAAGCTCATCGCCTTGCCGCCGCCCACCTGCATCTGGCGCATGAAAAAAATCCACACGCCGACCAGCAGCAGCATAGGCAGCCAACTGACAAGAACGTTCATATACCACGGGGATTCTTCCTGCGGTTTGGCCGTGATACTGACCTTGTGGTCCCTCAATATCTTGATCATATCAGAGTCATGCGGAACATAGGTCTTGAACTCGGTGCCATTGGTGAAGGCTCCGAGCACGTTATTGCCCTGAATGGTCACCTTGGCGACCTCGCCCTTCTCCACGGAACTGATGAACTGACTGTAAGTGGTCTCTGTGCTGGACTGCTTGGTTTGGTGAAACATATTGAAAAGAAGAATCACCATCAGGCTGATCACCAGCCAGAGAGCCAGATTCTTATAAAATGGACTCAATTGCGAAGCCTCCTGACCAACGATTTCGAGGTGGCAAGGGGATGTCGTCGTCCCCCGCGGCCTTCGAGCTTTAGGGTGTGCGCCCGCGTGAAAAAATCACCAGTTTCAAAATTATTACCCATATCGATTTGTAAGTCCAGCCACTCAAAACCGCAACAAAAAAAAGGTGCGGGAATCTCACGATTTTCCGGAAGATTTGCGCCGTGGAGAATCAGGCCGGCTGTTTCATCCGAAATCTGCGCGGATCTATTCCGTATTTTTCCACTTTGTACTGAATTATCCGCTTGGTTGTCCCGAGCAGGCGGGCCGCCTGGGACTGGTTTCCTCGAACGTCTTTCAGCGCGTCGGTAATCAGATCGCGTTCGAACGCGCTGGTGAGAGCTTCGAGCTTTCCCCGGCTGACATTTTGCGTTCCTTCCGGTTTCATCTGCAGAGTCGGCGGCAGGTGCCAGGAATCTATGGAATTTTCCTGTGAAAGCAGCACCGCGCGTTCTATGCAGTTTTCCAGTTCCCGAACGTTTCCGGGCCAGTGATAGGACATCAGCATGTCAATGGCGCTCGTGGAGATCCGTTTAATGTCTTTACCGAACTCCTGAGCATACTTTAGAACAAAGTAGTCGGCAAGCAGCAGTATGTCAGGGCCCCGCTCCCGCAGGGGCGGCAGATAGATGGGAAAAACATTGAGCCTGTAGAACAGATCCTGGCGGAAGGCGCCCTGGGATATTTCCGATTCGAGGTCCTTGTTGGTGGCGGTTATGACCCGAACGTCCACTTTTACCGTGCGCGAGGAGCCAAGTGGTTGGAACTCCCTTTCCTGCAAGACGCGCAGGAGCTTTGCCTGGGCAATCGGCGAAAGCTCCCCCACTTCATCCAGGAAAATAGTGCCCGCCTGGGCCTCTTCGAATCGTCCCCGCCGCCGCGTTATCGCCCCGGTAAAGGCCCCTTTTTCGTGGCCGAACAACTCACTTTCCAGCAGCGTGTCGGGCATTGCCGCGCAATTGACCTGCACCATGGGGCCGCTCGCCCTGCGGCTGTTGTCGTGAATGGCCTTGGCCACCAGTTCCTTGCCCGTGCCGGTCTCACCCGATATGAGCGCGGTGGTGTTCGTATCGGCTACCTGATCGATGAGGCGAAGGACCTCCTGGATTACCTTGGACCTGCCGATTATGCTGGTGGTCGGCCGCTTGGCCTCGGCCAGCATCCGTCGCAGCCGCCTGTTTTCCTCCTCGACCGCGCGAAAATAGACCACTTTGCCAAGAAGTTCGGCAACCGCGCCCAAAATGGTCAGTTCCTGGCCGATCTCTTCCACCTGGTGAGCCAACTTGTCGGCCGATAAAATCCCGACGCAGCGTCCCTGGTAAAAAATAGGAACGCATAAAAAGGCCAGTTCGGCTCGGTTAAGCGATTTTCTGGCGCCCGTACGGTCCAGGAAATGCGCTTCCTTACCCAGATTGGCTATCCCCATGGGGCGGCCGGTTTGGGCCACTTTGCCCGTTATGCCTTCTCCCGGTCGGTAGGTGATTTGCCCGGACTCAAAATCAACTCCCCGGGCGACGTCCAGCCAGGCATCCCCAGTCTGTAAATCCAGCACGGAGATCATCCCCCGCTCCATTCCCAGGCGTGTACTGAGAACGTCGAGGGTCTCCTGCAGCTGGTCTTTCAATTCACTGGAGCGGCAAAGGACCCTTGCTATCTCGTGCAAGGCCCGCAGCTCAATCAGGGTATAATCGTCGGGCATAGCCAACCTGCGTCGATGTTGTAATCGTCTATTTTAAGTCAAGAAAGTCTGCACATAACAAATATGAACAAAATTGTCACTAAGTTAATGTAAGGAAGGTCTGCAATGGGGGTCAAATGTCGAGAATAACGAAGGTCTCCCAGCCGCGCGGGGTTTGTTCCACTTTAAAACGGTGGAGGGTCACCGCCTTTACGTCTACGATCATTTCATGCCGTTGGGGGTCGATGGGCTCGCCCCGCGCAGTCGCTTTGGCCACATACTGACCGTCCCGGGAGGTAATGGTGAGCTCTTCGATTCTAAGCAGGAGCTGTTCGGCGTCTTTAAAAAAGATGATTTCCTGGAGCAGGTCGAAAAGGAGCAAATCCACCGCCTCGGAACTCATTTGGAACTGCCGGGCTTCCCGGCGCTCGATCGTTTCCAGGTCTGCGACCATCGCCCCTGTGGCAGCATCGGCCGCAGCGATGAACATCTCTTCCAGGGTTTGCCCCCAGGCTTGGAAGGCGACGTCGGCTATGGCGATTTCACCCACGTATTCGAAGCCCATCCTTTTATCCCTTCACGTTTATCCCTTCACGTTTCCGACCGGGACAAACCGCGCCACTCTTTTGCTGATGCCGGCCTCTTCGGTTGCCTGGACAACTTCGTCGATGTTTTTATAGGCGGGGCCGGCCTCTTCGGCCAACCCCGCCCATGAGGCCGTCC
>JARLHP010000109.1 GCA_031292195.1 Syntrophobacteraceae bacterium
CGAGATGCGCTGTATGGTTTCCGCCGAGCCGGACTCGTCTCTTTGGTACCTGGGGATCAAGCGATCGGAGTCGAGTTGCTTGATAATCAGTTCGAGGTTTTCATCATGGACCGAGCCGTAATGAGTCTGGATGATCTGCTTTATGGTCTCGGAAAAGCCTCTGAAAATATCTATGTACTGGGAGTGCGAGAACCTGGGGACTTCGAGGGACTTGTTGAAGAGTTCATTTTGGTTCTGGAGGCGGCTGGAGGAGATTCCGTCGACTTCGAGAGCTTTTATGAAAAGCGGAATGAAGCGGGCGATCCGATAGAAGGTGGCCTTGGTGATAAAACCCAGATTTATGGAAAGTATGATTTCTTCGAATATGACGTTGGCCAGGTTTTCGAGCCGGAAGGTCAGGCCCAGGGCGTCGAAGCGCGGTTCGTTATAGGAGCCGTACATGGAGGGAATGTCCACGGCGATATGGCGCTTGTAGTAAATGCTTTCCATCGTTTTGAGCTCGCCCGGGGTGAGAATGACTTCCCGCAGTTCGCCCAGGTAATCGAGGATGGCGTCGAGCAGCCAGAATTTATCGTCGGCGCTGTTTTCAAGCGCGTCGAGCAGTTTGCCCGGGTCGGGCAGACCGATTGTTTGAGCGCGCTGGAGCGAGATATTGATGTCCTTGAAGCTCAAAGCGTATTTTTCGTGGAGCAGCTGGAAGAACTGGATCATGAGAAAAGCGCGTGAACGTTCGTTTACCGCAATTCCGGGGACCTGCCCTACGAGGGCCCTGGCCTGCTCTTCGCTCAAATCGAGCAGATCTTGAACGTGGTTGATCGTCCTGGCGCTGAAAATGTATTCGAAGACCTTGTGGATGTCGTCGATCAGGGGCCCGGTTTCGGCAATCCCGGTGTAGACTTCATCGGGAACCAACCCCTCCAGTCTTTTTTTGTCCTTGGTCCGCCAGTATTCGATTATGGCCTGAATGAAGGTGACTATCCGGTTGTTGCTCTCCACGTGGCTTTGCTTTCGCAAAAAGTGGATCAGCTTGTCGCTTCTGGCCGTGGTTTCGTCAATGTCGGTGGAGACCTTTCGCAGAAGCCCCTCGGCGCCGATCTGGCTAAAGTAGACCGGAAACAACTTGGTGAGTTGCTTTACCAGGTTGTAGACGGGGCGGATGGGCGAGTTTAGAAGCTGCGAGACGTCCTTTTGGAACAGATCGGTGTCGCGGACAAAAATCCCGCCCAGGGAGAGGTTTACTATCAGAGCGGACAGCAGGTGCCTGCCTCGCAGAGGCTGGGCTTTTATGACGTCCAGCCAGACCCTCACGTTGAGCAGGTGGGCGGGGTTTACGGTGATCTGCCAGCTGTTGCTCACCCGGCCCAGCATGGGCGATTGAAACCCCAGCCGGATGATGCGCCTCAGGAAAAAATCTATGATCGGCCGGTGATCGGTGGCCATAATCTCCAGCCCCATGGTGCGTATGATCTGGAGAGCGGCCTGGGGATAGTTCTGAAAAGAAAATCCGATGGCTTTCAAAATGCGATCCAGAAGGGCCTGGAGTTGATCGCCGGATTCCTGACTTATCCACCGTCCTATCTCGAAGTTGATCTCGCGAAGCACATCCTCGTGAATGGCCTCGAGTCCTTTTACCTCCAAAATCTTGAGGCGGACCAGCATGCTGATATGACCGGCAAGGGTGGTAATCTCCATGCCGCCGGTGGCCTCGGGGACCGAAGTGGCGGGGATGTCGTGAAGGACCTGCCCCCCGGAGTTGCCTCTTTCGGCAATCTTTTCGGGCAGGTGCAGGTAGAGCTGGATAAAGTCGTGGAAATCGGTCATGGCTATGAGCGACTTGACGGCTTTGCGGTGATCGGGTTCGGGGGTAACCGTGGCATCCAGAAATTGGAGGTGGTGGCGCAAATTGGCATGGCTAAGAGGAGCAAAGTCTTCCAACCAGGATTGGGGCGGCCTGGATTTTGGGTCCTGCCGATCGAACCAGGTGTCGGGGTCCTCCCCGCGAAGCCAGAAAAGGTAGGTATCCTTGAAAAATCTTTCCAGAAAGGCTCTGAGTTCGGCCATCGAAGCGCTGTTTGTCCAGAGGGAGAGCAGTTCGGCGCCCAACCGTTTGGGAGGATAAAAGCTGCGCATCAAAAATTCGAAGGGCGCCCCGGGAAGTTCGCACAGTCTGCGGAAAAAGTACCTGAGGATACCTTCATGACAGGTCGAGTCGGTTTCGAAGAGCTTTTCGAGGCCTTCGGCGCTGATTTGCGCGGGGGAGGGCTTTGCCAGCTCCCGGGGCATTTCCTCGATGAGCTTCAGCCAGAATGAAAAAAGGTGGTCGGCGGCCAGGCTCCTGATTTCAAACTGCTCAGAGTTTACCAGGGCATCGAGCAGTATATTGGAGAGCAGATAGATGACCTTTCCGGCGAAGACACCGCTACGATACAGGCGCAAATTGCCGAGGGCGTACCTCTGTGTTTCCTGAACGACAAAGTGGTAGTTTCTGTATTTGTGATGATATTCCAAAAGAAGCTCGTGAGCCTGCTTTTCTTTTCCGGCATAGCCGCTTACGGCCTCTTCGAGCGCCTGGAAAGCGGGTGGAATTACCACCGCCATTTTGGTGAGATCCAGGTTTCTGGTGAGAGCATCGGATTGAAACTGGTCGAGAAGCATGAGGAAGCACCCCCTTGTGGGCCCCTTTACGGGATGTCGAGTTCCATAAGGATAGCGGATTCGGTTCGCACGCCGTAGTAACCGGGCCGTTTTCCGGTGATCCTGAAACCCATGGATTCATAGAGTCCGCGGGCAGCGAGGTTACTCTTTCTGACTTCCAGGGTTGCCACCCTGGCCCGCCGGATTTGTCCGGTTTCAATGGCGAAGTCCAGGAGCGCGCGCGCGATCCCTTTTCGCCTCATCGACTTTCTGACGGCGATATTGAGGACCTGCACCTCGTCGCAGACGGACCAAAAGCAGATAAATCCGGCAATGTCCGCGGGAACAGGGCAGGGGGACGAAGCATCCGCGGTCGGCCGTGCGACGAAAAGGCTGGCTCGCCCGAGTTCTTCCCGGAACGAATTTTCCGTCCACGGCTCCGGCTGGCTGTCGGTTTCGATTTCCAGAATCGACGGTATGTCGGATTCTGCCGACGCTAAGACGGTGATGTTCAGGTCCAATTCTTACCCACTAAGACAGAGGCGCGATTTTTGCCGAGCGAGAAAGCACTTCACTGGCCAGGGATATGTGACGCTGTCCGTACTCCTTTACAAGAGAAGCGGCTTCGCTGAGGCTGTGCCCGTCCCGGCACCCGGCGAGCTTGATGAGCATGGGAAGATTCATTCCGCAAATAATCTCGACCTTTGGTCCCCTGAAAGACAGGCTTATATTGGCGGGTGTTCCGCCGAAAAGATCGGTCAGGATCAGGACGCCCTTTCCCTGATCGACTTCCTTAATGGCCTCTTCCATGAGCTTTATGAGTTCATCGGGCCCCTGGTCCGGTTTGAAACATACCGCCTTACAGTTGCGCAGAGGACCAACGATCATCTCCGCGACGGTAATCATCTCCTCGGCCAGCCTGCAGTGCGAGGCCGCAACAATTCCAATGATCCCCCTTTCAGTTTCCCGATCCAACCAAATCCTCTCATTCCAGATGAATATCTCGGTGGAATACCTTTACATGATAACTATTTTGCTGCAACCTGTCAGCAATTGCGTCAGCGATCACCACCGAGCGGTGTTTGCCCCCGGTGCATCCGAAAGCTATGGTAAGGTAGCGTTTGCCCTCCTCTATGTAGGAAGGCAGCACCTTCAGAAGAAGGGCGCAATAATCGGCTATAAACTCCCGAACGGTGGGCCATTGCAGCACCCACGAGCGGACCGGCTCCGAACTCCCATCCAGATCTTTTAAGTTTTCGATGAAGTAGGGATTGGGCAGAAATCTGACGTCCATCACCAGGTCGGATTCAAACGGGATACCGTATTTGTATCCGAAAGAGAGGACCTGGATGCTGATCTGTTCGCTTTCCGCAATGTGTGAGTAGGACCGGGTGATGAGGCGCTTCAGTTGATGGACGGAAAGAGTTCCGGTATCGATGATCCTGGTGGCCCTGGAGCGCAGGGCCCGCAACTGCTCGCGCTCAGACTCGATGGCCTGGATCAACTGCAGTTCGGAAGGGGCTGCCGGGTGCACCCGGCGCGTTTGGCTGTATCGTCGCTGCAGTATTTCGTTTTCGGCTTCCAGGAAGATGATCTCGAACCGGTAGCCGGCCTCTTCGCAGACGGAAAAAATATGGTTGTAGTTCCTTAAGAACTTGCGCTCCCGGATATCTATACCCAGTGCGATCCGTTTCATGTCCGGCATGTCCAGTTCACACAGCTGGAGAAAATTGCCCAAAAGCGGCACAGGCAGATTATCTATGCAAAAATAGTCGATATCCTCAAAAGCTTTGATGGCCGTGCTCTTGCCGGAGCCGGAGAGTCCGGTGACCACCACTACATGGGGTTTGCCTGTATCCATTTTCATCTAAACCGGTGGGATGAGGGAAGGCGCAAAGGAAAGCGCACTTCCGGGCAAAAAGCAGAAAAGTCAGAATTCCTCGTCTTCCTGCTGAATTATGGAAAAAATATCGTCACGATTATCAACTTTGGCCAGCCTTTTGCGCACCGTCCCGTTTTTTAGCAGCCGGGCGATCTTGGCCAACACCCTGAGATGGACCCCGGCGCAGGCCTCCGGGGCGACGAGAAGGAAAAAGAGGTGCACGGGCTTTCCGTCCATCGATTCGAAATCGATACCTTCCGAGGAACGCCCGAATGAGAGAATAAGATCGTTGATGCCGCTCATTTTGCCATGTGGAATGGCAATTCCGTCCCCGATTCCGGTACTGCCAAGCCTTTCTCGTTCGAGCAAAACTTTCATAAACCGATCCCGGTCTATGTGAGGCTTGTTCTGTTTTACGGCGTCGATCAATTCCTCCAGAACCTGCTTTTTGTTCCTCCCCTTCAGCTCAGGAACGATGGAGTCCACTGAGAGGATGTCCAGAATTTTCATGGGTTTTTTCTCCGCCCGGATCGCACTCAATATGTTTTACCCGACAGTCTCAATCAGGCCGAGATTGCCGTCTTTCCTCTTGTAGAGGACATTGACCTTGTTGGTGCTTCTGTTGGTAAACACCATAAATTCGCTGGTGAGCAGGTTTAGCTGCATGACCGCCTCATCGAGGTGCATGGGCTTGGCGTGGACTTGTTCGGTCCGGATCACCCGAGGTTCCTGCTCGCTGCTCTGGGGTTGGGTCATGGGCTCGAGCATGGCGACCGACTCTTTTGGCGAGCCGCCGGAGCGGCGCCGGCTGATTTTTTCTTTTCCCTTCCTGGCGGCCTGCGCCTCCAGATTATCCACCAGCAGGTCAATGCTCGAATACATGTCGTCGGTTTCTTCCGCGCCGTTCAGGCGCAATCCGGAGGCGTCCAGGGATACTTCGGCAATGCGCCGGAACTTTTCGCCCCTTAGCACGACGTGAGCCTCAACCGGTTCGTCCAGGTATTTTTTCAGCCTGGAGAGCTTGTCTTCAACATAAAGTTTCAACGAATCAGAAGGTTCGATATGTCTAAAAGATATTTTGATCTGCATTCCCGTCCTCGTATGACAAACTCATCTGCTCCCACAGACTCCTCAGGAGCCCCAGGAGGACTTTTTCCTCTTGTTCGAAGGCAAAATCCCCAACATTTCACGGTACTTGGCCACGGTGCGGCGAGCTATGCTGATATTCTCCTTTTCCAGTATGTCCACTATTTCCTGGTCACTGTAGGGCTTGGAGGAATTCTCCTCCCGGACGAGCTGCCGGATGCGCTCTTTAACGCTCTCCGAGGCGACGGCTTCCCCCATGACGCTATTTATGGAACTGTTAAAGAAATATTTCAACTCAAAAATCCCGTGGGGCGTGTGCATGTACTTGTTGGCGGTAACCCGGCTGATGGTGGATTCATGCATGCCGACATCTTCGGCAATGTCACGCAGCACCATGGGTTTTAGCAACGCCACCCCTTTTTCGAAAAAATCCCCCTGAAGCCGCACGATGCTCTGCGAGACTTTGTAGAGGGTGCGTTGTCTTTGGTGGATGCTTTTGATAAGCCATGCCGCGGCCCGCAGTTTGGTCTGAATGTAGTCTTTGGTCTCGGCGGTGACCGAATCTCCCTCTCCCAGAGCGTCCTTATAATAGGAACTGACCTTGAGCTTGGGCATTCCGTCTTCATTTAGCAATATTACCCATTCATCGTCGACTTTGAACACGTAGATATCGGGGCTGATGTATTCCACCGAGTCTGTGTTAAAGGCGCTTCCCGGCCTGGGATCGAGTCCGGTTATGATCTCGACGGCGGCCTTGACCTCTTCGGGGCTGCGCTTGAGGGCGCGCACAAGGGCGGTGTAATTCTTCGTCTCCAGGAAGTGCAGATAGTCTTCTATGATCCGTTCGACCAGCTTGTCTTCGAGCTCCAGGTTTCTGGCCTGCACCAGGAGGCATTCCCTCAGGTTGCGCGCCGCCACACCGGTGGGATCGAAGTTTTGTATGTTGCGCAGGACTTCCTCGACTTTTGCCGGAACCGATCCCGACAGTGCAACGATGTCTTCTATGGTGGCATCCAGGTAGCCGTCGTTATCGAGGTTGCCAATTATGCAGGCGCCGATCTCGCGTTCTTCGTCGGAGAAGTTGGAAAGTCTGATCTGCCATTCCAGGTGATCTTTGAGCGTGGTGGGTTCGGTCAGCCTGGCATCAAAGCTGGGCCATTCCTGGTTGGGGTCGGTTTCCACCAGCACGGGCGTGCTGGTGTTGTACTCTTCCAGATAGCCTTCCCAATCGAAGTCTTCGCGCACTTTTTCGGTAAGCTGCACCTCCTGGAAGGGAAGTTCGTCGGTGGTGAGAGTCTCCAGTTCGGCGTCCTGTTCGGTGGGCAGTTCTTCCTGGGTTTCTTCGAGCAGGGGGTTGGCTTCCAGTTCCTGGTGTATGGTGTCCAGCAGCTCCAACCGGGACAGTTGCAATAACTTGATCGCCTGCTGCAACTGAGGCGTCATAATGAGCTGCTGGCTCAGTTTTAATTGCTGTTTTAATTCCAATGCCATCAAAAAATCCGTTTACAAGCAGAACTGGTCCCCGAGATAGGTGCGCTTGGCAAGCTCGCTTTGAGCCACAGTTGCGGGATCGCCCTTTTCCAGGATCCGTCCTTCGTGCATTATATAAGCCCAATCACAGACTTTCAGGGTCTCCCGGACGTTGTGATCGGAGATCATGACTCCGATACCCCGGTCCTTGAGCGCCCTTATGAGTCCTTGGATTTCCATCACCGCAATAGGGTCTATCCCTGCAAACGGCTCATCGAGCAGGATGAAGCTGGGCTGAGTAACGAGGGCCCGGGTGATCTCCACGCGCCGGCGCTCACCACCGGAGAGCCTGTCCGCCTTGTTGCGGGCCAGATGACTGATGCGAAGCTCGCCCAGCAGTTCCTTGAGCCTGGCTTTCCTTTCCTCCTTGCCAATGTTGAGTGTTTCCAGAATGGCCATTATATTCTGTTCAACAGTCAGCTTCCGGAAGACCGAAGGTTCCTGGGAAAGGTAGGTAACGCCTTTTCTGGCCCTGAGGTGCATCGGCTGCCCGATAATGTTTTCCCCGTTTAAATAGACAGCGCCGCTGTCCGGGCGAATAATGCCCACCACGGAGTAAAAGGTGGTGGATTTGCCGGCGCCGTTGGGTCCCAGCAGCCCCACAATTTGGGCCTCGTGCAGTTCCAGGCTGACATGATCGACAACGCACCGGCCCTTGTAATTCTTTACAATGTTATCAACGATCAGCTTTTTGGCCTCGGGTTGCGCGATCATTCCTTTTTCTCCGGAAACAAGACGGCATGCACCTGAGAACCACCTCCGCCTTCCACCACGCAACGATTATCCTTGAGGTATATGGTGATCAGTCTGCCTTCGATTCTATCCTTGCCCTTGGTCACCACCGGCGAGCCTTCCAGCAGTATTTTCTGATCCTTTTGGAAAAAAATGGCCTCCTGGGATGTGGCGACTCTATCTTGCTGGGTAACTCTAACATCTCCCTTAAAATCTATGTAGTCTATTCTTTGCTGCGGATCGGAATCCGCAGTGGGGCTCCCCTCCGGCTTAGACTTCGGCTGTGGCTTAGACTTCACCTGCGGCTTAGAATTCGACTGCGGCTTAGACTTGAGGTCTTTATGTTCCTGGGCCAGGATAACCGTGAGTAGTTTGGAGGTGATGGTGAGATCGTTTTGCCGAACATTCACATGGCCTTCGAAAATAACGGTCCTGGCCTGCTGGTGGGTTTCCATTCTGTCCGAGGTAATCTTGATCGGCGCTTTGTTGTCGATCTTTGGACCGAAATCGGTCACCGGGCCCTGAGAAGGCGGGCTTTTGGCCGCACGGACAGGCTCGCTCAGGACCGGCGGGCAGAAGACAAGGGCAACCAGCAGAATTGCGAACAGTCTCAAGGTTATGAACCTACACATTATGATCCCCTATTTTTCGATTCTTAGTTCCCCAAGGACCAATGAAGCTGTAACTTTGCCGTCCACTTCCGCAATGTGGTCGTTAACGCTGTATTTCCACATGTTACCATCCAAAGTGAGGCCCGGGCCGGATAAATGCACCGGGTCGGCGGACTCGACAAGTTTTTTGCGTTGGACGTAGTGCGCCGTCTGCATGGTCGCAACATAATTGTGCGGCAGTTGCACCCTGATGTCGCCTTTGAGGTCGATATTCTTTGTCCCGGCGTAGAGTACGCCCTCCTTGCTGGTCAATTGGAGTTCTGCACCCGCCTGGTCCAGATAGAAAGTGAGGTGAACGTTTTCGAGGAGGGTTTTCTGTTCGTCCTGGAAATACTTGGCCTCCGTGGCGTGGAGCGTCCAGTAACGCTTTCCCTCCTGCATTTCGGTGAATTTCATGTCCTTTAACTTCATCTCCTCTTCGGCCGGAGCGGTATGCTTTGCCAGCTTGCTGACCGGTTGGGTTTTCTTTCGCCAAACGCCGGCTGCAAGGACCACGCATAGACTCACGATGATCAGGAGGATGAATACCTGGGCAAGCTTTCCCCTGGAGATCATTGTCGGCCTTTCAAAACCTCTAGGTGTTTTCCACCTGCTGGATAATCGGATTCCGTATCACTTGGCGCACAACGGCAGGGCGCCAAGCGTTTCAGTAAATCTTTAATCAAATTAGTCAATTACACTTCGATGCGTACTTTAACACGGGGTAGCGAGGAGTGTAAAGGCTTATTAAGTAAGGGTTTGGAAACGCGGGAAAAATAGGGCGGGCCGGAGAGTGGGGGCAAAAACCAGATTTGAACCACAGCGGTATGGAGGAGATTGCTTTTTGACCGACCGGGAGATGATGGCCGGTCAAAAGGGACCCTGCACCGCCACCTGGTGGAAGCGCCCAACAGAGCCGCGAAGCGGCAAGGGGGTGTGGGGGGCCCGGGCCCCCGGGCCCCCGCGCACTTTATCCTTTTCGCACTAATGGTCAGTCGGAGACGTAGCGCTCGAGGGCTTTTTCCCACAGGCCCTGGACCTGGAGTATAATGTCGCAGACTTCCCTTGCGGCCCCCTGTCCGCCTCGGGCCCTGGTTATGTAGTGGGCGTAAGGGAATATGTGATTCACCCCGTTTGGGACCGCAACCGAAAATCCCGCTCGGCGCAGAATCGGGATGTCTATGAGATCGTCGCCCATGAAGCCGGTTTGACTCTCTTTTAGACCCGTATCGGCCAAAAGCTGCGCGTAGGGCTCGGTTTTTACCTTGAAGCCCTGATAGAGCCGGGAGATTCCAAGGCCGGCCGCGCGGTGCTCGACAGCCCTGCAGGCCCGCCCGGAAATCAATGCCACCTCGATGCCCGCACGCTGGAGCATTTTTATTCCGTGTCCGTCCTGGACGTCGAACTCCTTTATTTCGGAGCCCTGGTCGGTATAGATGACTTTGCCGTCGGTGAGGACCCCGTCAACGTCAAAGATCATCAGGCGCAGCGGAACAATCCGGCTTTTCAATTCCTCCGGCAGACCGTTGGAAGCAAGTGGAGCTGGAGCTATTGGGGACTTAGGGTTCACTTGGGCTTCTCACAATGTCAAAAATCCGGACAAGCTCTGCCAGAAGCGCGGCGGTGTCTTCCAGCCGCAGTGAATTCGGGCCGTCGCAAAGGGCTTTGTCCGGGTCGGGGTGAGTTTCGATGAAGACGCCGTGGGCGCCGGCTGCGACCGCGGCGCGGGCAAGGGCCGGGACAAATCGCCTCTCCCCGCCCGAGGAGTTGCCCATGCCGCCCGGAAGCTGAACGCTGTGGGTGGCATCGAAGACGACGGGATAGCCAAAATCGGACATGATGGCGATAGAGCGCATATCCACCACCAGATTGTTGTAGCCGAACTGGGCGCCGCGTTCGGTTAGAAGAATCCGGTCGTTGCCGGTCTGTTTGATCTTGTCGATTACGTGCGCCATGTCTTTTGGCGAAAGGAACTGGGCTTTTTTGACATTGACCGGCTTACCGGTCTTGCCGGCGGCAGTCAAAATATCGGTTTGCCGGGCGAGGAAGGCCGGTATCTGGAGGACATCGGCCACATGGGAGACCGGTTCGACCTCCGCCGGCGTGTGGACATCGGTAATAACGGGGATAGCGTACTTGTCCCGAATAGCGGCCAGAACTTCGAGGCCCTTTTGCATGCCGGGCCCCCGGAAGGAGCTTAGGGAAGTTCGGTTGGCCTTGTCGTAGGAACTCTTGAAGATAAACGGGACCCGCAGCCGAGCGCAGAGTTCCTTTAGAAAGCAGGCCACCTCGGAGACGATCTCCTCGCTTTCGATCACACAGGGGCCGGCTATCAAAAAAAGGCGTCCGCGCCCTATCTCCTGGCCAAGAACCTGGAAACTCACCGCTTACACCTGACAGGGCCTGGCGAAGGCGCCGGGGTTCTTTCGGCGCGCTTCCTCCAGGGCTTTGCCGGTGAAAGCCTTGAAAAGAGGATGGGGTTCCATGGGGCGCGACTTGAATTCCGGGTGGAATTGACAGCCGAGAAACCAGGGGTGGTTGCGGAGTTCTATCACTTCGACCAGGTTTTTGTCGGGGGAGAGCCCGGTGAAAAGCATGCCGTGACTGGCCAGAATCTCTCGGTATTCATTGTTGAATTCATAGCGATGGCGGTGGCGCTCCGAGATCTCGCTCGTTCCGTAGGCCTCGGCGGCGAAGCTGCCCGATTCGAGCACACAGGGGTAGGCGCCCAGGCGCATGGTGCCGCCGAAATCGAAATCCTCGTTTCGCCGGATAACCGTGTTGCTCTTATAGTCAAACCATTCCCGCATCAGGTATATGACCGGTTGGGGGGTGTGCTTATCGAATTCCATGCTGTGGGCGCTTTCAAGTCCGGCGACGTTTCGGGAAAACTCAACGGTGGCAAGCTGCATGCCCAGGCAGATGCCCAGAAAAGGTATCTTGTTTTCACGGGCATACCGAATGGCCTTGATCTTGCCCTCAACGCCCCGCTGGCCAAATCCGCCGGGCACAAGGATCCCGTCCGCGCCCTCTATCAGCGCCTCTCCGCCCTCCTTTTCGACGTCCTCCGAATCGACGTAGTCGAGCCGCAGATTCAAGCTGTGAGCCGCCGCCCCGTGCGTCAGGGCTTCATTGAGGCTCTTGTAGGACTCTTTGAGGTCGATATATTTTCCGACGATGGCGATTCGCACGTCGAACAGGGGATTTTTCATGGCATGGACCAGCTTTTGCCAGTCATCGAGCAGGGGGGCGCGGGTCCAGATATTGAGAAGCTTGACGATTTTTTCATCCAGGCCCTCCTGGTGAAACAAGAGGGGCACCTCGTAAATACAGTCCACGTCCCTGGCCGTTATTACGCCGTCGGTGTCCACGTTGCAAAAATGGGAGATTTTGCCCTTGATCTCGGCCGAGAGCTGCTGTTCGGTCCTGCAAAGCAGAATATCGGGCTGGATGCCGATGGAGCGCAGTTCCTTGACGCTATGCTGGGTGGGCTTTGTTTTCACCTCACCCGAAGTCGAAAGGTAGGGCACCAGAGTTACATGGATGAAGAGGGCGTTTTCCCTGCCCACGTCGTTTCGAAACTGACGGATAGCCTCCAGAAACGGCAGGCTCTCAATGTCGCCTACCGTGCCGCCAATTTCCACCAGCACGACGTCCACGTGGTCGGCGGCCCCGCGGATACACTCCTTGATTTCGTCGGTGATATGCGGAATGACCTGTACGGTCCCGCCCAGATACTCGCCGCGTCTTTCTTTCATTATGACCGAGTAGTAGATGCCGCCCGAAGTAAAGTTGTTTTTCTTGCCAAGATGGGCGTGAGTGAATCGTTCGTAGTGTCCCAGGTCCAGATCGGTTTCCGCCCCGTCGTCAGTGACGAAAACCTCCCCGTGCTGAAAAGGGTTCATGGTCCCCGGGTCGACGTTGATATAGGGATCAAGTTTAAGAAGGGAAACACGAAGGCCCCTGCTCTCCATCAGCGCACCGATGGAGGCGGCGGCAAGACCCTTGCCCAGCGAGGACAGGACACCACCGGTGATGAATATAAATTTGGTCTGGCGCAAAATAGATCCCTTCCCGAGCATTTTTGTTTCGATGAACTCTTCTGAGTGTGAACCGGGCCAGTATAGCAAATGAGATTGTAAAGTCAATTGGGACCCGTCTTTTTATCTACTTGAAATTTAACCACATTTATGGTGCGCAGGTTCATGGCTCCCCCCGGGGGGGGAAATACTGTTGACTTGGGCTCACGCGAAGACGCGAAAGGCGCCAAGAGAGGTATAAAAGAAACACCGGGCTAAACATATCCGGCTTCACCTGATACCAGGTTGCGTTCAAGCGGGGCCGCCGCCTCCCGGGATGCGGTTTGAACGAGATGAAACTCAAGTTCGTCGCCCCGGCAATTTTTAAGCCGGGGTCCCAGACCCTTCAGGCGCCTGAAGTTTCATATAAGCGGGGCCGCCCC
>JARLHP010000110.1 GCA_031292195.1 Syntrophobacteraceae bacterium
CGCTGCTCTTTGAAAACCGAATGGAATCACTCCGCCACGGGCCAATTCACCCCGCACACCTCAACTCCTCACCCTATGCTGTTCCTGGCTGTTCCTGGCTGTTCCTGGCTGTTATTTCTGGCTGTTCCTGGCTGTTTTCCTGGCTGTTATTACGCTGTTTTTTCAACCGCTAAATCCTAAAACATCAATTAAATCAAATCCATAAGAAATGCAACAAATAAAATATGCTCAATTAACAGCGTAAAACAGCATACCGGACCTCAAATTCCGGGGGCTTGCTCCCGGTTTTCGAGCCGTGTCATCCCGGCCGCAACGAAAAAAACCTCCAACAGAGGGATGTCTTCCAAGAAGGAGACGCAACGACTATTCATTTTCCCAGGATTTGGTATACTCCGCCCCCTGAGGAAAAGAGACGATGAAAGAAATCATACGAATAGCCATGATTCAGCCCAAACCTTACCCTTCGCCCGAAGATGCGCGCAATATCGGTCACGCTCTTCAATTGATCGAAAAATGCCGTGGCGGGGACCTGGATGTAATCTGTTTTCCGGAGTATTTTCCTGCTCTTGGCGAGCGCGAGATCGGTGCGGTGGCCCGCAAGCTGAATAGCTATGTGATCGCCGGCATCATCGAAGAGGATGGTGGAAAGCGCTACAATACCGCCATGCTTTTCAACCGGGCCGGAAGGCCGGTGGGCAGACAGCGCAAGTTGAGCGTCGGAGCCATCGAGCGTGAGAGGATGGGAATCTCCGCGGGCGACGGAGTATTCCGGGTCTTCGAGACCGACTTCGCCAAAATAGGCATTCCGGTTGGAATCGATTTCTGGGGACAGCCCGAAGCCGGACGCCAGCTCTCCTACCAGGGGGTGGATATCGTTTTTAATCCCAGCGCTTTTTCCATGTTGCGCGGACACTGGAAAACGGGGTGCCTGGTAAGGTCCTTCGATAATTTTGTCCCGGTGGTCGGAATAAACACGGCCGATTACAACGCCATGTTCGGCGAAAAGCGCGTCCATCAGCATGGCGGGGGCAGTTTTATTTTGCAGCCCCCCAGGATGCTGGACAAGGACGATTTCAATCGTTGGGCAAGGTCGCTTGACAACGTCGAAAGCTGGGCTGTGGCGCAATTGGACGAACTTGAACAGGTCCATGTGGCGGATGTGAACCTGGCGAGCGCGAGCCGTTTCAGAAGCGAGTTTTTCAACCGGTTTGGCTTCAAAAAGTTCTGAGGCCGAAGCGATGAATGACTCGAACGGTTCGAGGAGCGTTCTTTCCCATGGTGGGGCGGATGCTCACCCCGGCTATCGGCGCCTTCTTGAGAGCGGCGAATTGGTGCGTAGAGCGCAGGCTCTGGAGGCAAAGCTCCAAAAATGCGATCTGTGCCCCCGCCGGTGCGGGGTTGACCGAAAGAACGCTGGATTGGGCTACTGCGGGGTCGGCGCTCTACCCAAGGTGGCCTCGCTGACTCTTCACCACTGGGAGGAGCCTCCCATCTCCGGGACCAAAGGGTCGGGCGCCGTATTCTTCTCGGGCTGCACTCTTCGGTGCGTCTTTTGCCAGAACTATCCCATCAGCCAGATGGGGGTCGGAAAAGAGATGAGCATCGAGGAGCTAGCCTCCGGCATGCTCGATCTCCAAAAAAAGGGCGCACACAACATAAACCTGGTAAGCGCCACGCACCAGATGCCCGCGGTTGTTCGTGCTCTGGTCCCCGCCGCGCAAAAGGGGCTTCGAATCCCGCTGGTCTACAATTCCAGCGGCTACGAGTCGATTGAAACCCTCAGGCTGCTGGAGCAAGTCATAGATATCTACCTGCCGGACATCAAATACTCGGACCCGGAGACGGCCGCAAAATTTTCCGGCGCCCCGGATTATGTCGCCCGCAACCGGGAGGCTCTCCTCGAAATGTGGAACCAGGCGGGGCCCCTGCGAACCGATGAATCCGGAATCGGAGTCGGGGGCATGATGGTGCGCCACCTGGTGCTGCCCGAAAACCTGGCCGGTTCGGCCCAGTCTTTGTCATTTCTTACCAAACGTATGGGGCCCCGGGTCTGGGTAAGCCTTATGAACCAGTACTTTCCGGCTCACAAGGGACCATCCACCCCGCCTCTTGACAGGAAAACCACCGACGAAGAGTACGAGGCCGCATTTGCCGTCATGACCCGCTTGGGGATAGTGAATGGTTATGTTCAGGAATGTGAGGCGGCAATCGAGCAAAGCGTCTCTTGAGCAGTTTTGCCCCCTTCCCGTCTTCGCGTGAAAAAGATTTTCGAGACTGCCCCCAAGTCTCCCGGGACACCAAAAAGTATAATTCCCTCGCCTCTTAGCCTCTTCGCGTGAGTTACTGATCCGGGTTATTTTTCTTGAAGGATTTCGAATCCAGGCTGTTTTCCCGCATGAGCCTGTGCAGGTATTGGCGCTTTAGTCCCGATTCGCGGGCGGCCTTGGAGACGTTGCCCGCGTTGCGGCTAAGGACCCGGGATATGTATTCGGAATGGAACCGGTCTATCAGCGCGTCCTTGGCTTCCTTGAAGGGCATGGAAAAAAGTTCCGAGGATTCCGCGATTTCCTGGGAGGGCGAGGGCTTGAGAGGCATCCCGGAAGCCGATATGTCGGAAAGTTCCAAGCTATCTCCCCCGGCCATTATCACCCCTCGCTCTATGGCGTGCTCCAGTTCCCGAACGTTTCCCGGCCAGTCCCTGCCCAGCATGTCGCGCATCAGCTCGTCCGATATCCTCTTTATGCTCTTGCCGTAGAGGGTGTTGAACTTTTCCAGAAAGTGGGCGCAGAGAAGCGGAATGTCCTCTTTTCTTTCCTCCAGGCTCGGAAGCCGGATGTTTATCACGTTTAACCGGTAGAACAAGTCCTCTCTGAAGCCCCCGGTCCTGATCTTCTCGGGCAGGTTCTGGTTGGTGGCGGCAACGAACCGGATGTCCGTTTTGTTGATTGCGTTCGATCCCACCACCTTGTATTCGCCCTCCTGGAGGAGGCGCAGAAGTTTTACCTGCATGGCCGGATTGAGGTCGGCGATCTCGTCGAGGAAAAGTGTCCCGTGGTTGGCCTCCTCCACCATGCCTTTCTTGTTGCGGATGGCGCCGGTAAATGAGCCTTTGACGTGGCCGAACAACTCGCTTTCAATGATAGTCTCCGGAATCGTGCTGCAGTCGATCGGGATGAACTGCTGAGCGCTCCTTGCGCTTTGAGAATGAAGCGCGCGGGCCACCAGTTCCTTGCCGGTCCCGCTTTCGCCGGTGATCAGCACGGTGGCCGAGGTTTTGGCCACTTTATGAATTTGATCGAAAAGAGACTGCATTGCCCGCGTGGAACCCACAAGAGTGGGCAGGCTCACTCTTTCTTCCAGCTTTTGGCGAAGAAGGACGTTTTCCTGCTGGAGTTGCTGCCAGTTGATGGCCTGCTCGATGACGTGAAGAATCCTTTCCTTGCGGAAAGGCTTGGTGATGTAATCAAAAGCTCCCTTGCGGGTGGCCTGAAGGGCCGATTCGATCGTCCCGTAGGCCGTCATTATGATTACAGCGGTCCGGGGGCTTTTCTCTTTTACCTCCTCCAGCACCTGGAGCCCGCTTTTGCCCGGCATCTTGAGATCGGTGAGCACCACGTCGAAGCTCTTTTGCTCCAGAAGCTGCCCTAATTGCTGGGCATCGCTAAGCGTTGTCAACTTGTGGGAACTTTTCTCGGAGATGATCCTGCTCAAAAGAGCCAACATGTCGTGTTCGTCGTCCAAAGCAAGAATTGAGGACATTCAATCACCTTTTTGTATCAGGGGTTTCGCTTAGCCGTATACCCGGCCCGGGGGGCCCGTTGAACACTGTGCCTGGAATTTTCGCTCCACTTCTGTCAAAGAGTCAAATAAAATGTCATTAAAAAGTTGCAGTTTGATGTGAATTGACTTCAATCAACCCGGTGCACGGAAAAGACTATGCGAGCAAAGTTCCGGACCAACCGCTTCAAAGTTATGAAATCCCTCGTTCTGGCCGCCGTCCTGCTGGTCGGCACGGCTTCCTGGCTGGCCATCTCCACTGCCACCTACATGAAAGACACCGTCAGAAACCAGTTCAACGAACAGCAATTGGCCCTGGCGAGGCTGGCTGCCCAGAGGATCGGAGTGCACATGGACGGCGCCATCGGCGACTTGCAGCTCATGAACTCTCTTCCCGCGATCCAATACTTCGACCCCGTCCGCTACCAAACCCTGCTTCTGTCAATACTTCCGGTTTTTAACGAAGCCTCCATTGTGACGGTTTATCGCGTGAACTCGAAGGGCGAGCGGATTTTTAGCGCCAGCGAACAGGGCATTGTCACCGGCAATCTCGGGCCGGCGCAGAAAGAATCCGCCGACTATCTTGGCTGGGCAAAGGAGCCGGCCAACAGGGGCAAAATTTTGGGGACCGGTCTGCACCTCAAAGAAGGGGCAAAAGACAGGGGCGACCTGGTGTTCGACCTGATTGTTCCCACCTATGATAACGCCTCCGATGCGGCCCACTTATCACCAACCGGCGCCTTTGCCGGTTATATCAGGCTCACCGTTGACGCCTCGTACATGATAGCCGAGATAATGCCCGAGATCCGCTCGGGCAAAACAGGTTACGCCTGGGCCATCGACTCCCATGGCCGGTTCATCTGGCACCCGCACAAACCTTTTATCGGTCAAAGCGCCTTCGATGCGCGCCATAACAGAAATCCGCACCTGTTCTTTGCCAGGATCGACCAAATCCAGCGCGACAAAATGATGCAGGGCAAGGAAGGCACCGGCTCCTACATTTCCGGCTGGCACCGGGGAATCGCAGGGCCTATGGAAAAACTCATCGCTTTTGCCCCGGTGCACATCGAAGGTCCTTTTATGAATTACCTGTGGTCCATCGCCGTTGCCGCCCCGGTCGACGAAGTCGAATCCATGGTCTATTCGGTGTATATGAGGCAGTTTCTGCTCCAGGCGCTGGTGGTGTTCGTTATTGGCCTTTGCTGCCTGTTTTTCGTTGTCTACGAACGAAGATGGTCGGTGCTGCTGGAGCATGAAGTGGAGGTTAAGACGCAAGACATACGAAAATACGCCGATGAACTGCAAAGCTCGGAGGCCAAGTACCGATCCCTCGTTGAAAATGCCGAAGACGTGATTTGCACCATCCATCCCAATGGACTGATCAGGAAAGCGAACCTCCACTTGTCCCGCATTTTGGGAGTGGACGCCGGAGACCTCAGCGGCCAGACTCTCTACCGCTTTCTTCCCGCGGATCAGGTCGACGATATTTTGAGCTGCATCAGGGAAGTTCTTGCTTCCGGAAAGGGCAAAGAGACCGAAGCCCGCCTGAATCTGCCCGCCGGTAATTTCTGGTTCGATTTCAAGTATATTCCAATAACCGCCGAGGAGAGCGAAGAGTATGTCCTGGCCATTGGAAGAGACATTACCGAAAGCAAGGAAATCGAACAGCAGCTCATCAATACCGAGAAGCTTGCTTCGCTCGGAACGATGGCCGCCGGTGTCGCCCACGAAATCAATAACCCCATTGGCATAATGCTTGGCTTCTGCGATCTTCTCCTGGAAAAAATGGACCCGGGCTCGATGGAGTATAACGACCTCAAAACCATCGAAAGACACGGGCTGCACTGCAAGAGCATCGTGGAAAGGCTGCTGAGCTTCGCCAGGATGAGAGATGAACAGGAAGAGTGCTCCGATCTGAACACGAGCATCGAGTCCATCGTTTCCATTGTGAAGCACAACCTCGAGATTAACCGAGTGGAACTGGCGCTCTCGCTTGCTCCGGATCTGCCCTTTGTTTGCGCCGACTCCACCGGCCTTCAGCAGGTCTTTCTCAATCTGATCAACAATGCCCTGCAAGCCATGGACGGGGAGGGGCTGCTCAAGATTCAAACACGCTCCGTTTCGGGAGGCAAAATGGTCGAGGCCCTGATTTCCGATACGGGCTGCGGGATAAGGAAGGAACACCGGGATAAGATTTTCGACCCCTTTTTCACTACCAAAAAAGTCGGTCAGGGAACCGGTCTGGGGCTTTCCGTGAGCTACGGAATAATCACCCGGTGCGGAGGTCAGATAAAATGCCGAAGCATTACCGAGGAGGACGCCCCCGGAGAATCGGGAACCACCTTCGAAATAGTGCTGCCCGCCTGCGATTGAGCAAATAGGTTTGGCACAAAGCTTGAATTAAGGCCCTGCACAGGGATTGCAGGGTGAGTTGTTCCTTCCTGCTGTGAATGGCCTTTGGATAAAGACTCAGCCCCGTTTAGGTGCTAAAGATGGTCAGGAAGAACCGAAAAAATATCCTTATCCTGGATCCGGAAAGAGACACGGCCGAACTCTTCTCCCGGGCGCTCGAAAACCACCGCGACGGTTATAAATGTTATTGGGTTAACGACTCTCAACAGGCCAGAAGCCTGCTGTGCGAGATTCCTTTCAGCTTTCTTCTGGCCGATGTGTCCATCCTCGAAAACGACCATTTTCTTCTGCTGGACTCCCTTCACGGGCAGCCTGCCCCTACCGTGGTGATCGCCAACGCCTATCTCACCCAGAAAAAAGGCATCCGGACCGCCATGGAAAAGGGCGCCGCCGGCTACTTCATCAAGCCGGTCATGGTTTGCACGCTGCGTAAACTTATAGACGACTTTTCCGAGTAATGAGCGGAAGAGCGGCTGTATCCTCGTGGTTTCATATTTGTCTCACTTTGGTTTCAGTACTGCGAACCATAAAATCCGCATGAGGTCATCATCAAGCCCCTATCGCGACAGCACTATTTTTTCAGGCTTCTCCGAATTCATGCGAAGTTACGTTCAAGGCGCGTCAAACAGATGGGTTTCACTGCGTTTCACCCATCCTACAGCGGCTCTCGGCGGGCTGGCGTAGGATGGGTGGAGCGAAGCGCAACCCGTCAGGTAAATCGTAACGCAACCTGGTATCAATCCTCCGCGAGAGCATGTGTGGGTAAGAGGCTGTATCGTGCCCACCGAGTGGTTTCCGGATGGACACTCCTTAAAGAAGTGACACTTTGCGTTGTCACCCCGAATCAGACCCCAAATCCCCCATCCTCTAATTATCCCCGCCAAATCAACACATTAGCCGATAGGTAAAAAATGGCCCCGCTGGCATGCAAGTTGCCTCTACCTCATCTGACCTGGTAACCACGAGTTGCTGCAGCCTCGCATCTCAACAGATTCTCAATGTATCTCGAACTCGAATAGTGGAGGTTTGTGCAAATGAGCGGTCCTAGACAAGTTTACGAATTCATGAAAGAGGCGTCCATTGCCCATGCACAGTGGGAGATGGAAGTGTCGACCTCGATTTTCAAAAGCCGCAAGAAACTGTTGATCCTGCTCGCGCTGTGTTTGCCCATTCTGGTTGTAGCCATAGCCGGCGCGGATAACATGCTGGGCAGCAAAGAGGCTTACGCTCCGGCATTTTGCACCACGCCCATCCTGGTAATGTCAATACTGGTCGGAGTGCTTGCCGGGTTGATAACCGGATGTATCGGGGCAGGGGGCGGATTCATCATCACACCGGCCCTTATGGCCGTGGGCGTAAAAGGAATCTTGGCCGTCGGCACCGACCTTTTCCACATCTTTGCCAAAGCGATCATGGGCACCACGGTCCACAGGAAACTCGGCAACGTTTCACTCAGCCTCGCAGCGGTGTTTACAGTCGGCTCATTTGTTGGCGTCTTCGTTGGAGGATGGATCAACAGAGCGATTTACGATTACAATCCAGTGCTGAGCAACGCTTTCATCAGCTTGGTTTACTCTCTTTTACTCGGTTTTCTCGGTTTCTACGCTCTCTACGACTTCCTGAAAAACAGAAAAGGCGCTCAGTCCACCAAAATCGATGCTCACGCCAGCGCCAATGCCGGAACCACCGGCTTGGCAATGAAGATTCAGAACATAAATATCCCTCCCATGCTCACGTTCGACGAGGATTTTGTCCCCGGGGGCAAAAAGATTTCCTGGACCATGATCGCGGCGGGCGGCGCCGTTGTGGGCATGCTGGCGGCCATCATGGGCGTGGGAGGCGGGTTTGCCACCTTCCCCATGTTTGTCTATGTCTTCGGTGTTTCTTCCATGACAACGGTGGGCACCGATATTCTGCAGATCATCTTTACTGCCGGTATGGCTTCCATCACCCAGTACGCCATTTACGGCTTCATCTTTTACTCCCTGGCCATGGGGCTGCTGATCGGCTCGCTGGTGGGCATCCAGCTCGGCGCCCTGGTCACCAAGGTAGTCAAGGGCATTCACATTCGAGGGTTTTATGCCACAGTGATCCTTGCCGGCTTTTTCAACCGGGTAGCAACACTCCCGGCAAAAATGGGGCAGCTTGGAGTGGTAAACTTTCCAAAACCGGTTACCGGAGCCATCGAGATAGGCGGCAACATCCTTTTCTGGGTAGCGGTAGGCATCTTCGGGCTTTGGTTGTTTGTCAAGTTCATAACTAATCTGGATGTCCTGAGACAACAACCCGAAGTCGGGGACGTCCTGTTGAAGTCTGTCATTGAAAGTTAGAATAAGGCTGCAGGGATGATCATCGATAAGATGTTGAAAATTGGTCTATTGATCGGGGCGGTCCTGGTTGCCGTTCTTGCCGTCTCTTTTTTCGGGCGCCCCCTGTTGGTGATTGGTCTGGTGTTGCTTGGCGCTCTCGTTGAGCTGGGGCTGGGCCAATACGGGCTCATCCCGAAATCGGCGACGATCCCGGCAATCATGACCAAATCAAATGGCGCGTATATCGGCTGTGAGGAGAAAAAGCATGCTGATCGTAAATAAAAAAACGATGAGTTGGGGACTGTTGCTCGGCGTGAGCTTCATGGCAATTCTGGTTTTGATTTTTTCTCCGGTGTGGGGGCAGGGGCGAAACGGCCTGAACTTCTCCGACCGGCTTTTCAATTCCCTGGCTAAAGGTTCAGCCTATTTTATTCCGGAAGTCACCGAGAACCTCAAAAAATTCGAAGAGCAGAAATCCGAAAAGCAGCAACTGGTCGTGAGCGTAAAGATGAAAAGCCCCGAGGAAGCTGCCGCCGCATTGAAGGTTCTTTCCAAGAGCGCACCGAACACCACTGCGCAGAGCGCGGTGCTCAAAGTCGAAACTCCTCTGGCCCCGTTTCTGGGGGCTGCTCTGCGCGATGCCGACTTGATGTATTTAAACAAAGGCGCGGAGGTCAGCCAGAAGTACGGAATGGACGAAAAAAAGGCCATGCTCGGCTGGTATGACGCGCTGAAGGGCGCGTCAAAAGCGCTCCAAAGGGCTGGACATAAAGAAATTGTGCAGTCCAAAATGATCGAGGAAGTTATGACCAGAGCCATAGAGCCGGCATACAACTTCTACAAGATCCCGGCCGAGCGCGTTGGCCCGAAGGCCCTGCTTTTAACTGGTTTGCTCATCTTCTACATCGTCTACACCTTGTGGTGGGGGTTTGCAATTTACTTCCTGTGCGACGGTCTTGGCCTCAGCATGACAAAAGCCAAAGCAAAGAAGGAAGTCTAAAAAGAGGTGGCCGGAAAGATCTTACTCTGAACCGATTCCTAATGGCGGGCGGGCACATGTCGACACCAAACAACGCGACCGAAGATATTGGGCATAAAAGCTGGGCCGATGGACTCAAATTCTGGGCTCTGCCCGAGGACGGCGCATCTCCCGGGCGCTACAGGGTACTCCGCCGGAACATTTTTACCCTGATGATTCTGGTGACAATTGTCCCGCTCGTCATCATGGCGGGTATCAACTATCACGAATACGAAACGGGTCTGAAACAGGAAATCCTTAATCCTCTGAAGGCCACTGTAAGCAGGACGACGCACTCTTTCGATCTTTTCCTGGCCCAAAGACTTTCGGCCGTGAGTTTTGTGGCCTCGGCCTACGGCTACGACGACATGGTGGATGAAAAGTCGCTGGGCCGAATTTTTAGGGTTATGAGGGAAGAGTTCGGCGAGTTTGTCGATCTGGGTGTGATCAACGGGCAGGGGCTCCAGGTCGCCTATGTGGGACCCTACGATCTCAAAGGAAAAGACTATTCGGAACAGAATTGGTTTCACCTGGCGCAAATCAAAGGAACCTACATAAGTGATGTTTTCATGGGGTACAGAAAATTTCCGCATATTGCCTTCGCGGTTCAACGCTGGGACAAGAAGGGACAACGCTGGATTTTGAGAGCCACCATAGATACCGGTCGGCTCAATAAATTCGTGGCCTCCATGGGACTGGACGGGGCGAGCGACGCCTTCCTGCTCAACAAAGAGGGAGTCCTGCAGACCCCTTCCAGGTTCTACGGGAAAACTCTTGAAAAATTCCCACTGCAGTTGCCTCCCGTGACCTACCAGGCCAACGTCACCGAAATCATGGATGGACATGGCGACCGGGCTTTTTTTGCCTACACCTATTTTACCGACTATCCCTACATCCTGGCCGTGGTCAAGCAGCGAGCCGAGGTCATGAAGCCGTGGTATTCGATGAAGACCGAACTCGTTGTGGTCTTTCTGGTCAGCGTGATAGTCATATTCCTGGTGGTGTTCAGGCTAACAGACCTTCTGGTGAAGCGATTGCAGGAGTCTGAAGAAAAACGTGAGGCCGCGTTTCGAGAGATGGAGCACAACCACAAGCTTTCTTCCATCGGGCGGCTGGCAGCGGGGGTGGCTCATGAAATCAACAACCCCATAGCGATCATAAACGAAAAAGCCGGCCTCATGAAGGACCTCATAGAGTATGCGGATGCCTTTCCCCAAAAGGAGAGGTTCCTGACCATCACCGACTCGATACTGAATGCGGTAAACCGCTGCGGTTCCATCACCCACAGGCTTCTTGGCTTTGCCCGGCGCATGGATGTCAGCATAGAAATCCTGGATGTTGGCGACGTCGTTAAGGAAACCCTTACTTTCCTCGAAAAAGAAGCCCTCTATCACAACATTCATCTACAACTAGAGTTTGCGGACGGCCTGCCGGGTGTGGCTTCCGACAGGGGACAGCTCCAGCAGGTCTTCTTGAACCTTTTGAACAACGCCCTTGCCGCGGTCGAAGACGGGGGAGTCATCACCATCTCGACACAGGCAAAGGACCCGGAAACTGTGGCGGTTACTATCCGGGACAATGGGTGCGGTATGTCGGCGGAAACGCTCGAGCACATTTTTGAGCCCTTTTTCACCACCAAAGGAGCTCGGGGAACTGGCCTGGGCCTTCCCATAACCTATGGCATAATCAAAAAACTCGGTGGCGATATCGAGGTCCAGAGCAAGCAGGGAGAGGGGACCGCCATAACCGTCCTGTTTCCCGTGAAGACCCCGGATGGATCAAATTTTTCCTACTGATCCACCTGTTTGGCGCAAACCTGCCTGTGCTTGCTGAAGCTTTACGACCGCACGATTAGGGGAGCTGATAATGAAAATCAGGGTGCTTTTGGTCGACGATGAAACAGACTTCAGGGAGGCTCTTGCCGAGCGTCTTGAGGTGCGAAGATTCCTGGTAACTCAGGCTTCCAGCGGAGATGAAGCCATTGAGCTGCTTAAAGGGCAGGAGGTGGATGTGGTCGTCCTGGACATGTTGATGCCCGGAAAAGACGGCATGCAGACCCTGCGGGAAATTAAAGAGATCAGGCCACTGGCGGAAATCATTTTGTTAACGGGGCACGGGACCCCGGGCAAAGGCGTCGATTCGATCCAGACCGGCGCTTTCAACTATATGACCAAACCGGCCAATTTGAAGGAGTTGCTCGAAAATATCGTCAATGCCTTCAAACGCAAATCGGAGCACGAGGAAAGGATTCGCCGGGCCAATATCAGGAGCATAGAGATTGCGCTGAAAGAACCCGACGCGGAGTGAGGGGGTATCCGTACATGATCGGATAAAAAGTGTCGCCTTCCAGTGTAGCGGGGCGATGGCCTCAAGATATTCCCCGGAGGACACGCTGGAAATCGATGCCGCTCTTGTTGTCCATGCTAATACGGTTGTTTCGATAGAGGAGGTGAGTGTTGGATATTACACTTCAACAAAAGGCGAACAGGACGTCCTCCCTGCTTTTAAGGGTTTTTCCGTTTCTCGGTTGGGCGGGCAGCTTGAACCCCGCTTCGATCAAGGCAGACTTTATTGCCGGGCTGAGCGTTGCACTCGTATTGATTCCTCAGTCCATGGCCTATGCGCAACTGGCGGGCTTGCCCCCCTACTACGGCTTGTACGCCTCCCTTTTTCCGCCCATGCTTGCCGCTCTGTTCGGGTCCAGTCGCCAACTGGCTACCGGTCCGGTGGCCATCGTTTCGCTCATGACAAATGCGGCGCTTGCGCCGCTGGCTACCGCCGGCAGCACCGCCTTCATCGCTTATGCCATAATTCTCGCCCTGGTTGTGGGCATTTTCCAGTTCCTGATCGGAGTCTTCCGTCTCGGGATGATCGTAAATTTCCTCTCTCACCCGGTGGTCAATGGATTTGTCAATGCCGGCGCTTTGATCATAGCCTCATCCCAGTTGTCCAAATTGTTCGGGGTATCCTCCCCCAATGCGCCGCAC
>JARLHP010000111.1 GCA_031292195.1 Syntrophobacteraceae bacterium
ACGACGGGCCGGGCCAAATCAAACAGCGGGTAGCCCTGGTTCATGATTTTAATGATTGCGGCGGTTTGGCTTGCGAGGGGAGAAAGCAACTGGCATTCCTGCTCGGCAATAGTATAATCTCCATTAGGATAGTGCCGAGTGATGGCTGCCGTGAAATGCACAATTTAAAAAGCGAGGTTACATAGGATGAAGGTCCGAGTGGTACTGGAGCCGAGCGACGAGGGCGGTTACACGGCCGTTGTGCCTGGCCTTCCCGGCTGCATAAGCGAGGGCGAGACGAGGGACGAAGCCTTGGCGAGCATCAGGGAGGCGATCGAGCTTTATCTCGAACCCGTTGAAGACGACCTGTCCTCCATCCCGGGTGTCGAGGTCGTCGAAATCGCCATATGACCCGCCTCCCGAGTCTTGGGTATGAAAGGGTGATCAAGGCGCTTCAGCGGGTCGGGTGGGTCATCATCAGGCAGAGAGGAAGCCATATTCGTCTGCATAAACATACACGTGTGGAAGTGCTCAAGCTGACCGTTCCGGCGCACAGTCCCATCAAACGATCCACGCTGGCGCATATACTCAAACAAGCCCGGATTACCCAGGACGAATTTGAATCGTTACTTTGAGAAAGCCTGACTTGAAGGCGGTTGATCCATGCCACCGCCTGGCGCAATCAACCGGGTCCCGGTGTGCAATGACCGACCACGATCGGACCATCGAGCACACCACGGAGGCGACGCTGCTTGCCGGGGTACTTCCGCGTGATCTACCTCGGCTTCCGGCCAAGAAGCTCCTACACGGAATTGCTGCATGCCGGCCTTTTTCTTGCGTCAACCGATTTGACTTTGCCAGTGAGTAGGGATATTTGAGAAAGTATTACGGTGAGAACTGAAAGCGGTTGAAAAGCACTCTTAAAGGGGATTCAGGAGTTCCGATGAAACAGGTACGCGTCGAAGAGGCTGTCGGAATGGTGCTCTGCCACGATATCACCCGGATCGCTCCGGGCGAATTCAAAGGCCGGGCGTTCCGCAAAGGCCAACGGATCCAGGCCGAGGACATCCCTTTGCTAAAAGATCTGGGCAAAGAACACCTTTATGTATTCGAACTGCAGGAAGGCTGGATTCACGAGGATGACGCGGCGCGGCGGATCGCCCTGGCCGCCGCCGGCCAGGGCATAACGCTCAGCGAGCCCGCCGAGGGCCGGGTGAACCTGTCAGCCGCCGGCCAGGGCCTGTTGAAAGTGGACGTCGAGGCCCTTTTGCGCATAAATTCCATCGAGCAGATCGTTTTTTCCACTCTTCACACCAACCAGGCGGTAAGCTCGGGGCGTCTTGTGGCCGGTACGCGGATCATTCCCCTGGTGACGCAGGTAGAAAAAATAGCTGAAGTGGAAAAGATTTGCCGGGACTCGGGACCGGTAGTCTTTGTGCGGCCCTTCCTGCCGCTCCCGGTGGGCATCGTGACCACGGGCTCCGAGGTGTATTCGGGCAGGATCGAAGATCGCTTCGGGCCGGTTTTAAGGACCAAATTCGCCGAACTTGGCAGTCCCGTAATGGGACAGGTCCTGGTGGCCGACGACGTTGAAAAGACGGTCGCCGCCATTCACGGGTTCCTGGAAAAGGGCGCCGGCCTGGTTGCGGTCACAGGCGGCATGTCGGTGGACCCCGACGATCAAACCCCCGCCGCCATCCGGGCAGCGGGCGGTGAAGTGGTGACCTACGGCGCGCCCACCTTTCCCGGGGCCATGTTTATGCTGGCCTATATCAACGGCGTCCCGGTGGTGGGACTGCCCGGTTGTGTCATGTACTACCGGGCCAGCGTCTTCGACCTGGTCGTGCCCCGGCTCCTGGCCGGCGAGAATCTGGGGCGGGCCGATATCGTGGCGATGGGGCACGGGGGCCTTTGCGCCGCATGCCCCGATTGCCGCTACCCCATCTGTTCTTTCGGTAAGACCGTTTGAAAAAAACAGCGGGAAGCAGGCAGCGGGATTCCGCCCCTTCGTGCGACTCGCGATTTCGATAAGCCTATGGAAAGAATGGGACATGAAACGTATCGAACGGGATATTCTGGAACTGCTTGGCCGCGGTGAGGACCTGGTACTGGCCACCATCCTGACCAACCAGGGGTCCACCCCGCGCGCGATGGGGGCACAGATGGTCATGGGGCCCCGGGGCCGGCTGCTGGGCACGATCGGCGGCGGCAGGGTGGAGGCTGACGTTATCGAAGCGGCCCGGGAGATTCGGGAAAAAAAGGGCGCGACAATCCGCGACTACGATCTGGCGGGCCATGCCGGGGCGGATATGGACCTGATCTGCGGCGGCAGCCTTTCCGTACTGATCGAACACCTGGCGGTCACCCCCGAGGCAAAAGCTCGTTACGAGGCCGTGGTGGAGGCTCTGGAAGCAGGAAGCCGAATTCTTTCCGTAACCCTTCTGCCCGAGACCAGTCCCTCGGGGCCTTTGAAGCGCTTCGTTGTCCGACAGGACGGGTCGATGGCCGGCGACATCGAGGCGGGGGCTTCGGTGGCGGGTCTCTTCGCCAGCTCCTTTGCACAAAGCAGTTCCACCCGTATAGTGAACCTGGAAGGCGGACGCTACCTGGTCGAGCCTGTCTGCAGCAGGGGAACCGTCTTTATCTTCGGCGCGGGACACGTCTCCCTGGAACTGGCCAGGCTCACGGCCCATATCGAGTTTCGCACCGTTGTGCTCGACGACAGGAGCGAGTTTGCCAACAAGGACCGTTTTCCGATGGCTGACGAAGTGCATGTCAGCGTCGGGTTCCACAAGCCGTTGCAGGCTCTTTCCATCGGGCCGGACAGCTACCTGGTCATCGTCACCCGCGGCCACAGCCATGACAAGACCATGCTGGCGCAGGCCCTGCAAACCTCTGCCGGCTATATCGGAATGATCGGCAGCCGCCGCAAGCGGGCCGAGATCTACGCAACTCTTCTGCAGGAGGGATTTAGCCGGGATAGCCTGGAGCGGGTGCACTGCCCGATCGGCCTGGAAATAGGCGCTCAAACCCCCGAGGAGATCGCCGTAAGCATCACGGCCGAACTTATCCGGGCACGGTCGGCAAAAAGCGAAGCAAATTGAGGGGAAATCAGTTCAGAAAGACGTCGCGATAATTTTCGAAACTCTCGGTTACCGCACCGGCGCCACGGATCACCGCTCGAAGCGGGTCCTCGGCTTGGATCACATCGAGTCCCACGGCCTGGTGAATCAGCGCCCGGAGTCCCTTTAGCAGCGCACCGCCTCCGGCCAGCCAAATGCCGTTTTCGGCCACATCGGAGGCCAGGTCGGGCGTGGCCTTTTCCAGAACTCGGCGAACCGCTTCGATTATGGCCAGGGTTGGTTCCCGCATGGCCACTCTGATATCGGCATCGGTGATAGTGATCACTTTGGGCATGCCGGAGGCAAGGTCTTTGCCTCGAAGCTTGATCTCGAGCGTTTTCTTGAGGGGCACGGCCGAACCGATCTTCATCTTGATGACTTCAGCCATCATTTCACTTATGGCCATGCCGTGTTTATGGCGGATAAAGCTGCAGATGGCTTCGTTTGCTTCATCTCCCGCCACCCGGAGCGACTCGCTGCAGGAGACCGCGAACTTGGAAATTATGGCCACCTCGGTAGTTCCCCCGCCAATGTCAACCACCATCTGGCCGGAGGGCTGATCGATGGGAAGTCCCGCGCCTATGGCCGCTGCCATCGGCTCATCTATCAGGAAGACCTTTCCTGCGCCGGCCATATCGGCGGCTTCTATCACGGCCCGCTTTTCCACCGAAGTGATTCCCACCGGGACGGCTACAACCAGTTTGGGCCTGGACAGAGGGAAACGCCGGAATACTTTTCCCAGAAATGATCGGATCATGAAAGAGGCCGTTTCAAAATCATAAATAACCCCGTCGCGCATCGGCCTGGTTATGATAGTCCCCCGAGTATGTCGACCGGCCAGGTTTTTGGCTTCCCGCCCGATAGCGATAACCTCGCCGGAGCCCTTTGCCGTGGCGACCATGGAGGGTTCGTCCAGGACGATCCCCTTGCCCTTGACATATATCAGGGTATTGGCGGTACCCAGATCCATCGCCATGTCTTTGGCTAGAAAATCCATCATCCGGCCAAACATTTCGCTATCCCCTTTCGCTCCAGGTTTCCAAAGTTGGCGAAGTATATATCAAAAGAAAGGTCGTTTATGTAAAAAATAGCTTTGGGAAGCGAAATTAATCCTTCGCGGATTTTTGAATGGAGGATGGGGTGATTTCGGTTGACAAAAAGTCGCCAAATCTCCATAGATGAACAATCTCCGGTCCTGCGGAAGAACTGGATGGTGCGGATTCGGAGAGTCCGGCTTCAATTTGGCGCCCTGGGCTCATTCTCGAAGTCGGAAACAACATTATGAGGAGAAGATCTGATGCGGGGCAAGGGGCAGTTTGTATGGTTTTTCTTCCTGTTTTCTCTCTGCTCATTTATTCCACAAATTTCACATGCCTGGGAATTCAAGCACGTCAATGCCCGTTCGGCCGTCTTATATGATATGTCGTCGGGCAAGGTGCTCTACGAGCAGGATGCCGACTCTCAGATCCCCCCTGCCTCTCTTACCAAGATCCTGTCGCTGTACCTCACTTTTGAAGCCATAGAGTCCGGGCAGATCAGTCTTTACGACAAAGTCCGGGTGAGCTCGCACGCCGCTTCCATGCCCAAAGTCAGAATGGGGCTCAGAACGGGCGACATAGTCACGGTGGCCCAACTCATACGGGGAATGGCCGTGGAGTCGGGCAATGACGCCGCGGCAGCCATGGCCGAGCACATCAGCGGAAGCGTGCCGAGCTTCGTTGCCAAAATGAACGCCAAAGCGCGCGAACTGGGCATGACCAGTTCCCGGTTCATGACCCCCAACGGACTGCCGGCCCCCGGACAGCTCACCACCGCCCGCGACATATTGAAGCTTTCCATCGCCTATCTAAGGCGCTTCCCCGAAGCCCTGGCGATCAGCTCCCTGAGGTCCTACACCTATCGCGGCAAAACCGACCACAACCCCAACAACCTTCTGGGCAGGTGCCCGGGGGTGGACGGTCTGAAGACCGGTTTTGTCTGCGCCTCCGGCTTCAATATATCCGCCACCGCCATGAGAGACCATACCCGGATGATTGCCGTCGTGCTCGGCTCTCGAAATCCCGGGATCCGATGCATCGATACCGAGAACCTGCTTGAAGAGGGATACCGTACGATAGGCGGCACGTTTTACACCGTTGGCGCCTATCCCCACATGGCCGAGGCCGAACCTGAGGCAGGAAGCTGCAAACCGCGTGTCGCTCGAAGGGGTCGAACCAGGAGCGCCAGGCTGGCCGCCCGCACCCGGACAAAGCATGCGGCGAAAAGACATGGTCTTAAAGCAACCACCGGCTATGCGGCCAGGGCCTGCAAATCCAGGGTCAGGGTATCCAGGGCGGAGGCCAAGGCCAGGCACGCCAACAGCTCCCCCCCAGCCAAACGCATAGCGCGAAAACGACTGGCTGCGTGCCAGAAGAAGGGGGCGCCCCCCCATTCGGCCAAAACGGCCAAGCGTACAACCAGTCACGGAAGAGTCGTTTCCAAAAGCCCCGCCAAGACGCGCAAACTTGCCAAGGCCGTCTGCAAAAAGAAAACCGTCCGCGCAAGTTCCACAAAGGTATCGGCCAAAGCCAAGACTACGCGCAAGGGCAAACCGAAGTCGGTAGTCCGCAAGCGAAACGGAGTAAAGACCGCCACCAAGAAAAGACGCCACTGCGCACGAAACATCCGCAATGACATCAGGCAGGCAGGCTAGCAGGCAACCGACAAGCTCAGCCACTTTCACGCTCGGGCCATTGAGGAAATCGGCAGGGGTGATATAATCTTTGCGTCGGGGACGGTAGTACCGCCGCCCGGATCGGCATGCCCGGGCGGGCGGTTGTTGTTTCCAGGTGTTCGGAAGGGACGTGCAAAACCGTTTGTATCGCCGGCATAGCCCCATACCCTTACAGCATTTTCATCGTATCCTGTGCCCGGGCTATGAATGAGCGCGGGCTATGATTCCAGGAGAACGGAATGAGCAATTTCGAGTATAGAGTTACCCTCCATCCGGCTGAAACGTTCAGAGAGATGGTCTTGTTTTGTTCCCGGGATGGGGGCTGCAGCGCGGAGGTAGTGCCCTCCGAGCAGATAAAGAAAATGGAGAGCTTGCTAAACGAAAGCGGGCTCAAGGGTTGGGAATTGGTGCAGGCCAGCTTCGGAAAAGAGGGGTTACTGGTTTTTTGGAAAAGAGAACTCGCTTAGGCGGACGAGCTCTCTTTTACCACGAACCGCGCACCCCCACTCCGTTTTGGGAGAGAAAATCTTTTATCTGCCTGATGGTGTAGGTCCCGTAGTGGACCATGGAAGCGATGAGCGCGGCGTCCGCGCAGCCCTGATCGAGAACGTCGAGCAGGTGCCGGGGTTCTCCGGCCCCCCCGGAGGCGATAACCGGTATGCGAACGGCGGTTGAAATCAACCGGGTCAGTTCCAGTTCATAACCGGTTTGCATACCGTCCGCGTCTATGGAGTTGAGGCATATCTCGCCGGCGCCGAGCCGTTCGGCTTCCCTGGCCCACCACAGCGCATCTATTCCCATATGGGTCCTGCCGCCGTTTATGACCATTTCATAACCCGACGGAATCTTGTCTGAAACCGCAACCTTCTTCACGTCCATGCCCAAAACGATGCACTGGTTGCCGAAAGCCTCGGCCCCCTGCCGTATGATATCCGGGTTCTGCACCGCCGCGGAGTTCACGGAGACTTTCTCGGCCCCTGCCAGCAAAACGTCGCGCATGTCCTCCAAAGTCCTTATACCGCCGCCTACCGAGAACGGAATAAAAATGGTCTCCGCCACCCGCCGAACCACGTCGAGCATAATGGGACGCCGGTCGCTCGAGGCGGTAATGTCATAGAAAACGATCTCATCGGCGCCCTGTTCGTAGTAGAAACGTCCCATTTCCACCGGGTCGCCTATGTCGATATTGTCCCTGAATTTGATCCCCTTGGTCGTTCTACCGTCGCGAACGTCCAGGCACGGTATGATGCGTTTACTGAGCATGTGAGTTCCAGTTTCTATGCGGCGCCGCTCCAGCGGCAGAAGTTGTCAAGGAGCCTCAACCCCGGTTTTCCACTCTTTTCGGGATGAAATTGAACGGCCACCAGGTTTTTGACCGCGACGGCCGAGGTGAAAGCCATCCCATATTCCGTCGTGCCGATGGCAATGTCTTCACTCTCCGGTTGCGGATAGTAGCTGTGAACGAAATAAAATTCGCTTCCGGCAGGGATATCGCGCACGACTTCATGGTTTTTCCGGAATTTGACCTCATTCCAGCCCATATGCGGAATCTTCAGGAGATTCCCCCTATCGGAACGTAGTGTATCCGGAAACCTCCGTACCGCGCCGGGCAAAATCCCCAGGCACCGGGTCTGGTTCTCCTCGCTTAGATCGAAGAGCACCTGGAGCCCGACGCAGATGCCCAGTATGGGGACCTGCGCGGAAAAGAGTTCCCGAAGGAGCTTGTCCAACCCCAGTTCCCCCAGGCTTTCCATTGATTTGCCGGCCGCTCCCACACCCGGAAACACCACCCGGTCCGCCTTGCGGATTTCCTCCGGGGAATTGGTGATCCGGCACGGAAAGCCCAGATAGTCCAATGCCCGCATCACGCTGGTAAGGTTTCCGGCTTTATAGTCCAGTATTGCAATCACGCCAGGCCGCTCCTTTAGAGATAATTGAACAGTGAGCAGAGAATAGCCCAGATTTATGCAAACGGTCAAGACCCGGCGAACAGGTGAAATTTCCGCTTCGGTTTGCCCTCAGGCGCTTAACCCAGCCCCAGCCAAAACGCCAACGAGCGGTTAAGCCGTATGACAGTGTCCTCGTCAAGGCGTCCAATCACCTGCCGCACCTTGTCCTTTCTAACCGTGGTAATCTTGTCCACCATTATCTGGCAAGCTTTTTCCAAGTTGTTCTCCGCCGAGGGTGTGACTGGGAGCCGAAACAAGGGAGCATCCTCCAGATGGCTCGTTATCGGACAACACACCAGGCTTGTGTGTGTCGGATTAGCCAAATCGGTTTGAACCACCACGGCAGGCCGAGGTTTCCCATAATCTCCCGAAAATATCGCGACTACGACGTCCCCTCGCTTCACCATACCCAGTCCTCGGTTTGGGCAGCAGACCTGTCAAGTTCATCCATCAAATCGGATTGATCTTTTCTGCCGACCCGCAACGATTGTCGTCTGACTTCCTCCACCAAAGTCTTGGACCGCACATCCGGAACCCAAATCTGGATGGGCCGTAGACCTTGCGCTCGCAATTTTTCCCGGTGTTTTGCCGTCTTTTCCGATCCGCTCATTGCCATTGTCGATCCTTCCCCGGCAGGTAACATGTCACCATAACCATAACGGTTGTAATCGGGGAATGCAACGAGGTTTTATCCCCCGAAAGATCAAGTTCGGATTCTCAGAGTCAATTCCAACGACAGCATAAAAACCCCTCTTGCCTTCGGCACAGACAATGCTTGCCCGTGCCACCCGCCTGCCCTTTTGACCGGCCGTCGTCTCCCGGCCGGTCCAAAAAAAGAACTCTCTGTGCCTCTCCGTGATGGATTTTCCGGTTTTCAGCGTGAGAACAAATTTAGCGTGGGAATTGGCCGCAGCTTTGTTTTCATTTCGCCCCTCTTCGGATAGAATGACAATTTTACTGCTGCGACGATTGGAACGGATAGTGGAAAAGATAGCAAAGGGAGCCGAGATCGAGCTTCAGGTGGATAAACTGGCGTTTGGCGGCAAAGGCATCTCCCGGGTGGACGGCTTTGTGGTTTTCCTGGACAGGGCCGTTCCCGGTCAGCGGGTGAAGGCCCGGATAACCAGGAAGAAGCGAAACTATGCCGAGGCGAGAGTAATCGAAACGCTTTCCCAGCCACCGGCTTACAGGCCTCCGGTCTGTGAGCATTTCGGGGTCTGTGGTGGGTGTTTCTGGCAGGACATATCCTATGAAGAGCAACTTTTCTGGAAGAAGGCCCACATAGCGGAGTGCCTGGAGCACATTGGTGGGGCAGGCCCCGTAGAGATCGAACCGGTCATTGCCTCCCCGGAAGTTTTTCAATACCGAAACAAAATGGAATTCACCTTCTCCGACAGGAGATGGCTGCTTGCCGAAGAACTGGAGCGCGACTTCGACCACCAATCCCTTTTCGGTCTTGGCCTCCACGTAAGAGGGCTTTTCGACAAGGTGCTCAATATCAATACCTGCCATCTGCAGTCGCTCGATGCCAGCGCCATCCTCCGGGAAGTAAGACAGTGGGCGGCGCAAAGCGGTCTTCCCGCTTATCGCGCGCGCACGCACGAGGGCTTTTGGCGTTTCCTGGTGATAAGAGAGGCAAAGAACACGGGCCAGCTCCTGGTGCATCTCATCACATCGGGAACCAAAGGAACAGAGGGCGCGGTTGACCTGCTGGTCGAGCATCTGCGCGCGAAATTTCCTCAAATCACCACTCTCATCCACTCCATAAGCGACAAGAGCTCCCAGGTGGCCGTGGGGGATTCGAGCCGCGTAGCGTTCGGCCCCGGATATATCGAAGAAACCCTGGGGGAGCTTCGGTTCCGGATATCGGCGCATTCCTTTTTTCAAACCAATACCCGGGCGGCCCTGAAGCTCTATGAAACGATCGATCGGCTGGCCGCCTTCGACGGCTCCGAAAAGGTCTGGGATCTCTATTGCGGAACGGGCAGCATAGGGCTATATATCGCCTCGCGCGTCAAGAGCGTTATCGGCATCGAGCTTGTGGCGGAAGCCGTGCGCGATGCGCGCGAGAACTGCCTGATAAATAATATCGGCAACTGTTCCTTTCTGGGCGGCGATCTGAAGGACGTGATCGGGAAAGCCTCGCTGGCCGGACGCCCGGATGTTGTCATAGTGGATCCTCCCCGGGCCGGAATGCACCCGAAGGTGGTCAAGAGCCTGCTGGAAACGCTTCCGGAGCGAATAATAGCCGTATCATGCAACCCCGCCAGCCTGGCCAGAGACGCGGCGATTCTCCTGGATGCTTACCATATGCGGGGGGTGCGGCCTGTCGACCTCTTCCCGCACACTCCTCATCTGGAGTGCGTTGTCAGGTTTGATAAAAAGCAGTGACCAGTGATCGGTGACCGGTGAAGAGCGTCAGCTCCCTCTGCTCACTGCTCACTCTTCACTGTTCACGGACTTTTTGCATGGAGCTTTTCATCAAAAAACGGAAGTGGCTGAGATTTTTTCTGGGGGGGCTGTCCCTTTTCCTTTTCCTTTCTGTTATTTCCGCTGCCGGATTTTCATACTATCTCTACAGCAAAATCGAGGAGCGCTTTGCTTCCAGACGATGGAGCGTTCCAACCATCGTTTTTTCTTCGACCGTTCCGATCTATCGAGGCCAACCGCTTTCACTCGACCGGTTGAGACGCATGCTCGAGGAGCGACGATACACCGAAGCTCCCACCGCCCCGGTGCTTGCCGGCCAGTTCATGACCTCGGGCAGCGTGCTCACGGTTAACCTCCGCGTTTTCCCCTTTCCCGGCATGGACATGCCCTCCAGGCTCGTTCAGTTCAATTTCACGGGGAACAGGATTTCCGACATCGTCAGTTCGAACCAGGAACTGCCGCTTCTCGAACTGGAACCGGTGGAACTGGCAAGGCTCTACGGGCCTAAGCGCGAAAGCAGGATTCTGGTCGACATCCGGCAGGTCCCGGAGAACCTTATAGACGCCGTTCTGGCGATCGAGGACAGAAGGTTCTACGAACATGGAGCGGTCGACCCCCGGGGAATTCTACGGGCGATGTTCGCCGATCTGCGGGCGGGCCGGATCGTCCAGGGCGGCTCAACCATAACGCAGCAACTCGTAAAGAACTGTTTCCTGAAACCCGAGCGCACTTTTCACCGAAAACTTGTCGAATTCTCCATGTCCCTTATCCTGAACGGACTGTACACAAAAGAAGACATCTTGGAGATGTACCTCAACGAAATATTCATGGGGCGCAATGGAAGCGTGGCCATTCACGGAATCGGCGAAGCCGCGCTCTATTACTTCGGGCGAAACGTCGAGGACCTCACCCTTACTCAATCCGCCCTGCTCGCCGGGATGATAAGAGCCCCCAACTTCTATTCGCCGCTCATAAACCGGGCGGCCTCCCTGGCGCGCAGAAACGAGGTCCTGGAGCGAATGCTCGCCCTTGGCATGATTTCTCCATCCGAATACAATTCGGCCCTGGTGGAAGTCTTGCGGCTGGTCCCGGCGCAGGATTCCGCCCAGCTGGCCCCCTATTTCGTAGACTATGTCCGCATGCAGGCGCAGGTCCTCTACGATCCTCGCAGACTCTCCTCCGCGGGGCTGAACATCTACACCACACTGCAACCCGAGATGGCCGCGGCCGCCCGCAAAGCGATCCGCGAGGGGTTGGCCGATACGGAAAATGAGGCTGCCGAGGGGGATGGTTCCAGTGCCTCCGCCCCGGAACACCTGCAGGCCGCGTTGATAGCCCTGCGGCCCGCAACAGGGGAACTCTACGCCCTGGTGGGCGGAAAAGACTATGGCCGCGGCGGCTTCGACAGGGTGCTCGACGGCCACTACCAGGCCGGGTCCGCCATCCTGCCTTTCATTTATCTTTCGGCCCTCGATCGCTCCAAGCTCTCCGACTGGCTCATGGACCTTCCCACACCCTATCAAATCGGCGGTATTTCATGGACACCGACCAACACCGACGGGGTCTACAGGGGCAGAGTATCCTTCCGCCAGGCCCTGGAGCAGTCACTTAACGCCGCCACGGTCAACCTTGCCGCTCAAACGGGCGCAAACGCCATTATCGCCACACTGGAGCGCGCGGGCATGGAACCGCCGCCCGAAAGCCTGCCGGCACTTGCACTGGGCGCCTTCGACGTTACCCCCATGCAACTGGCAAGGGCCTACGCCTCCCTGGCCGGGGGCGGCAAAATTCCCTTTCTCCACAGCCTCAAAGAGGTTGTGGCCGAGGATGGAAAAATCATCGACCGGCGTCATATCGGTTTTTCTTCCGTCACCTCGGCCGCAAAGGCTTTTCTGATCACCAATATTTTGGAGGGCTCGGTCGACAGAGGCTCGGCAGACGGAGTGAAACAGCGCGGAATTGACTTCGAGTGTGCGGGACAGACCGGCACGACGATCGGATCAGGGGGCGCATGGTTCATCGGATATACTCCCGATCTTCTGACCGTGGTGTGGGTGGGGCGTGAGGATAACAAGCCGGGCGTTGCAATCGGGAGGAAGGGGGCGGAAAAAGTCTGGGCGCGGTTCATGGGGCTTGTCAGGCCCTGGATTCAACCGGGCCGCTTCGATGCCCCCCCGGATGTGGTCAAGGAAATGATCTGCCCGCAAACCGGCCTGGAGGCCTCCCCCTCCTGCCCGGACCCGAGTCCCGAGTATTTTTTGTCCACCAACAAACCTGCCGGAGATGGAAAATCTTAATAAGGAGCCGATTCGAATGGCGGAGCACAACGGAAAACAGGCAAACAGCAGGGCAAAGGGCTTCAGGATTTTTTTGCTGGCGGTTTTGGCCTTTTCTTTATACCTGGCCTACCAGATTCTTTCCCCATTCATTAACGTCCTGATCCTGGCGATCATTCTTGCCTCAGTCTTCAATCCCCTCCAGCTTTACCTCGTACGGCGGTTCAAGGGCCGAAAGAACCTGGCGGCCCTTGTGATCGTGCTGATTATAACGTTTGCCATCGTCATCCCCGTTTTCGTTTTCATCTCCACTCTGGTCACACAAGGGCTGGAGACCGTGAACAAAACCAACGACTGGCTGCAGGCGGGTAAATTGAACGAACTGATACGGGACCCGCGGCTTAACCTGTACCTGACCAAGCTGCACGAGAAGATCCCGTTTCTGGACGTAAACAAAACGAGCCTGGCAAACGACCTCCTGAGCCTCAGCAAGAGCCTTGGCCAGTTTTTGTTGGGCAAAGTCGCCGTGATTCTCAGCAACGTGGCGGACCAGGTCGCGCAGTTCTTCGTGATGGTCTTTATCGCTTTTTACCTGATAAGAGACGGGCGGGAAATGGTGGGCAACATCCGCTATTACATTCCCATGAGGGCCGATCAGGAGGACAAAATCATCGACGGGATAAGGGTTGTGGCCAAATCCGTGCTCTTGGGCACTTTTCTTACGGCGGTCTGCCAGGGGTTCGTGGGGGGCGCGGCCCTCCAGATTCTGGGTTTCCCCGGCCTTTTCTGGGGCACCTTGATGGCCCTCGCCTCTCTTATACCGATCGTCGGATGCTACCTGGTGTGGGTGCCGATCGCGGTTTACCTGGCAATTCTAGGCGAGATGAAGTCGGCCATTTTTCTTTCCGTGTGGTCGGCGGTCCTTTTGGGGATCATCGATAATTTCCTGCGCCCCTTTTTCATGAAGGGCAAATCGAAGATGTCGCCCTTCTACATCTTCCTGGCCATCCTGGGCGGGGTGCAATACTTCGGGCTCAAAGGCATCCTTTACGGCCCCCTCATTTTGAGCTTCGCCATGATCATGCTTTTCATCTACGGCGTGGAATACCGCGAGGAGCTGATCGAATACAAAACCGAAGGGGAAGAGGGGGAAGGGGGTTAGAGGCGGCTTTCCCTTCGAACGGGCAGGGACGAAAGCCGTCTAATACGTTCCACGACCTTGCCGGCCACAACCTGCCAGCTATAGTCTCGCCTGACCCGTTCGGAAACCCTCAATGCCCTTTGCTTGGCCTCGACTCTTTTCTCGAAGGCCTGCCTCATCAGACTTTTGAGCGCATTCAAATCAGGTTCCAGTATCCAACCCGCCCCACCGGCCAGCCGGGTATCTCTGGGAGTGAACTCCCTACGTTCGGACGGGATCAGAAAAACCCCGTCGGGCGGGCAGAAATCATCCGTGGAGCCCCCCTCGGTGGTGATTACCGGAACGCCGCAGGCCATGGCCTCCAGCACCGGCAGACCGAACCCTTCCCCGCGATAGGGGTGCACCAGGCAGTCACAGGCCGTATAGAGCCCGGGCATATGGCGTTCTTCCATCTTCTGCGTGAGGTATACCAGTTCGGGCGCCGTGGGCTCGTTTTGTATCCGTCGTATGGAATCTCCCACGCCCTGGCCTCTATAGAAAGAGTCCTGCCCTATGTCTTTGAGGACCAGAGCGACCTCATCTTCGTGGCGGAAGGTCTCGCAATAGGCTTGGAGAAGCAGGTCGACACCTTTTCGCCAGATCGATCCCCCAACGAAAAGGAACTTGAATTTGTTTGTGGCGCGCACCGGGTAGGGAGCTGCCTCAGGATGAAAAAGTTCGGGGTTAACCCCGTTAGGGATCACCTGGATGCGGTCTGAGGGAACCCCGCTCGATATGTAGCTTTTCTGGACATGCCTGCTCGGGACCCATATTTCATCCACCAGTGTGCTCATGGGTTCGACCCACTCCTCAGGGATTCTCCCGTATTCCCAGGGCTGAACGATCACCCAGTGGCCCGCCGGGGGCGGAGTGAAATTGGGTGGCCATTGGTGGCGGATGTGGACTGAGACGGAGTTCCCGGCGGCCGCCAGCAGGCGGGAGGCGATTTTGGTAAACCGTGGATCAACCTCGGGACCGAACTGGTCTTTCTCGTAAGGCAGGAGTGTGACGTCATGACCTGCGTCGATCAGCTTCAGACAAAGCTCTCTATTGATCAGGGCAAGAGAATGATAGACGAATTGGGAGCCTTCCCAGACGATACTCAGCCGGCTCCCCGGAGCATGATTCGCAGCAGGGATGCCGTTGGGCAGGACCGTTTTGTCGGGCGAATCATCGTTAAGGCGGGCAATTTCGACTTGAGCGGAGGCCTTTCTTCCGGCATTCAGTTCTGCCCCGAAAACGAGGCTCACCTCTTCGATTGGCAGACGTTTGCCCTCTGAAAACCGTGAATAAACCGATGCGAGGTGTTCGGCATACTCGCAAAACGAGTAGGGCAGCCGGCAGTTTTTGCTCCACTCCGTAATCTGTTCGGGACGGGATGCTATTTCATCCAGGACTGACGCCAGGTTTTTTTCAGAGTGCGCCGGATAAAGCCTGCCGTTGCGCCCCTCGGAGACAAAGTCGGGAATTCCGCCGATCCGTGCGCCAATGATCGGAAGCTTCATCGCAAGGCTTTCGATATTGACCAGCCCCGCGCCCTCCTCCCATATGCTGGGAACGACAATCGCATCCACTTCCGATGCGATGACGGCAAGATGCTCTGCGGAGTAACACCCCCTCCAGCGCGCGACTCCACGCCTGTCAAGTTTTTTTAGAGCGTCGGCGTAATGCTTGTCGACCGCGCCGAAGATATGGAATTCGGCCGGGTGCGACATAATCTGGGAGGCTTCAAGCAGCTTATGCACCCCCTTGTATGGCATGACATTTCCGATAAATCCGAACCGCACGGGACGGCGGGGTTTTTTAACCGGGGGAGGGTTTGCGATCAGATTTTCGACTGTGTGCGGCGCCTGGTGTACGACGGCTATCTTATCTGCGCGCGCTCCGAAATCAATGAGAAGTTCCCTTACTCGTGTGGATATGGCCAGGGTGCAGTCGACGACCTCGTTTAGCAACCGTCTTGCCTGCCGAACCCGGCGCTCATAACCCTGCTTCTTTTCGGGGAACCTCGCGGGGAGGTCGGAATTTTCAAAAAGATTGGTGTTCTTCCAGGGTTGGAGCCCCCGAGTGAGCATGTACATGGCCGGATCGATCATGTGGTAGTTGTGTGGCGTGTAAAATGTCGGGATATTGCGCCGCCTGGCTTCCTCGCCGATGGCAAAGGAGAGCCCGAGAAAGCTGTGAAAGTGAACTACGTCCGGCCTGAATTCATCCAAAACCGCGGAAAAATATTTCAGGACGTTTTCATCGCGTATTTCCCTGTCGGGCTCCTCCGTGTCGAGAAAGACCGTGGCCCTGTTCCAGAGCCCGTAGAGATTAACACCCCCATCCATCGCCCGATCGAGGTGATAGGGTGCGGAGACCGCAGGGTGTTTCTGGGCGGCATAAAATACACCCACATCGTGCCCCATCCGGGCCAGTCGCAACGCCAACGCCCTGGGATGAATGGTGCCCCCGCCCGACTCTTTCCACCCGACCATGGTGAATAGTATACGCAATCGCCTGTCAACCGTCGAGGTTACCGACAGTCGATGGGATTTCGGCATTGTCGCGCTGCTGGAATGCCGATCCTGGAAAACCTTGAGGATGCCTTTGTAGAGATTGTACTGGTGGACCGGCCCTATTACCTGCCCTATCACGTCCATCAGTTGTCCTGACGGAACCGATAATCCGTTTTCTAATTCAAGTCTGCCCTGATCGTCTATTTTGAGGTCGTGAATCTTCTGCATCTCTGTCGTAAGCTGCTCCACCGAAGACCTGTTTTTATCCACGAATTCGCTGAACTTTTGGAGCGTTTCCGGACTTAGGTCCGAGAAGCCGAACAGTTTACGCTCGCGCAAAAGCAGTTCCGGATGTTTGCTGAAGAGCTTCACCATATTGCGTCCGCTCATCTCATAACGCTTAGCGAAGCCCTTCACGTCCAGCGAGTGATCATGCAGGGATTTGGCCCTCGCACAATAGAGGACCACATAGCCCATCTTTTCGAGCCTGTAACCCAACTCAGTGTCCTCTGCCATCGGTTCTTTGAAATCTTCATCGAAAAGACCGGCATCCAGAACCGCCTGCCTGGCAATGCTGATGTTGCACGTCCAAAAGTAGCGGTAGGGATAGAACGCCCCGTCTTTCATCCCGGGGTATGCGAAAAGGATATCGGATTTGGATAGGAAATAGACAAAAGGGTCTGTTTTGGCCTCAGGCGTATACTCGAAAATTCCGAGCACCGATATCTTTTTACCCTTGTTTTCAGTATGCGCCCTGAGGTGCGTTTCAAGGAGATCCGGCGCACAGATCGTATCGTCGTTTATTATCAGAAGGAGTTCACCGGACGCGGCTCTTATGCATTTGTTTCTGGCGGCCGCAGGCCCCATGCTCTTCTCATGCCTGAAATGCTGAAGCCTGAAAGGTCCCTTGTAAGAACCGACCAGTTCCGGAGTATTATCGGTTGATCCGTCATCGCAGAGCAGAACTTCGAAACTTTTGGCCGGCATGGTTTGGGCTGCAAGCGAATCCAGGCATTTTCCCAGTATGTTGGCGCGATTGCACGTCGGGATAATAACGCTGATTTTGAACGCCGTTTTCATCCTTTGCGGCGAGGCGGCCGATTCCGGGGCCCCAAGCTGATAAAACGCGTCAACACCCTGCTTATCCAGCCCCTCGAGATAGCCAACATCCCAATAATATTGATTAATATATTCCATGGCCTCTCTTAGGCCTTCAACGCACTGGCCGGCGCTCCGCGGGGGAACTTTCCTGAGGTCCAAGGCACAGATCTCCCCGGCTTTCCCGCGCAGCCGTTCTATGTCGGTTTTGTTGCTTTCAAGCCTGCGCCTGATTGCTGAGCGGTTGAGGCCCGCCAAACGGGACCAGGGAGGGCACAAGAGGACCTCGGGATGGGTGCGAAAAAACAGGACGAAATTGGAGGCAACCTTCCTCTGCCTTTCGCAGAATCCTTCCAATGAGGACATATCGTGCTCATGGGTCGCCTTTGCCTCCGGGTGGTAGACAACCGGGCAGCCGATCTTTTCAGCCCTGTATCCCCATTCCGTATCTTCTACTCCGTAATGTCTGTAGGCGAGATCGAAATCGCCGACCCTCTCCGATACCTCCTTTGGCACGCTGACGTTTGCCGTCCAGAAGTTCATGTAACCGTAGGTCCGCCCCGGGATCATTTCAGGATAGGCAAAAACAAGCGTAGTCTGGCTGAAGACGCGCATTAGCGCGCTCCGTTCCAGAAGCTCCGAGGGAAAGTCGAAGCTTCCCAGAACCGCGATATTTTCACCGCGGCGGCTCTGGTGAATTCTAAGATGTTGCTCCAGAAGATCAGAGGCCGCGATCGTATCGTCGTTTATGAAAAGGAGATACTTGCCCCTCGCGGCCTTCATGGCGGTGTTGCGCGCCGCGGCCAATCCCAGGTTCTTTTCATGCTCGATATAGACCCCCCGGACTGCCTTGAGCCCCTTGCCAATGGCCTCTCGGGTGAACCCACCATCGGTCGACCCGTCGTTTACACTCACGACCTCGAACCGCGAAGGCGCGAGCGTCTGTTCCGCAAGGGCCTCCAG
>JARLHP010000112.1 GCA_031292195.1 Syntrophobacteraceae bacterium
GGAAGCGCAACCCATCAGGCAAATCTTGAACTCAACCTGGCATCAGTCCATAAGTAAGACCAATTGCCTCGCCCAAAGCGCATCTCCATAAAAAGCGAGAAAAAGCATCCCTCCGGCCAGTTTGATGGCGATAAGCAGTCCCCACAATATAGAGTGGTCGGCAAGAAGAATCAAAGCAGACACGTTCGGTGCAATCATAAACAGTACGAAAATAACAATGGGCATATTATGAACCAGAAGTGCATCAGGACAATTTGGCCCTGTGCACGAAAAACAATAGTCGCGCGCAATGCGGCGGCTTGGGAGAGGGCTTCGCACTTCCCATGGCCCGCCCTGACCACCCATCAAAAATGATATTGCTTGACCGAGCTTCATCGGCGTCTCCTGAGATTTGGTGCCGTTTTCGTCGACTGCACTTAACCACAAGGCCGTTGTTGAAGCTCACTTTCCAGTTCCTCACTCACCTCATGACCGCTTTCTTCCGGCCGGAGTCGCTACATTCCATTATCCGTTGACACGCCCCGGTTAACGGTTACGAATACTTCATCATTTGGATATACCCACGACCTTACCTCTATGCGGCTCTTTCGGTCCAAGACCATTGCGACCGACATTCTAAACCTTCATAAGAGCCTCGGTGCTCAGCATGCCCTCTGCGCGAGATTTCATCTCGAAAGTGGTGGCTGAAGTTTCTGAAGGAAATCTTGTCCCTTTCTCCAGCATGTCTCAAGGGGTAATCACACCGGAATAAAGCCGGATGCCGTTATACTGTTCGGCCGGTTATGCCGTCCAAAACAGTGCGAATCACCTTCGAAATATTCCGACGCCCCAGAGGCTTCATGACATAAGCCCGAATGCCCAGTTCCCTGGCCGTCTCTTCGCTGACCAGTTCACTGTACCCAGTGCACAGCACAATGGGAATATCCGGGCGGATCCGCAAAATTGTCTTTGCCAGATCCACCCCGGTCATTTGCGGCATGGTGCAATCCGTTATCACGAGATCGAATGCGCCCGGATCCGCCCGAAACAGCTCAACCGCCTCAAGACTGTTGACCCTCGCCGTGACCTGGTAACCGAGTTGTGTGAGCATTTTCTCACCCAGAGTCGCCAGTGCTTCCTCATCGTCAACGAAAAGAATTCGTTCTGTACCCCTGGGAGACGGCTGCGGACCGGCCTCCATTTGCTTCGGGGCTTTCTCGATGTTTGGCAAGAGAATCTCAAAAACGGTCCCCTTCACGGGCTCACTATGGACTATGATTGCCCCCTCATGCCGTTTGACGATTCCCTGGATGACGGCAAGGCCGAGCCCGGTTCCTACACCCACTGGTTTGGTTGTAAAATAGGGGTCGAATATTCGCTCGCGGGTGGCCGGGTCCATCCCGTGACCGGTGTCTTTTACTGTCAGCTTCACGAAGGGACCCTGCTTCAAGTTTTCATAGCCTTTAGCGGAGACGGCATCGAGTTCGATTCTTCCAAGGGTCACTTCCAGCTCCCCTCCCGTCTCACGCATGGCATAGGCAGCATTGGTGCACAGGTTCATCACTACTTGATGAAGCTGAGTAGGATCGCCCATGACCGTTCCAGACTCTCTTGAGATATCCTGCCGGATTGCAATAGTTGTAGGCAAGCTTGCTCTGAGCAATTTGAAGGCTTCTTTAATAACAGGCGCGACGGCAATCGGCTGGCGCGCATTGGTTTCTCCCTGACGGCTGAATGCAAGGATATGCTGAACGAGATCTCTAGCCCGAAGCGAGGCCGTGAGGACTTGCTCTAAATCCTGATGGGTGGAGGCGTTTACGGGAATATCGGCCAGCGCCATCTCCGTATAACCCATGATGGCGGCCAGGATGTTGTTGAAATCATGGGCGATGCCCCCGGCGAGTGTGCCTATGGCCTCCAGTTTCTGGGCTTGGCGGAGCCGAACTTCCAGCTTCTCCCTCTCTTCCTCCGCCCATTTGATCTCGGTGATGTCCCAGATGACGCCGTTAATCTCTTTGGGTTGGCCTGCTTCGTCTCTGTACAATCTGCCGCGGGCCCTGAGGTAATGGACGCTCCCGTCCGACCACACCGTTCGGTAATCAGCTTCATACAGAACATCCTCGGTCGCCACACGGTGCAAGGCGGCTCTGATTGCCTCGTGGTCATCGGAATGCACCGCATTGAAGAACTCTTCGGACGTCCCGGTGAACGTGGCCGGATCGATCTCAAGCAAATGACAGACCCGGTGGTCGAAATAGCGTTTATTCTCATGGATGTTCCAGGACCACACGCCCATGTGGGCAGAGCTAACCGCAAGGTCGAGTCGCGCCTCGCTTTCGCGCAACGCTTCTTCCGCCTGTTTTCGCTCGGTGATGTCCCAGACGATATCTGCCAGGAAGGAGACCATTCCAACATCCTCTTCAGTGTAATCCCCGGACTTGTTTCCAACGCCTAGGATAGCCACTATTCGGTCTGATCGCACAATGGGCACAACAAGCTCCCGGATGACGGCAGCATGCCCTTCAGGCAGTCCTTTGCGATGCGACAATGCCGAATAATCATTATGGATCACTGGTCTTCTCTTGTGTACGCAATCCACCCATACACCCGCCTGGTCGATTGGGTAATGCAACCCATGCCCTTCAGCCTTGCAGAATTCCTTCAAGGTCCGCGTCGACCAAGCCTGGAGTGAAAGGTTTTTTTGATCGCTTTCCACGAAGTGATAGAATCCGATGGGACTGCCTGTCAATGCGCCGACTTCATCCAGCGAGTATTGCAGGAGTTCCCCAAGCGAATGAGATGCGGAGAACTCGTACAATTCCAGACGCAGACGGGCAAAATCCTCTGCCTTCTTGCGCTCGGTAATGTCCAACGTCATCGTAAGAAGGCGCTTGACTCGGTCGATTGTCACCAACTCGCAATGATACAAACAATCAATGGGTCTGCCGTCTCTGGTGTAGGACTTGATTTCCATGCCCGAGACTTTGCCTTGCTTTTTCAAGGCTTCAATAAGTCTCAATCGCTCCTCGGCTTTTAGCCAGCCGACCTCGATCGAGGTCCTGCCCAACAGTTCTTCCCGCGTAAAGCCGCTGGCCTCCAGGAACTTGTCATTGACATCCAGATAGGTCCCGTCTTCCATTACCGTGATGGCGGCCATCATTGGGGCGTACTTGAAGACCGAAAAGAACTTTTCTTCACTTTCCCGCAGACCTTCCCGGGTCCGCTTTATTTCGCTGATATCCTTGGCACAAACCACAGCACCAGACGGTTGGCCGTCTTCGTAGATGGGCGTGCTTATGTACTCGATTGGAAAGCTTGTCCCATTCTTTCGCCAAAAAACCTCATCGGATGCCCTGTGGATGTTTCCATCGCGAAAAGTAGCGTGAATGGGGCACTCCGACCGGGGATAAGGCGTCCCATCTGGCTTCGTATGGTGCACGATCTCGTGGTGGGACCTGCCGATGATTTCCTGTATCTCCCACCCAATCATACCCGCGGCGGCAGGATTCATGAAAGTGATGTCCCCCTTCCAATCCAACCCAAATATTCCCTCGCCTGCCGATTCCAAAATGAGTTCGTTTTGGCGGCTGACTTTTCTGAAAGCCTTTTCCGACTCACGCAGGGCTTCGGCGGAGAGTTTTCGTTCGGTAATGTCACGCATGATTCCTTGAACTATAAATGAGCTGTTATCAAAAGCCCGGAAAATTTGAGATTCATCCCGAACCCATACCAGGCTCCCATCTTTTGCGACCAACCGATATTCCAATTGGAGTGCTGCGCCGTTGCGGCTGTCTTGACTCAGTTCCGCCAATACCCGGTCGCGGTCATCGGGATGGAGTTGACTGGACCATGGTTTGGAATCAGAGAGCCATTCAGCCGGGGCAAACCCAAGGATTATTTCAATTTGAGGACTGACATAGATCATTTTGCCAGGGTCCTCCAAGGACATGACGTAGGTGATCGCGGGAACCCGCTCGACCAGGGCGCGGTATTTGGCTTCGGCCCTTTGGAGCTGGCTCGAGTGCTGATCGAGCGTCAAGGCCATGTCGTCAAAGGCGTGGGCCAATTCTCTCAATTCCTTCGAACCCCGCAAATCCTCGCAGCGGGCGCCGAGATCCCCCGTCGCCAGGCGCCGTGTAACGTCCATCAGGGCATTCACCTGATTCATGACGAAAAGGTTGCCGCCAACCCAGGCTGCGGCAAAAGCCAGGAACGCGACAATCCCCAGCCTGATGAGGTTATCGAACATTTGGTGGTTCGCTTTGGCGAAAGCGATTTTGCGTTCAATGCCGACACTCAGGTACACGATTGGGTCAATCGCGTTGGAAAGTGGAGCGAAGGCGTAAAGTCTCTGAATGCCATCGACACCGGCAGCTTCAGCCGTACCCCATCCCTGGTGTGACAGAATAGCTTTGACTATCGGGACCTCGGGAAAGGAGAGTCCAAACCACTTTTCCTTCTCGGGGTATCGGAACAGAATCGTACCTGTGGAATCCCGAATGGTAAGTACCGCCCCTTGGGGCAATTGTGCCTCCACGACGGCACGAACGAGATGGGAGAGCTCCATCGCCGCGAACAAAACCGCCTGCAGCTCTCCTCTTTCCGAGAAGACGGGATAACCGAAATTAATCGTGAAAGTCCTGGTAATGCGCCCCATCTGATAACTGCCAACCGCGAAGTCCCTGGTCTGGAGGACTCGTTGGAAATAATGGCGGTCGGTAACGTTAACGTTTGCACCCTGTGGGCTGAGGGGGAGGGCGCTGCAAATTACTCCCCCATCTAATGCGGCAACTCCGAAATTCACATACTCGGGATGTCGTTTGAGTTCTGCAGCCAAAAGAGCATGGCAGTCGTTGCGGTGATCCTGAACTGCGCCGACCGCCTTCGCAATACCCACCAGAATTTCGCGCGCCTCATCAATGAGTTGTTTCTGACCGGTTGAGGCTAGCCCGACCAACCGCATTGCTTCAACTTTTGATTCGGCCGCGGCACGATGTCTCTGTTCCACATCGTTGTGGAAAATCAGAACGAGGGCCGGCATGAGAGCGAGAAAAACCAGAAGGAGCAATCGCACACGCAAACTCGAAAAGGAAAATGCCATCATTGATACTCCCAACTCGCTTCATTTCCGTTATGGCAAAGCAGTTGACTGTGTGAATACCCAAAGACGCTCAGCCTGAGGACTCAGGGATCAGAAATCGACCTTCCCATCCTCTTCACCAAAGGGAATGAGATCTTCTGACTTTGGCTGAAAGGTTTTCTGAGTTCCGTTGACTTTGTTCAGCTCTGCCGCGGAATGTCCCGGCTTCCGCGGCGCCAGAAGCGCCAACCGGCGATTTGGAGCCAAACCCTTGCTCTTTCGGTCCCTGGTATTTCCATCCCCTGATCCATCCACGATAGCAACGAGCTCACCTACGAAACTCTTCATCTGCTCTGCCTGAGAGTTCATTTCCTCGGCGGCCGAAGCGGATTCTTCGGCGTTTGCGGCATTCTGCTGAACTACTTTGTCCATCTCGCCTACGGCCTTGTTAACTTGATCGATTCCCTGCGCCTGTTCCGTTGAGGCAGCGGATATGTCGCTTATAAGCTCACTCATTTTTCGGGCGCTCGCGGCCACCTGCGAAAAATCGGCGCCTGTCTCCTCAACCAGTTCCGATCCTTCCTTAATATTCTTTACAGTTCCTTCGATGAGACTCGCGGTATTCTTCGCAGCCTCCGCGGCCCGCATCGCCAGGTTTCTAACCTCGTCGGCAACAACCGCAAACCCTGCTCCCGCTTCCCCTGCCCGAGCAGCTTCCACGGCGGCGTTGAGGGCCAGGAGGTTGGTCTGGAATGCGATTGCATCTATTGTCTTGACTATCTTGGAAGTTTCTTCGCTGGCTTTGGTGATTTCGAGCATGGAAGCAGTAAGCTTATCCATCGACCGATTTGCTTTGATCACAACACGGCCCGTCTCGGCCATAAGTGTGTTGGCCTGGCCGGCGTGCTCCGCGTTTTGCCTTGTCATCGAAGACATTTCCTCAAGTGATGAGGAGGTCTCCTCGATTGAAGCAGCCTGCTCCGAAGCTCCTTCGGCAAGCTGCTGGCTTGATCCGGATACCTGGCTGGCCGCAGATGCGACCTGGTCGGCCCCTCCCGCGAGTCCATCCACAACCAGGCGAATCGGACGTGTTATACTCCTGACAATAAGAGAAGCCATGCCGATCCCAAGCCAAAGCACCACGATTAGTCCTGCGGTCAGGATGCGTGACGCTGACGAAAGGGATGTGGAGGCCGTTGTGGCAATATCACTGGCGTGCTCCATACCCGCCAGGGCAGTCTTTCTTGCCACCTGTACAAATTGGTCGCCGGTAGCAGCTCTTTTTTTGTTAAGCTCCCGCAAAGCATGCCAGGTCGAGGAAATATTCCGCATTGCTTGCTTATACTCACCCGCAGCCGCGCTGATCGCTCCCAGGGCCTTCTTGTTCTGTTCCTGCATCGACATCTTATTCAACTCGACGAGCATTGTTTCAATATCGTCCAGATGCTTCAGTGCTTCTTCAACATACTTCGGATCGTTCATAGCCTGAAATCTTAAGTTGGCTATACGGGTCCAGTTCCCTCTTTCAATCACGTTGTTTATAATATTGATTTTGTCTAGACGCTTAAGAAGTTTGTCAGCATTCGAAGAGGAATTAATCTCACTCTTCATGGTATCGTTCATAGTTTTAAGATAATCGTTGGCGCCATTCATGAACTTTTCAGCTGTATCAGCCATTGTTTTGCGAAGATTACCATATTGTTCGTTCTTTTTAATTGTCTCATCCACAAGCTGTTCATACTCTTTCACCTTGGCTTCGGCCTGCCCTACCCCTTCCTTTAGCTTAACAAGCTCGGGAGAGCTGGCGGAAAGCCGCCTGGCTTCTTCCAGGTATTTTTTTACTTCAAGCAGGTTTTTATTACCGGCAGCCAGGTATGCTTTCTCCTGTGTTAAGCCGTAACCCCGCATCTCGAACATTGTTTCAAGGGAATAGCGTTCCACGTTGTTGGCAACGGCAACTTCCGGCACATACTCGTGGTCCAGCTTAACGGAAAGATGTTCTACCCCTTTCATATTCCAGAGGGCGATCGATCCCAGACCAATGGTGAGGAGAAGAATTGAGGCGAACCCCAGGGAGATCTTGTAGCTCAAACGAATGTTTCTGAACATGACCGCATCCTCTCACCGTGAAGAAAGTTCATTGAAGACTTACCATCCAACTCATTCAGTTACCCGGGGCGCAAGCGGTATGAACATACGAAATTGAGAACCTTTGCCGGTCTGACTCTCAACGGTAATCTCACCATCCAGGGTTCGCACCAACCCGTGCACTACCGGCAGCCCCAGGCCACGGCCCGTAAACTTGGTAGAATAAAACGGCTCGAAAAGACTCTCCAGAGCAGCTCCATCCATGCCGCAGCCGGTGTCGGAGACCGACAGACAAGCGTAGCCGCACTCCTTAAAGCCCCTGTCCAGGGGCAAGTCTTTGGGCTCCGGAAGATCACCTGCCTCGCAGGAACGCACTCTCACAACAATATCACCCACTCTGTCACCGATTGCCTCGATGGCGTTCAGAACCAGGTTGGTCAAAATCTGCTTGATCGACTCTTCGTCGGCAAGAACGACAGGCCCATCATCCGGAATCTGGACGACCAGGCGAATGCTGTTCGGAAGCGTTACGCTCAAAAGGCTCAGTGTCTCTCTGGTGACGCCGCAGAGATCCAGCGCCACTTTCTCGATGACTGTTTGACCCACATAGGTAGCCATGAGCCGGTTGATTTCCGCCGCCCGGCCAGAGGCGATCATAGCCCGACCGATCTTGGTTCTGGCTTTGAGTTCTTGGGGCAGATCGATTAGCGCCAATTCCAGATTCCCCATCACCGCCATGATAAGATTATTGAAAGTATGGGCGAATCCTCCCGCAATCCGGCCGATGCTTTCCGCCTTTCGGGCTCGTTGGAGATGCTGCTCCAACGCTATGCGCTTCTCTTCGGCCTGCTTACGTTCGGTGATATCGCGAATGGATTCTATGGCCCCGACAATTTTGCCGCCGCTGTCACGCAACACGGAAGCCGTGGACCACAAAAAAGCACCCCTGCAGCCGAATGCCCCGGGGGCATAGGTCTCTCCGCATAGCTCATTTCCCCCCCACTGGAGGTTGATATAATTCTCCACCTCAAGATCCTGATCGGGCTTCAGAATAAGGTCTGCAAGCATCGGTCTCCTTGCACCATAAAAGGGGATTGCGTGCTCGTAATTGCCCCGTTGGACCATCTCTGCTTTCCGGACCCCGGTCATCTTTTCAACAGCTTTGTTCCAGGCGATTATTTTCCCTGTGGTGTCGAGCACAAAGGTCGCGTCGGGCAGGAACTCTATGATGGCGTCAAGACGATTGTGAGCGTCCCTGAGCGCCTTTTCGGATTGCTTGCGCTCGGTGATGTCTCTCATCATGTGGACTGTCCCCGTGAGCCGGCCAGTCTTGTCCAGGCAGGGGACTGTAGTCACCCTGAACCAGCATCCGGTCAGGGAGTCCTGAGTCTCAACGGAAACGGGGTCCCCGGAAGCCACGGTTTTGAGGTGCGGACACCACTCGGGTGGTGAGTCCGCATTGTGGATCACTTCATAGCAGAACTTTCCCAGGGTTTTCTCCGGGACTACTTCTAACAGTTCCGCGGCTGCGCGGTTCAGTCTCTGAATTCGGTTGCTTCTGTCGAGAAGGAGTATGGCGTCAGGAAAGGAGTTAAACGTATTTTCCCAGGCCTCGGCGGCATCCATGCACACGCCGGGGCTCTCTCCGACCCGCCGGGGCATTCCAAGGAGTGCTTCCGTCAGTTCCGATGCTTCAGGGGAGGCAAAACTCCCTTTGAATTCGTCAGGCAAAAACAGCAAGTCGTGATGATTATCAGATTCCCGTGCCTTGCCTTGGAGCAGAGCTTCACAGTTTCCATTCGGATCGCGGCGATTCAAAAGGGGTGTTGTCATCCTAGCGCCTCCTGCCGGCAGTATCAAAAAAGGCGCGTCCGCCGGGCATAAACGCACCTTGGGTGGTGCGAATCGCCCTGTCTTTTGAAAAGGTATGGGCTCTGTTCATAAGGAAAGGTTGCATGTTGGACATGATGCAGGCTCCCGCCATTAGCTATAGCAAGGTTCGTTTCTTAAAGTGGTCCGCACTTCCTGGATGGATTCGATGAGTTGCATCATTTTCCGAGGAGTGAACGGCTTCTGTCCGAAATCATCGAATCCGCATCGAATGTTTGCCCTGATCGCATCGGTGTCGCCAAAGGCCGAGATAAAAATGGCCGAGGTGAGCGGATAGTACTCCTTGACCCATTTAAAAAGTTCTATCCCATTCATCCGTGGCATGAGTACGTCAAGAATGAGAAGGTTAAAGGGTGCTCCCCGCAAGGATGCTTCGACTAACTTGGAGCGTGCTTCCAGCCCATCGAAAGCTGAATCAGTCTCGAATCCTTCGCGCCAGAGGTGCCTGAGAAGTGAATTTACCGCTTCCGGTTCATCATCGACGACCAGTATACGTTTGATCCGTTCCATTCTTTCACCTGTCAAAAATGTCATGATTTGTATTCGTGTTTGTATATATGGCAGGAGTCATGCCACGAGGCACAAAACAGCACCATGTCTGTTTTTAGGTGAAACCACCGGGAGAATGAAATAGCGGCGCCATGACAAAAATGTCATGAAAAGGAATTCTTCGGAGAGAAAGGTTATTATTTCAATATCAAGTACTTATAATGGGTGGCATTTATGTGGAGCGCTCGACCGCAACATGAAAAAAATGTCACGGTGCAAGCTCTATTTCGGCAGATACTGCGCTGAAGGGGATGACGGAGAAACGGCATGCAGCTTCTAAAATCTTAGAGACACTGAGGGAGCGCCGACGATTGCTGAATGGAGCAATCCGGCTTACAGCGTGTTCGCTATCTTCGCCCAGCGAGGGTCGGCCTTGATCTGCGCAATCTTTCGCTGGAGCTGCCTAACCGTAATGCCGAGGATAGCGGCCGCTTTCACACGGTTTCTCATAGACAGTTCCAGCACGCGGACAACGTGCCTCTCTTCGTTTTCCTTGAGTGAGCACAAGCCCTCCGCGGCCTTAGACCCTTCTGATGAATCATCGCAGGTGTCCTTGCCCCCGAGATGTTCAGGCCTGACGTGATCGTTTTCGGCAAGCAGAACCGCCTTCTCGACGGTTTGTGCCAGTTCACGGACGTTGCCTTCAAATTTCAACGCAGACAGCATGTTCAGCGCTTGAGGCGTGAAACACTTTCGCTTTATCCCCGTGCGCTTGCAGGTGTCTTGAAGGAAATGATCAGCCAGAAGTGCAATGTCGTCGTTGCGCTCTCTGAGAGGTGGAAGGTGAATGTGAGCCGGCTTGATGCGATACAGGAGATCCAGCCGGAATCGACCTTCCCGGCACAACCTGTCCAGGTCGGCGTTTGTTGATGAAATAATCCGGACATCAACCTTCATGGACTTTTCCGATCCGACAGGGGTAATGGTCTTGTCCTCGATAGCCCGCAAGAGCTTGGTCTGCAGGTGGGGTGGGACCTCACCAATCTCGTCGAGAAAAAGGGTGCCCCCGTCGGCCTGCTCGAAGTATCCTTTGAAGTCATGCTCTGATCCGGTAAAAGCCCCCTTGCGGTGTCCGAAAAAGTGACTCTCGAATAGATTGTCCGGTACTGCGGCCACGTTGACGGCAACGAAGGGACCCTCACCATACGGACTGGCCCGATGCGCGCCACGCGCCAGAAGTTCCTTCCCCGTCCCCGATTCGCCGGTGATAAGGATGGCGAGCGTGCTTCTTGCCATGACTGCCGCATATTCGAGCAGTTCCAACATGCGGGAGTTCTGAGTTATTATGTGGGTAAATTCAGGAGAGATTCCTTTTGAATTCCTGCATGAGCCCATCCCCAGAAAACCTGCCCGAAGTCCCTTTCTCTCAAAAGCCCTCTCGATCGTAAGAAAGAGGCGGGAATTGTCGACAGGTTTCACCATGTAGTCATACGCGCCCAGCCGAATGGCTTGGACCGCTGTCGTCAGATCATCGACTGCCGTTAAAACGATGAACTCCGTCGCGGGCCGGAAAGGCTTGGCGGCCTCCAGCACAGCGAGTCCGTCCATTTCCGGCATCAGGATATCCAGAAGTACAATGTCGAAGTCCTCTTGCTTGATCAACGCGACCGCGTCTTGCCCTTTTTGACACGTCTCGATATCCCAGATGCCGTGTCTTTCCAGGATACGTTTCAAGGAGGTCAGCGCCGTCCGTTCATCATCTACCGCGAGAATCCTCATAGCTTCTGCCTTCCCAGAGAGTTGATCGCACCCGTCAGTTCAGTGAAGTTAACGGGTTTGAGGAAAGAATAATCGGGTTCGGGAACATCTTCGGGCTTTTCGGACAGAAGCGAGTCTCCTGAACACACAATGACCGGAAGCAACGGGAATCGAGCTTTGATCCTTTTCAGAAGGTCCCAGCCGGAGAACTCCGGCATGCGAAGATCGGTGATCACAATGTCGGTCTCGGGATGTTCCTCGATGTACTGGAGCACCTTTGTGGGATCATCAAAGGTCTCCGTACCCTCTTGACTCCTCGTGAACCTCTTTGTCATAAAGGTGAGAACCAGAGGGTCATCATCGACAACGACGATGTTTGGCTTCAAGTCCACCTCGATGCTTTCGTCCAGGGGCAGATATACGGTGAACCGGCTGCCGAGTCCTAAGCGGGAAAGAACCGCGATCCTTCCTCTGTGTTCCTGTACGAGGCCATGGCTGACGGAAAGACCAAGCCCCGTGCCGCCCGAGGTGCGGCGCGTAGTGAAGAACGGATCGAAGATACGGTCCAGGACATCCCTTTGCATTCCGTTTCCGTTGTCTTCGATTTCGATCAGCACACACCCGAGTCTTTCAACGTATCGGGTTGTCAAGGTGACTATCCCGCCCTCTTTTTCAAGCACGGCATGATTAGCGTTTAAGAGCAGATTCGCCAGGACCTGCTCGAGCTTATAGAAATGGCCCGAGATCAAAGGCAAATCCTCCGAGAGCCTTAAGTCGAATCTCGCCAAGGATTTTCGGAGCTGTGCTCCGACGATGGTAAGCGTCTTCTGGACCACTTCGTTGACTTGAACGGGCTTTTTGAGCCCGCTTTCGTCCAGACGGGCAAAGTCCTTAAGGTTTCCTACAACGCGGTTGATCCGCTCCGATCCTTCCTGGATGGCGTGAATGATTCCCGCCATGTCTTTGCTGAGCTTGGGCAGGGTTAGACGCCCATTTCTCCACTCCGGGTGGGATTCCGAGTAGTCGCGTATGATCGGCTCAAACATCTCCCACGTATCCTCAAGCAACGGAAGGTTGTAGCTGATGAAGCTGTTCGGGTTGTTGATTTCATGGGCGATACCCGCCACAAGCTCTCCGAGGGAGGCCAGCTTATCTGCCTGAATGAGCTGTTCTAATCGGTATTCAGCTTCCTGACGAAGCCGTTTCTCTTCGGTTATGTCTTCTGCGATGCCTGCTATTCTATAGACTTCACCTTTCTCATCGCGGACAGGCGTCGTCTTCGCTCGCAGCCAGCGCAGAGAACCATCTGGTCTGATAATCCTGAATTCCACATTGTCGTGACTGGCAAACCGCACTCTCTTTATACGGGCCTCGATCATGAGGCGGTCTTCATGGTAAATGGTTTCCAGCCAGTCATCAGGCTTGCTGCCAATGCTTTCGATCCCCCTGCCGAAAACCTTTTCAAAAGCTTTGTTGACGTAGAGGATTTCACCCTCATGCAAATCCACGCTGCAGAAAATCAGGTCAATGTTATCCGCCAATTGCTCGAATTTTTGTTTCTCTGATATAAGCTCCTCCTCCGCCCGCTTGCGCTCGGTGATGTCCAGTGTCATAGTAAGAAGTCTCTTGACTCCACCGATTGTAACCAGCTCACAATGATACGAGCAATCGACGGGCCTGCCGACTTTGGTGTAGGAGGTAATTTCCTTGCCCGAAATCTTGCCTTGCTCTTGGAGGGTATCGATCAGTCGCTGCCGGTCCTCGCTTCGCACCCATCCCACCTCGATCGAGGTCTTTCCGAGAATCTCTTCCCGCCTAAAGCCGCTCGCCTCCAAAAACTTGTCATTGACATCCAGATAGGTCCCGTCTTCCATTACCGAGATGGCGGCCATCATCGGGGCGTGCTTGAAGACCGAGAAGAACTTTTCTTCACTTTCCCGTAGAGCCTCTTCTGCAAGCTTTCGCTCGGTTACGTCTTCATTGAAGATCACGATGCCTGCGACATCGCCCGTTGAGTCCCGCCACGGCCGCACTTCCCAACGAACCCACTGGGCACTCCCGTCCGCTCGCTCGAAGAGGTCGCTGTCAGCCCGCACTACCTCGCCCGCCAGTGCACGACGGTGGACCTTCTTCCAATATTCGGGGATCTCCGGAAAGATTTCGTAATGCGACAGTCCGATCAGGTCGGCCTCGCCAAGACGGTAGTCGCTATTCCAACGACGGCTCGCACTCAGGTAACGCATCTCGCGGTCAAACATGGCGAGGGACGCGGGAGCGTGCTCGATGAAGATACGCAGCCGCTCTTCACTCTCTCGGAGTGAAGCTTTCGCCCGCTTTTGATCTGTAATGTCTTCCACGATAGCAAGATGAAGGCGCCGCGTTTTTCCCTCTTCCCACATGGACCCCACGATCAAGTTCACCCAAACGATTGAGTCATCAGGGCGAAGGTATCGCTTTTCCATATTGAAAAAGTCGATTTTGCCCCCGAGCAACAACGCCACGCTGTCCAGGTTCGGTTGCAGATCGTCGGGATGAGTGATCTCCCGGAAATTGAGCCCAAGCATCTCCTCGCGAGTGCGACCAGCAATTTCACAGTATTTGGAGTTGATCTCCACGAATTTGCCGTTGACAATATCGACAAGCGCGATACCGATAGGCGCCCGTTCATATATCGTCCTGAACCGCTGTTCACTCTGGCGCAGCGCATCTTCGGCTCGTTTGAGCTCTGTAATGTCTCGTACAACCGATACGACGCCAATGACATTGTCGTTGCTGTCTTTGACCGGAGCGGCATTAGCCTGGCGGTGCCGCAGTTCTCCACTTGCCGGGATTCTGACGATCTCCTCCGAGTTACGGACTACTTCCCCTTTAAGGGCACGTAGAGGTGGAGCTTCCTCGACAGGGCGGGGGCTGCCGTCAGGACATAAGATCTCGAGGCCTGCAGCGAATTTCTCAATATCCAGGTCGTCAGGAGATTCAGAGAAACCAAACTTACGCAAAGCGGACGGATTTGCCAAAGTAAGCTTTTTCTTCGAGTCCGCAAACCAGATCTCATCATCCATGCTATTTATCAAAGCCGAAAGCCTATCCCTCTCCTCCTGCACCGTTGCGAAAAGTTCCCGGGCCTGCTCCTCCGCCAGCTTACGCTCGGTGATGTCCTGAACCGTACCGTAGAACCCAATGACCCGCTGATCGCCGCCACGTTTGCATCCACCAAAGGCATTCACCCATCGAATTGCGCCGTCAGGACGTATGAGTTTCAGTTCGAGTTGATAGGGTTCACAACTCGCCAGTGCCCTCTCGACAGCACTTTTGAGAAGCGCCCAACTTTGGGGAGCATAAATTTCGGCATGTTCCCGATAGGAGGGGGCAGGCAGACGCCTGTCCCGTCCCGCAATATCGTAGAGCTCCTCTGACCAGTGCACGGTGTCAGTCTCGACGATCCAGTCCCAGACCCCGATTCTCGCAAGACGGTGCACCTCTTTGAGCTTCGCCTGACTCTCCCTCAGGGCCTCATAGGTTCGCTTCCGCTCGGTGATGTCGCGGTTTGTCTCCAGAACTCGTGTCACGCCGTCTGCGCCGTGCACAAGCTGAAGGCGGGTCGAAACGATCACTTCCTGTCCTTCACGGGTGCGGTGTTTTAATTCCCCTTCCCAGAATGTGCACTCGCGCAGCTTGGCCTCGATCTGAGTCCGCGGCTCGGGATGGATTGTTTTCAGCAAATCCTGGGTGACCCGGCCCAAGGCTTCTTCCTGCGAATACCCATAAAGTTCTTCAGCCCCCTTGTTCCAGCTCTCGATAGGGCCTCCGAACTGCCAAACGATAATGGCATCATAGGATAGACGGAACATTTCGGCCTGAAGTTGCAGCAATTCAGCCGCCTTTTCACGCTCAGCAGCAAGCCTTGCCTGTCCCTCTGCTTTGTGTGCCCGTGCCTGGGCGCGATAGGTAGCTTCGGCTAAACAGGAGATCATAATGCCACTGGCGAGAAAAACGACCAGGCTTATCTGGTCGGCGATGTTTGCAATGGCGAATTGGCCAACCGGCTCAATCCAGAAATAATCGGCAAGAGCGCCTGATACTACTGTGGCCGGCAATCCGGTGCTCAAGCCCCCGTAAAGCGCGGCAACTACAACGGCTGGATAGAAGGTTACGAAGGCGACACGGAGTTCAAGAATTCCCGGGAAGTGTGACCGAACAGCAGCAGCGATGACAGCGACAAGAACACCCGCTGTGCAACGGAACCAGACCGGATGGTTTGTTCGATCCCATATCATGAAATTCCCCTGTTTGAAGAAAAGAGAGCCATCGGTCCCGTCGTTGTTACCGGCTTTTTTGATGAGCAATCTTTTCAGTGCTGCTGTCACTTCTTATCGAGTGAACGTGCATCCGCGAAAAACCTGAGAATATCTTGAATGTAATAGCGTATATCATGCACTATGGAAATACGAAGCATTTTTTGAAAAACGCGAAGGCGTTTTGACGAGAAGCATGCGAAACAGGAGAGGACAATCAGTTGCGCAAGTCATGGGCGGACCATTTGTCGACCATTTCGGGGTTGCGCCGGGAGATTGGACGGCGCTATTATCAACCCTGCTTCATTGTCCAAATCCCTCCGGAGTGCAATACCCAGCCGGCTCACACCCAGAGGGGGCAAGGTGCGAGCCGGGTGATCGGCGCCGGGCTGTTCGGACCGGCATGCCGGGGGTAGAGGAAAAAAAACACAGGGGGTGCGGGATGAATGCCACATCGCAAAAACTTTACACTGAGCGGGAGAAGCGAATCGAGGACGCGATCGGGTTGAGGGAGCCGGACAGGGTACCCGTGGTCCCCTTGTTTGCGTTTTTCAACTGCTACTATTCGGGCATAACTCCCGGGGAAGCCTACCACGATCCCGAAAAAGCCATCAGCGCATGGCGCAAAACCATCCTCGACTTCCAGCCGGACGCCACCTACAGCGTCAACTTTACCGTCTATGCCATGGACGAGGTCCTTTCGACCCTCGATTTCAAGGCCTTGAAGTGGCCCGGACACGGCGTCCCGGAAACCCGCTCGTTCCAGTTTGTCGAAAATGAATACATGCGGGCTGACGAATACGATCAATTCCTCAAAAACCCCGGCGAGTACCTTCTCAAGACCGTGCTGCCCCGACTGGCCGGCAATCTTCAGGGTCTATCCAAACTCCCGCCGCTCGAAACCATTTGCCTTGGCTATGCGTGGCCGTCGGTTTTGCCGGCCTTCGCCAACCCGGAGGTGATAAGCGCGCTCGAAACAATTGTGGACGGGGCGAAAAAACAATTGAAATGGGTGAGGAAGTTTTCGGAATTCGCCGAGGAACTGAAAAGTCTCGGGTTCCCCTCCATTAAGGAACAGACCGTCTTTGCCCCCTACGATATGATTGCCGACAATCTGCGCGGCACCCGCGGCGCCATGACCGACCTTTACAGAAGGCCCGAAAAGCTGAAACGGGCGGTCGAACAGATCACCCCCTTCATTATTTCCGCCGCCGTAAACGGGGCCAGGGCCAAAGGGAATCCCAGGGTCTTCATCCCTCTGCACAAGGGTGCGGACAATTTCATGTCCCCCGCGCATTTCAACGAATTTTACTGGCCGACCCTGCAAAGACTTATCATCGAACTGTGCGAGGCCGGCTGCACCCCGTATCTTCTGATCGAGGGCGCCTACGACACGCGGCTCGACACCATCAGGGATGTCCCCAGAGGAAAGTGCATATATCATTTCGAAAGGACAAACATTTTCGAGGCCAAAAAGAAGCTGGGCGACACGGTCTGTATTATGGGAAATGTCCCCAATTCACTCCTGGTCACGGCAACGCCCGACCATATAAGGGAATACTGCAGGAAGCTGATAGACATTTGCGGCCAGGGAGGCGGCTTCATTTTGAGCAGTTCGGCCCTGATCGATGAAGCGCGCGAAGAAAACGTGCGGACAATGATCGAATTCACAAAGGAATATGGCAAATATTAGCGCCAAATTTCATTGCGAAAGGAAGCGGAGCATGGAGCTAAACAGCGTAAAGATCGAAAAACCCGAGGAAATCAACTTCATTTTGGGCCAGACTCATTTCATAAAAAGCGTCGAGGACATCCACGAGGCCCTGGTGTGCACAGTACCGGGGATACGATTCGGCCTGGCCTTCTGCGAGGCCTCCGGCAAATGCCTCATCAGATGGTCCGGGACAGACCCGGAAATGATCGAACTGGCTCGCAAAAACGCACTGGCCATTTCCGCCGGGCACAGCTTCCTGATTTTTCTCGGTCCGGGCTTTTTCCCGGTAAACGTGCTGAACACCATAAAGATGGTCCCGGAAGTCTGCCGGATATTCTGCGCCACGGCCAACCCCACGGAGGTGATCATCGCTAAAACCGAACTGGGCCGCGGGATCATGGGGGTCGTGGACGGCTTTGCCCCCAAAGGCGTCGAAGACCAGGACGAAATCAACTGGCGAAAAGACCTGCTGCGAAAAATCGGCTACAAGCTCTAGGGCCCCCTACAGCCGGTGTCCCGCCGTCCTGTCGGCTATGGCCATAACAATTTGCACATAGAGCGTGCTGTGGTTGTAGTTATAGATAACAGCCTCTTTTTGGGCGCGCGTTCTTGCCTCACACCACCCGTAGGCCCGCAGGTAGTTGGCTGTGCTGAAAATGGCGTCCTCGCAGTTATTGAGATCGACTCGGCGGTCGCCGTTGCCATCCACACCATATTTCACCAGGCTGGTCGGCAAAAACTGCGGCCAGCCGATCGCGCCCATATAAGAACCCTTAAGGGAGGCCACCCGCATTCCGCGCGTCCTCTGGAGTTCGAACAGCGCGCACAACTCCCTGTAGGCCCAGGCAGAGCGGTCGAGCAGTTTTTTATCGAAAGCCCCCCGCCCCCAGGTGGCGCGGTCCTGCGGCGAAATCGACCACCATACCCTGTCGCGGTTGGCCTTGGAATCCATTATAGCGAAGCTGGCAAAGACGGGTAAAGTGGGGGTCTTTCCGGTAAAAGAACCGAAATGGGTTTCCACCAGAAAAAGCGCGGCGATGATTTCCGGATTGACGCCGTACTCGGCTTTTTCCTCCCGGAAACAATTCCTGTGATCCGCTATGAACCGCCGCGCGGCGGCAATCTCGGAGGGCGCCACAAAATGGCTGTAGTTGGGCGTACCCCGTCCGGTCCTCATCGTGGAGCAGACCAGGTGAAACATGGGCGCGGGAACGGACCGGAAGGCCAGGGCGACCACCCGGGGTGAATAACCGTCCCGGACCAGCCGGCTCTGAAGGGCCCGGTAAGTCTCTGCCGGTACTGTGGCGCGGCATGCGCCGCAGAAAAACACCGCCATGGTGAGTGAAAGCACCAGGACGGCGCAACTCTTCCCACCGACCACAAGAATTCGCTTCAGCATGCGAAAACACCTCATTTAGATGCGGAAATTAAGTGATGGTAAATCGCCCCGAGATCTATTTGCCTTGAGATTAATCAATTTTTTATTATAGTTTAACCTGCCTTGTGATGCAAACTCGACTTAAGAGCATGCGCGCTCGATTGTCAAACGTTTTTCGATCCCTGCCCGGCGCCGTCGCCCGGCAGTTTTTGACCGGAGATATTATGTCCGCCGTTGCCCAACCGATCGCCTGTGAGCAGGCGCAGATCGGCGATTTCAAAATTCTCAGAGACCGCACTCTAAGAGTCATGGAAGGGATGCTCCACCTGGGCCTCTCCGACCGGGAATCCTGCCGGGAGTGGCGGGAAAAGCTTGAGACCAACACCTTCAACCTGGTGGTCGTGGGCCAGTTCAAAAGGGGCAAGACCTGCCTGATAAACGCCATGCTGGGCGCCGACATTCTTCCCGTATCGGTCATTCCCCTCACCTCCATCGTCACGGCGCTGGTCTACGGGGAAACCAGGGCGGCGAAGGTCTTTTTCAATAACGGAAAAACGGCCGAGGTCCCGGTGGAATCCATTTCCGAGTACGTTACCGAAACAGGCAATCCCAACAATGCGAAGGGGGTCTCGGAGGTAACGGTCTTCTATCCTTCCCCTTACCTCAAGGACGGAGTGCGGCTGGTCGACACCCCGGGGGTCGGTTCGGTCTACATTCACAATACGGACGTGGCCTACCGCTTTCTTCCCAGATCGGACGCCGCCCTTTTTCTGCTTTCAGTGGACCAGCCGGCCAGCAGCGCGGAAATAGAATTCTTAAAAGATGTGCGGGAATACGCCGCCCGGATATTTTTCCTTTTGAACAAAACCGATTACCTTTCCGCCGAAGAGGTGAGTAAGGCGCTCTCCTTTGCCCAACAGACGATCGAAGGGATCATGGGGCCCGACAACCTCAAGATATTTCCGATTTCCGCCAAACTGGGCCTCAAGGCCAAGCAGAACGGATCGTGCGAAGAGCTTGCGGCCAGCGGCCTGCCCCGTTTCACCGAAGCCCTCGACCGGTTCCTGGCCAGGGATAAAGGACGGGTGCTGCTCCAGTCCGTTTCCGGCAACCTCCTCAAGGTCCTCTCACGCCAGAGACTGGAAACCGAACTGCAGCTCAAATCCCTGGCGACTCCCGTCGAACAGATACGCGAAAAGATAGCCGCCTTCGAAAGCCGGAAGTGGCAACTGGTGGAAGAAAGAAATTCCTTTGACGCCCTTTTCGGCTCGGAACTGCAGAGGTTCGTGATAAACGAACTCGACCGGGGCATAGCGGAAATCAAGAGCAGGCTGACCTCCGAGATGAGCGAGCAATTCGAGGAGTTTCAGGAATCGAAAAAGGACCTGTCTCTAAAGGAACTAAACGACGCGCTCGAACAGTTCGTTTCCGAAAGGATCCAGGAGCAGTTCACAGCATGGCGGGACCTCCAGGAAGAACAGCTTACCGGCGCCTTTGACGCCGTTTGCGCCAGGTTCGCCGCCAAAGTGAACGCCATGACCGACTCGCTGCTCGATTTTTCCTCCCAGCTTTTTTCCGTTCCCTTCGAAAAAGTGGAGGCTGAATCCCTGCGCGCCTCCGAGTCCTCCTTCAACTTCAAACTGCACGGCGACACGGTGGGGCTCGATATGCTCACCGATTCCCTGACGCAGGTCGTCCCGGCATACATTAGCGGAAAGTGGAAATTTCAGCGCCTGAGAGAA
>JARLHP010000113.1 GCA_031292195.1 Syntrophobacteraceae bacterium
CATGAGTTATCCGGTCTCGGGCTCTTTTTCGCGCTCGGCCGTCAACCTTCAGTCCGGCGCCAAGACCGGGCTGTCCAGTGTTTTCACCAGTATCTGCGTGGGGGTGGTGCTTCTCTTCTTCACCCCTCTTCTCTACTATCTGCCCGAATCGGTACTGGCCGCTATCATCATGGTGGCCGTTATCGGGCTCATAAATATCTCCGGGTTCGTTCATGCCTGGAAGGCCCAATGGTACGACGGACTCATTTCCATCATCACCTTTGTAGCCACACTCATTGTCGCTCCGAATCTGGAAGAAGGAATAATGGTCGGCGTGCTCCTGTCTCTCGGGGTATTTCTCTATAAGAGCATGCGTCCCAAGGTCACCACCCTTTCCATGTATCCGGATCAATCCTACAGAAGCGCCAAGCAGCACGGCCTCAAGGAATGCAAGCATATCGCCATGATCCGGTTCGAGGGCCAGCTCTTCTACGCCAACGCCGGCTTCCTGGAAGACATGATCTTCGATCTTATGAAGACCAAACGCGAGTTGAAACACATTCATATCGTGGCAAACGGAATCAACGACATGGATTCTTCCGGCGAGGAAATTCTCTCCCTGGTAGTGGAGCGGGTTCGCAGCGCCGGCTATGATATTTCCTTCTCAGGGTTGAATGAAAACGTTCTGGAGGTGCTCAGGCGAACCCATTTGTATGAGAGAATCGGAGAAAGGAACATATTCTCGACCATGCAGGTCGCCGTTCAGACCATTCACTCCCGGTCCCATACCCAGTGCAGGGATGAGTGCCCACTGCTAACGGTCTGCTTCATAAAATAGGCGCCGCACAGCCTCTAAATCATACAAGGAAAATACCATGCCCATAATCGCCCTGTTTAGCGGTTCTTGTTGTCGTGAAGAAGAAGTGGTTCAGAAGATTGCCGGCGTCACTGGCTACGAACTCGTTACCGATCAGGACCTGATAAACGAAACGAGCAACCGGTTTCACGTCGATGAGGGGAAGCTTTTTTCGGCCATGACCCGAAAGGCGTCGATTTTCAACAAATTCACCCATGAAAAGGAGCGATCCCTGGCGTGCCTCAAGTGCACATTGTCCGATCTTTTACGCCAGGATAATCTTCTATTGATTGGCTTTGCCGGCCATCTGCCGCCCAGGGAGATTTCCCATGCCATGAAAATCTGCCTCATTGCGGATACGCGCTACAGGACCGGTGTAGCCATGGACAGGGATAATCTTTCGGAAAAGGACGCCCTCAAAAAGATTCGCAAGGATGATGAAAGCTGCGCGATGTGGGTGGAATACCTTTACGGAAAAAGCGACCCGTGGGCGGCCGAACTCTATGATTTGCTGATTCCCATGGATAAATACAGTACGGATGAAGCGGCGCGGCTTGTCTGCGACAACCTCAATAAAGACGTGCTCAAAGCCACCGATGCCTCCCGCAAGGCAGTAGAGGATTTTGCGCTTGCCTGCGGTGTCGGGCTGAAATTGGCGGAAGAGGGCCACAGTACTCCGGTAAGTGTCCAGGACGGCAATGTCACCGTTACCATAGATAAGCATGTGCTTATGCTTTCTTCTCTTGAAGAGGAACTGCGGCGGCTGGTGCGCACCGTCCCGGGAGTGGGGGGCGTGGAGACCGTGGTTGGACCCGGCTACTACCAGTCCGATATCTATCGGAAAGCCGACTTCAGCCTGCCGACGCCTTCAAAGGTCCTGCTGGTGGACGACGAAAGGGAATTCGTCCAGACCCTCTCGGAGCGGCTGGAGATGCGGCACATCGATTCGGCGGTGGTCCATGGCGGTCTTGAAGCCCTGGACGTGGTCGCTGAAGATGAGCCCGAAGTGATGGTTTTGGATTTGAAGATGCCGGGAGTGGATGGACTGGAGGTGTTGCGGCGTGTAAAATCAGAGCATCCCAATGTGGAAATTATCGTCCTGACTGGTCATGGTTCCAAGGAAATGGAGGCTCTTTGCATGGAGATGGGCGCCTACGCCTACCTTGAAAAGCCAGTGAACATTGAAGTTTTGACCAAGAAAATGCAGGAAGCCTACCGGAAGCTCAGGGAGAAGACGTGATGGCCTTGAATGAGATTCAAGTGCTGCTGGTAGATGACGAAAAAGAGTTTTTGGAAACCCTTGTGAAACGACTCGTGAAGCGTAAGCTCGACGCTTCGGGGGTGGGCAGTGGAGAGGAAGCTCTTCAGGCGCTGAAACAAAAGCCGGCGGACGTTGTGATACTCGATGTCAAGATGCCCGGTATGAACGGCATTGAAACCCTCAGGGAGATCAGGCGAAACCACCCCCTGGTGGAGGTGATCATGCTGACCGGGCATGCCAACATGGAGGTGGCCATCGAGGGGATGGAAATCGGCGCTTTCGACTATCTTACCAAGCCGGTCGACATGGACGAACTGCTCTATAAGGTCCAGGACGCCCATCAAAAGAAGACGCTTCAGGAGCAAAAGATCGGACTCATACAGGCCGCCACGCAGGCTGGGCGATAATATAGCCCGGCATCTGATTAAGTGGGGGCGGGATTCGACAAAAGCATGGGCAATCTATCCACGTGGCTGAGACGATTGTTGTTGCGAAAAGATGTCTCGGAATTCCCTGCGGGTTCGAGCGCGGAGGAGTTGCGCGCCGCCTTTAAGGCGCGTTACCTCAGCTTCAGGCTTCTGCTCAGTGCGAACAACAAGGCTCTCGAGATCATGGCGGAGTTGCAGGAGGCGCTGCGGGGAAGCCAGCCCTTCTCCATGTCCCTTGTTCGCGCCAATACGACAGCTGTGTCCGTCAACGTGTTTCGCATGATTCAGAATCTCGATAATCTCGCTCCCGGGAAGTACGGCATTCTTTACAACAGGTTCAAGGCCATCGAGGAAGAAGTAAACCGGAAGCTTGCATCCAGAAGGCTGCCGCCCGGCGAGGAATTGGTTATTCCTCTGGAGGGGGTCGATAAGGATATGGCCGACCAGGTCGGGAGCAAGATGGCCAGCCTGGGAGAGGTGAAAACCGTGTTGCACCTCCCGGTCCCCGACGGTTTTGTCATTTCCGCGGCCGCCTACCGGAGATTTCTCGAACACAACGACTTGCAAAATGAAATCGACCGGCTCCTGCAGACTTCCTCCATGGAAGAGATGGACACGCTCTACGAGCTGAGCGCCAACATCCAGCAGCTTATCATTAGATCGACCATCCCCCCGGAACTCGAACAGGCGATCATGGACGCATACCGCGCACTCGAAAGGAAAGCCTGCGAGGGCGTAAAAATTTCCATGCGGAGCAGCGCTCTTGGGGAGGATTTGGCGGGGGCCTCCTTTGCGGGCCAGTACCGTTCGGAGTTGAATGTCAGCAAGGAAAACGTCCTGCAGGCCTATAAAGAGATCGTGGCCAGCAAATACAATCTGCAGGCCATTTTCTACAGGCTGAACCGGGGGATCCTCGATGAGGACATCGCCATGTGCGTGGGGGCTATGGTCATGGTTAATGCCGCCTCGGGGGGTGTCATGTATTCCCGAAACCCGCTCGACATCCGGGATGACTCCGTTTTCCTCAATTCCGCCTGGGGCTTGCCCAAATCGATTGTGGACGGCAGGATGGCCTCCGACTTATTCGTCGTTTCTCGAAAGAAGCCTATGGCCGTCACGGCGAGGCAAATCGCGACCAAAGACATCAAATTCGCCTGCGATGCCGAAGAGGGCGTGTGCCGCGTGGAAGTGGCCGGGGAGCAAAGCCGTTTGCCCTCCCTGCATGATGAGCATATACTCGAACTGGCTCGGCTTGGCCTTATGCTCGAAGAGCACTATGGAGCGCCGCAGGATGTGGAATGGGCCTTCGATGAAAAGGGCGCGATCCATATCTTGCAGAGCCGCACCCTGAAGCAACAGGAGCCCAAGGAATTAGCGGTTCTGCCGCAAGGTTGCGGGAGCCTCAGGTCGGATATTCTGCTCCGTGGAGGATCTACCGCCAGCCCCGGGGTAGGATGCGGGCCAGTGTTCGTGGTGCGCAAAGACAGCGATACGCTCCTTTTCCCACAGGGCGCCGTGCTGGTTACCGCCCAGGCCCTTCCTCGCTGGGCCGCCTTGCTGGGCAGGGCAAGCGCCGTTGTTACCGAACAGGGAAGCGTCGCCGGACACCTGGCCAACCTGGCTCGTGAATTCGCAGTCCCGGCGTTGTTCGGATTACCGGGGGCAACCGAACTGCTCCGAAACGACCTGGAAGCTACCGTCGATGCCGATGGGCTGAAAGTCTATGCCGGACGTGTCGAAGCCCTCATCGATCGATCTCCGGCCAGGAAAAACTTCATGGCGGGAAGCCCGGTGCACAAGGTTCTGGAAGAGGTTGCGGAGCATATCGTTCCTCTCCATCTCATAGACCCGGATGCCACGGGGTTTCGACCGGAGAATTGCCGTACTTTTCATGACATCACCCGATTTGCCCACGAAGTGTCTGTGAAGGAGATGTTCAATTTCGGCAAGGACCATCGTTTTTCAGAAAAAATGAGCAAACAGTTGGTATGCAAAGTACCCATGCAGTGGTGGCTCATAAATCTCGATGACGGTTTCAAAGAGGGAGTGACGGGCAAATTCGTTCATCTCGAAGAGATCGTCTCCATCCCCACGCTGGCGCTCTGGGAGGGGATTACGGCGGTGCCATGGGCGGGTCCCCCGCCTATTGACGCCAAAGGCTTTATGTCAATTCTGCTGGAAGCCGGCGCCAATCCCGCGCTCGATCCGTCCATGCCCTCTCCCTATACCACCCGCAATTACTTCATGATATCCAAAAACTTCTGCAGTCTGAGTTCCCGTTTTGGTTTCCATTTTTCCACAGTGGAAGCTCTGGTTGGAGAAAGGTCCGCGGAAAATTATATCAGCTTTCAATTCAAGGGAGGCGCAGCCGACTACGAGAGGCGGCTGAGGCGCGCCCGGTTTGTGGGGGAGATCCTTGAGCAATTCGCCTTTCGGGCCGAAGTGAAGGAGGACGGGGTCTTCGCGCGCATGGAGGGATACAGCCAAAAATTCATGATGGAACGGCTTAGAATAATAGGCTACCTCATCATGCACACCCGCCAGCTGGATATGATCATGTCAAACGAGGCAGCTTATCAAGGACACAGAACCAGAATATTAAATGACATCAATGAGGCTCTCAAACCGTCCGCGGTTGACGGATACATTGAGAATGTAGCTTGACAAAACGGTTCATCTCGAACAAGTTTTACCGGGGTCTGCGCGGCCGTGGGGACACTGCCTGAAAGCAAACAGCCAAAGGAGGATTTGTGGGAGCAAGCCTTGAAATACTGATTTTGGACGATGAATCCATAGTGGGACTGCGGCTCAAGTCCGCCCTGGAAAAAGAAGGCCACAATGTCGAAGTTTTCGTGCGCTCCGATGAGGCCGCCACACGTCTGGAGGAGAAAAATTTCGACATCGTGGTTACCGATATCCGCATGGAAGGTATGGATGGTATACAACTTCTGGAGAAGGTGAAACTACGGTCCCCCGAGACCAAAGTGATCATAATCACGGGCTACGCCTCCATGGAGTTGGCACGGGAAGCAACCAGCAAAGGGGCTTTTGATTTTATTGCAAAGCCCTTTCGAATTGGGACCATGCGCGATAAAATTATGAAAGCCGCAAAGGAGCTGGAAAAAGAAAGGACGGTTGCCAAACGTTGAAGGGACCGTTGCCTGACCTATTCCAATTCCAAAACCTGTTTCCCTCGCCTTTAAGGAGGATAGAGTGATGAAAATCTATCGAAGTCCCATGGAGAAAATCCTGGACAAACAGCAGAGGGACGAGATCATTTCAAACCCCAAGGAACCGTTCAGGACTTTATTGCGGAAATTGCACTTTACTATTTCCAAATGGAGCGACAGAGTTAGAAATCTATTCAGGCGCTAACCCGGCTGTATCAATTTTTGATGAGATCAGGCCGGGTGGACGAAGGCGATATCCTTGGCGAGGTTGATTGTCGGGCAAATACTGGAGCCCATGGCGCCGGATGTTTTTCGACCCTCATAGGTTCGCTTTCCGGAAAGGATGATTGATGAATAGTCCGGTTAGAGAAAGAATACTTATTGCGAACGACGGATCGGAACACTCCCTGCGAATGGTGGAGTACGTCTCTTCGATTTTGGATCGGAACCGATTCGAGGTAGTCCTCTACCATGTGGTCACCAGGGTCCCCGAATCGTTTATCGACTTCGGCAAAAAGTCGCCGGCTTATCATTACGAACTGGTGAGCGTGGCTGAATGGGAGGAAAAGCAGCAGAAGGCGATAGAGTCCTTTATGGAAAAGGCGAAGTCTATTCTGTTGAAGGCCGGTTTCCCCGAGGATGCGGTGAGCGTAAGAATCGCAGACAGACAGACCGGCATTGCGCAAGACATAGTGGCCGAATCGCGAAACGGCTACAGGGCGCTGGTCCTTGGACGAAAAGGGCATAGCGATCTAAAGGACTTCATGCTGGGCTCGGTTGCCGAACACATACTGGGGCTGTTGCCGATACCCCTTTGGGTGGTGGGGGGAATCAGCCGGCCGGCCAAAGTCCTGGTGTGCCTCGACGGCTCCGAGGAGTCCATGCTCCTGCTGACCCACCTGACCAAGGTGCTCGATGGTTCCGGCAGCATTGAAATCAATCTGTTCCATGCGGTTCGCAGCTTTCACAGTTTCAGAAATTTCATGCGCGAGGTCCTGTCGTCGGAGGCGGACAGGAATGCCATGGAAAAAATCCACAGCGAACTGGATCAGGCAGCCTCGATGATGCAACCCTCGTTTGACCGAGCGAGGGAAATTCTGGTTGCAGGCGGGGTTGACCCGGCCAGGATTCATCAGAAGATCGCGCGGGCCGTCGGCAACTCGGCGCAAGCCATTTTGCAGGAAGCCGAGGAAGGGGCATACGACACTATTCTCGTCGGCAGAAGAGGCCTTTCCAAAGTCGAGGCGTTCACAATGGGAAGCATATGCAGAAGGGTGATTCACCTGGCGAAAGGCAAGACCGTCTGGGTGATTTGCTAAACTCTTTGTCGGTCTCCTGTTGCAGCGCAATCCGGCGCCATTTCAACTCGCACTCCAGCTCACTGATCGGCCTTTGATATGAATGAACCCACTTTGTTGTCCGGCGCCAGGGGAAAGCGCTACTATGCCTCCCTGACCAGAAACATGCTTCTGGTCATAATACTGGTATCCTTTACCCCGCTTGTCCTGATAGCCGGCCTGATCGGCTATTATTTCGAGACATCTTACCGGCAGAAGGTCATTCAGAACCTCTACGAACTGGTAGAAAAGCATCAGCAGCACATAAATTCTTTTCTGAACGAAAGACTTTCGGACATAGAATTTCTCGCCAATTCCTACTCATACGATCAATTGGTCGACCAAACCTTTCTAAGGGACCAGTTGGCCACTCTTCAAAATGCCTATGGAACGGTTTTTGTCGATCTGGGGATAGTAAACTCCGCAGGTGTGCAGATTTCATACGCCGGCAAGCTCAAGCTGCTCCACGCGAACTACTCCGGGGCCAAATGGTTCCGCAAGGCCACGAAGAGCGATCATTACCTGAGTGACCTCTTCACGGGGCTTCGCCGAAGGCCGCACTTTATTATCTGCGTAAAAAAAAGGATGGGGGATCGGGAATGGCTCCTCAAGGCAACAATAGACTTCGCTGCTTTCAATTCCCTGGTCGAAGAGGTTCACATCGGGGAGACCGGGTCGGCCTTCATAGTAAACAACGAAGGGGAGCTACAGTCGCACTCGCGCACCAGGCCGCTCACCAACATTTTGGGCTTGCTTAGAATGACTCCCTGGGCCCGGGTGGAAAGCGCCGGAAACACCGAGACCGACGCCTTGAGGGCGCCCGCGGTCAAATTGATCTCGCAGGGCAATCCTGTGAGCGGAATAGTTAAGAGTCGCGACCGGAATTTCTTTTTCAGCCTCCTGCCCCTCAAGTCCGGCGAATGGACGCTGGTCTACCAGCAGGACCGGGATGACGTCTTTTCCGAGATAAACCGGGCGAGGACCTTCGCCCTCACTATCTTTTTCCCGGGATGCGTGGCGATTTTCCTGGTGACCCTTTTTGTTTCGCGCAAGATGGTGCAAAAGATCGAAAAGGCCGACCGGGAAAAAGAACTGATGAACAGGCAGGTAATTGAAGCCAACAGGCTGGCTTCCATCGGTGAACTGGCCTCGGGGGTGGCCCACGAGATCAACAATCCTGTAGCCGTTATGGTCGAGGAGGCAGGGTGGATGGAAGACCTGCTCGATGAGGAGGCGCAACTTAAGGATGGTCCCGATGTTGACGAGTTCAGGCGCTGCCTGAGGCAAATACGCATTCAGGGGGGGCGCTGCAAGGAGATAACCCACAAGCTGCTCAGTTTTGCTCGCAAGACGGACCCCGTTCCCCGCTCGATTCAGATCAATGATATGCTGGAGGAAATAGTGGGAATTTGCGAGAAGCGCTCCAAGACCAACAACATTCGAATTGAGACCGAACTAAACCGTAACCTGCCGCCGATTTCCGCCTCACCAACGGAGATGCAGCAGGTTTTCATGAACCTGATAAACAATGCCATAGACGCCATCGGCGAGGGCGGAAAAATCGAACTCCGCAGCCGGATGGCAGGCGATGGGGTCGTAGTTGACATTGCCGACACCGGGCCGGGAATACCGGCTGATATTTTGGAGCGCGTATTCGATCCCTTCTTTACCACCAAGCCGGTGGGCAGAGGCACTGGACTGGGGCTTTCGATCTGCTATGGAATCGTAAAAAAACTGGGCGGAAGTATCACGGTGGAAAGCGAGGTCGGGGTGGGCGCGACTTTTCACGTGCGTATTCCGGCTAGCCCCCTGGCTTCGTTATCCATTCCCAGTCTCTAGAAGACCAACTCCGGAATCTGTTATATTCTTCTACCACATGTTCCTTAATTTCCTATAAAATTGGGTTGGGCAGTTTTGCGCCGTATTAGTTTCGAAAAGGCCCGGGGGCGGCTTTGTCCTTCCGGAGAGCGGATAAAAGATGCAAAAGAGGAAAACATCCGACCAGTTGAATATGTTCGAAAACCGGGGCGGCGGTGAATTCATGGGACAGGCGCCGCTTGCCGAACGCATGCGCCCGCGAAATCTGGATGAATTTATCGGCCAGTCGCATTTGCTGGGGCCGGGCAGAATACTGGATCGTCTGCTTCAGCACCGCCGGCTTCATTCCCTCATCCTGTGGGGACCTCCGGGGTGCGGCAAGACGACCCTGGCGAAGATCATCGCCAACCACACCGAGAGCCACATCATTTCCCTGTCGGCGGTGATGGCCGGGGCGCGGGACATAAGGGAGGCCGTTCAGGAAGCAAGGGAAGTTTTTGCAAAAAGGAAAATGAGAACCTGGCTTCTCATGGACGAAATTCACCGGCTGAACAAGGCCCAGCAGGACACCCTTCTGCCCCATGTCGAAGACGGAACGATTCTTCTTCTGGGCGCCACAACGGAGAACCCCTCCTTCGAGATAATCCGTCCATTGTTGTCGCGGGCCAGGGTGGCCGTTTTGGAGCCGCTCGAAGAAGCCGATTTGAAGAAGATAATCGCCCGGGCGCTAAGCGATGAGGAAAGGGGCCTGGGGAGGTTTCCGGCCCGGCTTTCCGGGGAGGCGATCGATTACCTGATCGCCGGCTCGGGGGGAGATGCGCGAGTAATCCTTAACGGACTGGAAATCGCTATCCTCACTACCGCGCCGGATTCGGGGGGCGTGCGAAACGTCGATCTTGAAGCGGCCAAGGAAGCGCTGCTGCGTAAATCAGTGCATTATGACAAGGCGGGCGAAGAGCACTTCAACCTCATTTCGGCGCTCCACAAGAGCGTCAGGGGAAGCGATCCGGATGGTGCGCTCTACTGGCTGGCCCGGATGCTGGAGGCCGGCGAGGACCCGCTATACCTTGCGCGGCGGATCGTGCGAATGGCCTGCGAAGACATCGGGCTGGCCGATCCGGCCGGCCTGGTTCAAGCTGTAAACGCTTTCCAGGCCTATCATTTCCTGGGCAGTCCGGAAGGCGAGCTTGCCCTGGCGCAGGCCGTCGTGTATCTTTGCCTGGCGCCAAAGAGCAATTCGCTTTACACGGCCATGGGCAGCGCCAGAAAAACGGCCGGGGAGAGCGGGGATTTGCGTGTGCCCCTGCACCTGCGCAACGCACCGACCGAACTCATGAAACAGCTGGGTTACGGGGAAAAATATAAGTATGCCCACGATTTTGAAGGCGGGTGGATTCCCGAAGTCTATCTGCCCGGGGAACTTACCTCCACTGTTTTCTATGAGCCAAAAGCCGGGTGGGAAGGCGGATTCAAAGATCAGCTCGATAAAAGGCGGGCCAGGGTGAGGGAGCTGCCGAAGGGAGAAAAAGGCCCAATAAAATGAGATCGATTCAGGGTGAAAAACGGGTTTTGGAAAGTGTCAAACCCTTTAAACTGGTCAAGTATCTTGCCATTTCCAGTCTGATGGTGATCCTGGTCTGCGCTGTGGTGTTGTCGGGGTTTATATCGCAAAAGGCCAAGGAACTGCTGCTCAAGAAAAGCGAACAGTATGCGCTGCTGGTGGCGGAAAATCTAAACCACCAGGTATTTTACCTCTTTACCCTGCCAACGCTTGTAACCGAAGGGGAAATCCGGTTGAGCGATCCCGGCCAGCACTCAAGACTGGACATGGTGGTAAAGAATACGATCCACGGGCTGTCGGTGAAGAATGTGAACATCTACGACAAAAAAGAGGTACTTGTCTACAGCACGGGCAGTGGGAAAATCGGCAGCAAGGGCCGGATCGGAGAGGCTTTCAAATCCGCGCTGAATGAAAAACCCGTTTCAGAGCTCTCGCCGGGAGGAACCAGGTTGTGGGGGTTGGTACCCAAAGGCGACAAACAGGTGCTCGTCACCTATTTGCCCATGTGGGTGGAGCAGCCTCTAAGCTGGAAAAAGGGGCGGGTTCTGGGTGTTTTCGAAATCACGCAGGACATAACACGGGACTACATAACCATAAGGCGCTTCGAGTTGCTGGTGGCGCTCAGTTTTCTTTTGTTTGTGGGTATTTTGTTTTCCACCATCCTGTTTATCGCCAGGCGGGCCGAACGAATAATCACGGCCAGAAACCTGGAGAAGCACAAGCTCGAAGAGAAGCTCCACCAGTCGGAGCGACTCGCTTCGCTGGGAGAAATGATTGCGGGGGTCTCCCACGAGATCCGCAATCCGCTGGGAATCATAAGGAGCACGGCGGAACTGCTCGACTCCCGCGTGGAGGGAGAGAGGCTGAAGAAATTTTCCACCATCATAGTCGAAGAATCCACGCGGCTTAACGACATCCTGACCGAATTTCTCGATTTCGCCAGGCCCCAGAGCCTTCGCCCGGTCCCATGCAGGATCGAGGACATTCTGGACAGAAATCTTTTCGTTTTGGGGGCCGAATGCCAAAGGCTGGGGATAGAGGTGCGAAAGCGGTATCAAACCGGGGACTATTCGCTGGAGGCCGACCAGGATATGCTCTACCGAGCCTTTGTCAACATCTTCGCCAACGCGGTGCAGGCCATGCCTGAGGGGGGAGTGCTCAGCGTACAGACTTTGATTTCCAACAACGGCCGGGCTAGCGCGTCCCGTGTGGAGATCCAGGTGCGCGACAGCGGGTGCGGCATTGCCCGGGAGGCGCTCAAGAAAATTTTCAATCCCTTTTTCACCACCCGTGAAAACGGAACAGGACTGGGGCTTGCGATCGTAAGGACAATTGTGGACAGCCACAGCGGGGAGATTGAAGTCGTGAGCGAGCAAGGTCAGGGGGCCACCATAGTCATACGGCTCCCGTTAACCCAACCCGAGTTCGAACCTGAGGGGGAAGCTTCGCAATAAAATGAACACAGTCCTCATCGTCGATGACGAAAGGAATTATCTGCTGGTACTCGAGGAACTGCTCTCGGAGGAGGGCTACCAGGTGATCACCGCCGAAGGCGCTCTGCGCGGCCTCGAGTGTATGGAGGATAACGACCTGGACGTGGTTGTCACGGACATGAAAATGCCCGGAATGGACGGCATGGAGTTCATGGAACGCGTCAAACTGCGGATGCCCGACATTCCAATCATCATGATGACCGCTTTCGGCAGTGTGGAAAAGGCTGTCGAGGCTATGCGGAAGGGCGCTTTCGACTATATCCTGAAACCTTTCAAAAACGAGGAATTAAAGCTCACCATACTCAAGGCCATCGATCATTACAACCTTGTGAGGCAGAATCGCCAGATGGCCCGGGAGCTTCAGGGCAAGTATCATTTCGGCAATATAGTGGGCAAAAGCGCGCGAATGCAGCGCATATTCGAACTGATCGAAAAGGTGGCCCCCACCCGGGCGACCGTGCTGATAACAGGGGACTCGGGCACCGGCAAGGAGTTGATCGCAAGGGCCATCCACTACAACAGCCCGCGAATAAACCAGCCCTTCATCTCGGTTAACTGTGGGGCTTTGCCGGAGACACTTCTGGAAAGCGAACTGTTCGGCCACGAAAAGGGGGCTTTCAGCGGCGCGGTGAGCCAGCGGAAGGGCAGGTTCGAACTGGCCCACGAGGGTACCCTTTTTCTGGACGAAATCAGTGAGATGTCTCCACCGCTGCAGGTGAAGCTCCTTCGGATCTTGCAGGAAATGGAGTTCGAAAGGGTAGGGGGCAGCCATACGCTGAAGGTGGACGTACGGGTGGTGGCGGCCTCCAACCGGAATCTCAAAGAAGAGTCGGCCAATGGCAGATTTCGAAGCGATCTCTATTATCGGCTGAATGTGGTGCATGTTCACCTGCCCTCGCTTCGGGAAAGAAAGGACGATCTGCCTCTGCTGGTGAATCACTTCCTGGCCAAATACGCCAAGGAGGCCCTGCGGGAATCGGTCTCCCTCTCTTCGGGGGCGATGAAGCGCATTCTCGATTATCATTGGCCGGGGAATGTGCGGGAACTGGAAAACGCGATCGAAAGGGCCATGATTCTTTCAAACGGAAGCGAAATCCAGGCCGAAGACCTGCCCAACGAAGTGGCGGAGCCGAGCGCGCCGCCTCCGGGCGGCGAGGAAAGCAGGCAAAGCCCGGAGGCGGCCACCTTCATCCCCGAACTCAGCCCCGGGGACCGCATGGGCGAATCCGGCATGAAAGTGCGGCAGATGCGGGCGATGGAATTCATAAAGACCAACGGCTTTATCACCAACAAGTATTATTCGCAACTCGCCGAAATTTCCGAGCGCCAGGCCCTGCGGGAACTTAACGAACTGGTGGAGTCGGGTAGACTCCTGCGGGTCGGGAAGGGAAGGGCGTGCCGCTATGTGCTGAGCTAGAAGGTTGTTCCACGCGAAGCCGCGAAGTCGCGAAGTCGTGAAGGCGCGAAGGGAACAATACCGTCCCCCTCCCGGCGCTTCGCGCCCCGGACACCGTGTGTCCGGGCCACCCCGGTCCGCCGCGGCTTTTCGTGGTTTCCGGATGGTCCGTCCGCACAGCCTGGAAAGTTGTTCCACGCGAAGCCGCGAAGGGAACAACACTTTTATTTTTCGTGGTTTTACGGTGTCGCGGTGGAACATGTGGAGCTGTTACGGAAAGGGTTTGGCGGGCTGCGCTTTGCTTAGCCCACCCTACAGTTTACAGCCGATTGCGCTGTGCGGACCATACTTGTCGCGAAGGATATTTTTTTGCACCTTGCCCATGGAGTTGCGGGGCAGTTCGGTGACGAAGTGGACCTTTTTGGGGACCTTGAAGTTGGCCAGGGTCTTTTTTACAAAGTCGATCACCGCGCTTTCGGTAAGCGCCGCCCCCTGTTCGTCGCTGCTTCGCACCACCACGGCCGTTACGGCTTCACCGAAATCCGGATGCGCAACGCCTATTACCGCCGACTCGTAAACTCCGGGGAGGGTGTCGATAATCGCCTCGACCTCGCTCGGGTAGACGTTCAACCCTCCGGTTATGACCATATCCCTGGATCTCCCGACGATAGTGAGATAGCCGTCCGCGTCCCACTTGCCCATATCGCCCGTTTTGAAAAAGCCGTCCGGGGTGAATTCCTCTTTGGTCTTTTCGGGGAGTCGCCAGTAGCTGCGGAAAATATTGTCCCCCTTGACCTGCACCTCGCCGATTTGGCCGGCGGACAAGGGCTGGCAATTTTGGGCGGCAACGCGCACCGAGACCCCCTCCAGGGGGAAGCCTACCGTTGCGGCCCGCCTCTGGCCCTCCAGGGGGTTGGAGCAGAACATGCCGCCCTCGGTCATGCCGTAGCGCTCCAGGATGGTGTGACCGGTCAGGGCCTCGAACCGGTCAAAGGTTTCTATGGAAAGAGGAGCGGAGCCGGAGACAAAAAGGCGCATTTTCGAGCATAAGTCCCGCGTGAGTTCGGGCTCTAAGACAAGTCTCGCGTAGTAGGTGGGAACTCCCATGAACATCGTGGCGCCAGGCAGTAAGGCCAGTGCCCGGCGGGCATCGAATTTGGGTTCGAAAAACATCCGGCCGCCGCTAAGCAGGAGGCAGTGCGTAGCGACGAAAAGACCATGCACGTGAAAAATGGGGAGCATATGCAGGAGCACATCGTCTGGTCGAAATCCCCACTGCCGGTGAAGGACTTCGGCGTTTACGGCCAGGTTGCGGTGAGAAAGCATCGCTCCCTTGGAGCGGCCGGTCGTGCCGGAGGTATAGAGAATTGCCGCCAGGTCGTCGCCTCCGCCCAGGCTTTGGGGAAAGTGAGCGGGTTGGGCGAAAGCTTTGTCTGCAAGGCTCCCCTCACCGTCGTCGCCTAGTTCCAGCACATGCGACACGGAGGCTTTGGCGGCAGCCCGGTCGGCCATGGCGCGCGCCGCGGGCCGGCACACGAAGAGCTTTGGCTGCGCATCGGCCAGGAAATACTCCACTTCATGGGCCAGATAGGCGTCGTTCATGGGCAGGTAGACCGCACCGGCCCGAAGAGAGCCCAGGTAGAGGAAGAGCGCCCGGGGCGATTTTTTCACCTGGACCGCGACGCGGTCCCCGGGTGTAACCCCCAGGGCGGTAAGCAGATTGGCAAAACGGGCCGATTCCTCATCGAGCATGCCGTAGGTGAGGACGGCGCCGCCAGGTAGAATCATGCAGGGGGCCTGGGGGTCGACGGGGAAACCCCGTTTCAAAAAGTCGTAGAGGTTTTGATCGCTCATGCTTTCCATCGGCCTGTTAAGCCATCCTCCCCGTGTTCCTGTCGATCTGGGAGCGCGCAAGCTCATCGCACCGCTCGTTTTCCGGGTGTCCCGAATGTCCCCGCACCCAGACCCACTCGATACGGTGCTTTTGGGCCAGATGGTCGAGGGCCTCCCAAAGCTCCCGGTTTTTTACGGGCTGCCTGTCACTGGTCATCCAGCCTTTGCGCTTCCACCCATGTATCCAGTTCGTAATGCCGTTTTTGACATATTGGGAGTCCACGTGGGCCTTCACACTGCAGGGCTCTTTCAATAACCGCAGGGCCTCGATCACCGCCCTCATTTCCATCTTGTTATTGGTGGTATGCTTCTCGAAGCCTGAGATTTCTCTCTCCGCCCCCTTAAAGCGCAAAATCGCGCCCCATCCGCCGGGTCCAGGATTTCCCCGGCAGGCGCCGTCACTAAAGATTTCAACAATTTTTACCGGCCCGTCGGCCCCATTTTCAGCGATGTCAGTCATAGGAGCTTTCAAATCAGATGCGTAGGTGTGAGTGGTTAATATTTCTTAAAAGGAGAAAGTCTTCGACGCACAAAACGATCCAGGGAAGTGGACGATAAATCCCCGATGATTTCCCGCAGCCGGCCAAGGGGGATCTCGGCCCGGGCCATAGCCTCATGGCCGCCCGCGCAACCGATGGCGCCGAATGCCCGCCTGACAAGTCTGCCCGCGTCTTTATGGCGCCCGTCGTTTCGGATGCATATAACAAGGTTATCCTGATAGACACCGGAGACGATGGACCAGTTGATATCGTGGATTTTCAGCAGGAATTCGGCCACCTCGACCAGGATGTCCGAGGAGGGGACCTCGTCAAGGTAAGCGAAAATGCGGTCCTTTACGACGTGCTTTCTGGTAAAAGCTTTATGAAAATACTTGGTGTCAGCCAGCGAGAGATCGGAAATCTCGACTTTTCTTAAAATATTGTGGTCTACATATTCAAACAGATACCTGAAGGCGTCGATGTCTTCGACCAGGGTGTGACGTTCGAAATTGCGCGTATCGGTCTTTATCCCGTAAAGAAGAGCCGTGGCGATGGTTTGAGACGGCTGGACGCCGGCCGCCCTGAGATATTGGGTCATTATGGTGGAGGTGGCCCCATAATCGGGGCGAACATCACAGAAAGGCGCCTCGATGGGTTTGTTTGGCGGATGATGGTCGATCACGGCCGTATACTGAAATCGGCCGAAGAACTCGTTGTGTGAGGGTTGCCCGTCCACCAGCACAAATTTATCGGCCTTCACCGCATCGGGACTTTCCAGAAGGACCAAGGGAAGGCGGAGCAGGCGGGCCATCATGAGGTTGTTCAACCTGCTTATCTTCCTTATGATGCCGATCGAGACGGCAGCCACCTTACGCCAGAGAAGTCGTTTCAGGGCAAGCGCGGAGCCCATGGCGTCCGGGTCCGGATCGATCATTATCAGAACCGAGTCTTTGGAGCGAAAGCATGAATAGAGTGCGTCGAGCTGGAGGGGCCAAGTTTCCCCCTGGAGGGCGTGCAATTGAGGTGATGTTTCGATGTGGCTCATAACATAAGAATATAGCCTGAAGAGATTAACGAAAAAAGGGTGGTCTTGCGGACCACCCTGAATTTCCGTTGGAGCGGGAAACGGGATTTGAACCCGCGACTTCAACCTTGGCAAGGTTGCACTCTACCGCTGAGTTATTCCCGCGTGGAGTTCGGCAAAAGTAGTCGAAAACGACGTGGAGGTCAAGAGAAAAAAACGGGGCAGGGCAGGGCCACTGCGAAGGTCAAAAGCGCAGGGCGGTGTCCGCCCTGCACCCGCCATTTGAGACCGGTGCACGTTCCGTGCGCCGGCCTGATGCAGCACGCGACCTGGCCCTCCGCCTTGCCGGAATGGGCGCTTCCATGAGCCCCGTATGCTGTTCCTGGCTGTAAATTCAGGATTTTTCCCCGGGGCACTTTCTTATTGTGCTGATTTAATTTAGTTTTTTGATGTGGAGGTTAAAAATAACAGCCAAAGAACAGCCAGGAAAACAGCGTGGAAAAACAGCCAGGAACAGCCAGGAACAGCCAGGAACAGCCAGCGAGGCGGGGATGAAGGAGTGCATGTACCCACCCCGCGCCGCTGCGACCAGGTGCAGGTCACAGCTATTATCAGCCCGCTTCGCTCCAACACCGTTTTAGCGACATGGGTTTCCGGGTGGTAGCCAGTTCATTCGGTTTTCAAAGAACGGCGTTGCGCAGTGAGGCAGGCGACAGGCCGGTCTATGCGATTACGCTCGAACGTACGAGGCTTATACCACATTGATTTTTCCATCCGCCAAGCGGCAACGAGAAACGGAAAGCAGAACCGGCAATAGAAACGGCAACCAGAAAAGGCATCGCCTTTAGACAGCCTCTTCCTTTCATCCCAACCAGACCGTCGGACCGGGGGGAATCCCGGCCGGGGCCATGTGGCAACGAAGTGGAAGCCCGGGCCAGGCAGTTTATCCGCAAGGGTTGGACTTACAGGCCTGCTTTCGGACTCTGCGGCCACCCATGAGGGGCGATTGCCGGAAGCGGTCCTGACCTTGCGCCTGGATTTCGGGCCGACCATAATCTCCGAGTCCGCCCGCGGCGAGTTAGCGGGCACTTGAACGCTAAATCGCACCGGTTCACGGCAGGAACGCCGTGGTTCGCGCAGGTCAGGGGTTGGAGCAAAGTCTTACCGGCTTTCCGGGGGCATCGGCTATTTTGACTTTCCCGGGCGTATAGCCTTTCGGTAGAGTGAACAAATCGGGCGCCAGGGGTTTGCGTTCAACCTTTGTGAGCTTCATGGAAACGGTTCCTCCCAGGACATGGTACACCGCGTAAACAGGAAAACCGCCGACCTGGTCGAAAGCTCCCGGTATATCGACCCTGCTGAACAGGGGACAGTCTTTTAGGACCGTTCCCATATTTTTTCCCAAAATCCGAAATTCCTCGGAAGCCCCGACCTCACTAGAAATCCAACACTCCCCGTTTAAAATGGCAAAGTGCACCTTAAACCTGTGGCACAGGTAGCCGTCGATTGTTTTCAGATCAGCGGTGGGGGTAACCCGCAACCGTATAAATTCGGCAATTATCCCGAATGGAAACCAGGGGAGGTTTTTCAAATCGTGCACGGTGTACTTTCGGTCCTTAGGCTTTAAAACGTAGAGCTTCAAGGGATCGAAATCGAGGATGAAGATTTTCTTACCACCCAGATCCAGCCGATAACCTTTCGGCGTAAGGTAATATTTCTGAATAAAAGAACCATTTTTGTTATGACGCACATTGGTCATTGTGGTCACGGTTTCCCAGTACACATCGGCCCTGGCCGCCTGGACGGACAAGCCGGTTATAAGCGCCAAGGCCGCTGCCAGAACGACTCCTTTTGATAGACTCAATTTACCTTCCCTTGCGTGCACAGGTGGACGATATTGAAATGCACCGTGATTTCTAAAAAAATATAGCATAGCTTCCTGCTATTCCTCCGAACTTAATGCCGAGCCCCGATTATTGCCCGAAAATTTTCGATGGTTGTCTGGATGGTAGCCTGGAAGTCTGGAGGGGGGCAAGCTGCCTGGAGTAATTGAAAAAGCGCGCTATTACAGCTGATACGGCCCTGCGCCTTGGGCGCTATTTCGAAATTGAGCCGGAGTTCTGGATGAACCTTCAGACCCATTATGATCTTGAGGTGCAGTCCGACCGTCTGGCCGGGAAATTGGAACTGGAAGTCAAAAAGCATTCGGCGGCTTAGATGCTGAGATAAGGGCAGGGAGCCGATGCTCAACTTTATCATGAATCTGCTCATCGCCACCCTGAGGGATATTCCATGGTCGAGACCACCGGGGATGCCGCGGCGGATACAGATTGGGCGAACTCCAGGGATTTCTATGTGGTTCTCACAGATCAACCGGGAAAGGATGCCTGGCCGATAACCAGGGTGACCTTCATCCTGATGCGCAAGATACAACACGACCCCCAAACCGCTAAACGCACCCTGGATTTCTTTGCATGGACTCACCGAAGCGGCGGCGAACTGGCAAACGAGCCGGGCTACGTCCTCATGCCGGACAGTGTCATGGAACTCATCCATAAAGAGTGGGAAACGCAGCTCAAGGAGCCCGATGGTAAACCCATTTAGCCTTCTTGCTCTTTAACAAGGCATCCAGTCCGGCAAATGGACCGAAGGTTACCGAGTCCTTTTTCTCTTCTCCCGGCGTCACCTCGTCGTACCACTCTCCGTTCACGGAGGGCGAGTGCTCGTTATCATGACAGAAAAGGCACAACAGTTCCCAGTTGCCACCATCGAAGGCAGGGGCGCTCCCTGCTTATGGAACGTTATTGAAAAATAACCACCAAGTTGGTTTCTGCAGGACAGGCGAAATCTCCAATCGCATCGTCGTAGGCAAATCGGTACATATTCTTCGAAGTGTTTTGCAGCTTGGAAACATAGGTGGAAGTATTCGCACCTTCCTGACCAGGTTTCTGGTCACAGGTAGCGGGAGTGATATACGACCCGGTGCAGCAGAAAAGGTCTTTGCCGGCTTCCTCTTTCGCCCCCGCATACGTGCAGGGGCTGTAGCATCCCAGAAAATTCTTCCCGTTCATCAGCGACAAAGACCATTTGGTATCTTTCCCGGTATATTGGGCCGGCAACTGTGAGCTGGCCTGGCACAATTGGGGCAAAGAGGTCGCGGCAGTCACCGGAAAGCCGAACAGGCTCGTTGCCGGACCATAGGAACCGGCGCCCAATATGTTTGAGCTTTCGGGCGGCACGGTATAGGTGCAATAGGTGCCTGTTTGGGGATATACCGTCACACCCATGTTGTAGCCGTCGACCAGAGACACGTCACAATTGGTAGCGCCGGTCGGGGCCTGGTAGCCTCCACTGGTTGTGACGGGCAGGGCCGTTAGTTCGATTTTTGTGGCATAGGGTTTCTGGCCCGGGCCGTAGCCTCCCGTGCTGATGATTTGACCGGCCGAATTCTTATACGCAGAAAGGTAAAAAGAGGCGGAGATCAACCCGGCCGGGAAATTACTCCCTTCCTGCGTGGCGTCATCGACCATCAGAAACGCGCTCCCACCTTTCTTGATCTGAAAGAGATTTTGGGTATTCGTGCATTTCGGATTGTTTGGATTCACCACTTGAGTACAGGCCTCACCAATCTGGATCATGGAGTAAGGGGTCTTATTGACAAAGGTGATCTTTCGCTTGCCGTAATCGGTCTTTTCCGGTGTGCCGCGAGGCGGCGCCGACAGCGGCCAGGCTTTTGCAGCCAGGGCCAGCGTATATACATTGCTGTTTGTAACCGGTCTGTTTATCACGGCCCCCTGACAATTTGTGTTGGAGATGTCTATGTTGCCGGCCAACAATGCTACCGAGCAACCGTGCCACCCGTCATCGGATTCATAGAACAGACTGTATGTTCCTGATGTTTTATCCACGTTATAGGGACCTATAATGGCCTGCTGAGAACTGCTGTAAAGGTAATCAACCTGAACTTTCCCGCTGTAGACATAGACCGGAAATGGAACATTACTGCCAGGCATCTGCCACATCAGGTAATTTTGAACGGACCCTTTCAGCCTCGATTTGGCGAAGGCCGCATGGGAACAAAAAAGAACCGCCAGGGCAGTAATACACAACATGGAAAACAGGGTCCTCGATCCACTTTTCATGTAAATCTCCTGATCGGGTTTGCGGGACGACAGCGCAGCCAATCCCCACCTTCAAAACGAAAAACAGCTTCACACTTCATGAATCCCAGCCTTGTAAACGCAAATACCTTTCCCACTTAATCGGCAGGTACGCAAAAAACTTCACCCTGGAATGACAATCCTTCCGGTTTGAATGAATTATTCTGATATTCACTAGCGGAACGCAACGTATGCATTGTGGACATGGGATCGGCAACAAGCCAGTGTCCTACTGGTTCCACCTTCAGATTGCCGGTCCGGATCGGGTAGGCTGAATACCCAAAACCTCCCCCTCATAATCCCACTGTACAAATGATGAGAGACTGCCGGGAATTTATTCCTGGCAGGCATCAAAAAGGCCCTACAACAGCGATGGAGGGCAAAAGATGGGTGAAGCCGCAGAGTGTAACGGGGACTGTCGGGATGAACCGACGCCGGCGCTCAAAGCCAGGGAGCAAGTCTTAAAAGAACACCCTGATCTGCAAACTTTTCAGGATGAGATCGATCGGGTCCTTGCCGGAGCATTTGGGCATGAAGATCGAATGATGTCGCTGGCGCTTTTGATTGTGCTCAGGAACATGGACAGCCTGCTTGAGCACGATGATTTTGACCGGGCCGAATACTTCCCAAAGCGCCACGCATACCTGGCTGAAATACACGCATTACATCGCAAAACGGAAGATGCCCGGAAAGAATTGGATGAGCTCCGGAAAAGAAATTCCGATGAAGCCGACTTCGCCAAGTTCGTTTCCGAAGTTGATGCCTTCAAAGCTGTTACCCACAAGATAATGAACTTGCCGTTGCCCGACAAACAGCGCCTTCTCCGTGGTGTAGTTGACGGGCCGATTGTGGTCGGTCATTCCACCCTGTGAGCCGAAAAATGAGGATTGGCTGGAGGAAATTATCGAGCACACTACGATGACTTTTCGCCTTAACCAGCCATTATTGTTAAAATTGTTGTCCGATAAGCACACCGTGAAATCGTTGTGATGGTTGAAACCACCGGGGATGCCACGAAAGCGCCGGGATAAACCGGCATAGAATAGGGGATGAAAGAGCCCCACATGAAAGGAGGAGCTGATCCATCATGACCCCGAGGCATGTGCGGGTAGCCGCGAGGCTGCACGTGAAGCGGTTGACAGGGGAAAGCGCGGGCCAGCCATTGAGCTCCGAAATCACCCATCCGGGATGCCGACCCTGTGTGGCAACGGGGAAGGCAACACTGTGGAGGGCGTTACGCAGCGAGTCCTTCACGGGTTCCGCGGAGTCTAAGACCCTGTGCATGCGTGGACATTCTATGTTCGAGAACCAGGAGATCTCCATGGCCTCTGAGGAGGAAGCGTATCGTCAGAGCGGTCGGGGATGGCCTGTGGCCGAAAGCCCGGCATGGACGCCGTGGAGAAGTCAGACACCGGTGTAGGCCAAAGAAGGGGCCGAACAATGATGCAGAAATGCACCGGCGGAGGTCCTGGAGGGAAGACCGGTGACCGAGGGAAATTCTGGAAAGACCGACTGCGACTTGCACGCAGAGGCAGGAGTAAGCATTGAGCGGACTTGACAGAATACGTGAAGCAGCACGGAATTAGCGGCCACACGTCAGTTACCCAAGGTAGGAGCCGTATGCGTTATGTGAAGGCCACACTTATGTTGCGTACGGAGACGAAGTTACCGATTTTTAAGCATTTTGATGCATGCAGCCTTCACATAAGACAAGAGCAAGATCGCTAGAGTGACTTGAGAAAAGCCATCAGTTCGGGATCATTGGACCAGTGTTCTGTGGCGGCCGTGGCTGATGAGGGAACCTCACAATGAGCGAGTGCTTTGGCCTTCATTTCGAGATCCACCTCTGCATAGGTGTGAGGAGATAGGGAGATAGGGGACGGCCATAGGGAGATAGTAGGGAGATAGGGGACGCCCATGAAATTATGCGTTTTCCCCTTCCTCCATTTGTGCTATGGTCTTTTTCATGACACGACAAGCTCGCATTGATGCACCGGGTGCATTGCACCACATCGTATGCCGTGGAATCGAGCGGGGGCGCATCTTCCTCGACGACGCCGACCGGGATCGTTTAATCGTGACTTTCCGGCAGGCCTGAGCAGACGAGAGATTTTTCTCCTGGGCATTCCTCACAATGAGATCGTGTAGCTGTTACCAGCGGGAATAAGGCGCAGATCAGTATTGCCGCTATATGCGAGGCATTGATTCGCCGGAGA
>JARLHP010000114.1 GCA_031292195.1 Syntrophobacteraceae bacterium
CGGCCTCGTAGGCGCTGGGGGCAGTGGGGCTGCCCACAAGATAGGGACCTACAGCCGGGTTTCCACCGATGGCCCCGTCACCGTTTGCGACAAGGTAAGAGAGCGGCGGACCGTATGCGGGACAGGGATTGAAGGCGGCATGATCGGGATTTACATAGGACAATCCGTTGCATTCGGGTGGGTTGCTGGGTGCTCCGGTCGAGTCGAAAGTGGTGCCGGAGGGGTAGAAAGCCTTGGCCCAGGCGCCGAGAACGACTGCTCCAGTGGTCGGGTTCAGGTATCCTATGTAACCTCCGCCCGGCTTGGTGGGGTTTGTGAGTGTTCCGTCCGTATCGAAACTTTGGCGGTTCAGGATCTGGAACTGCACGAGATGGGTGTGCATGGGGTGGGCGTCGATGGTCAAATTAACGATATCCCACTCTTCGATAGCCCCTTGCTGCGGCAGTTCGCTGATGCCGTCCACCGGGAAGTCCTTTCCGATACCCGGGGAAACAAGGCCATCCCATTTGGTGTTTTGAACCAGAACCTCAGCGGGGCCGCCTGGATTGCCGAACTGACCGATACCTTCAAATTCTTTCAAGGTCACTTCACGATGTTTATCCACCTTTACGCCGCCCTTGGTGACAGTGTTGAGGCTAACCAGCGGAGTGGGCCGCTTGCAGGCAACGGTCGGGTTGCAGCTGGTATCTTTTTTGCCTTTTAACGGCACTGTCACCTGGAATCGCATGATGTAGTGCATCTGCGGCTGGTCGGCCGGCTGTTGCATACCGGCAAGCGTGTAGGGTACGGGAGAAAGACCGCCGGGGTAAGGGACGGGCGCGTCGTTTGTAAGGGTAACGTTGGAACCAAACGGGACCTTGGAGAAGTCCACAATCACGTAGTCTCGCTGTCCCGGGGCGATCAAAAGAGTCGAAACCGGGGCAGGCGCATCGAGGTAGTTGTCGTCATTTCCAACCACATAAACGGGGGGCAGGCTTTCGCCTTTGGCTGCATCGCCAAAGGTAAGGTTCCACATCCGGGCGTTTGCTCCATCGAGCAGGCGAAAGAGGTAGCGCCGGGGTTCGACCTTGAGGACCGGCCAGGGAGCGCCGTTGACAACCGCGACATCGCCTATGGATTCCGGTATCCAGAAGGGATGAATGGCGGGATTGGGCGGCGGGCCGTTGAGGCAGGGGTCGTTAACACCGGTGCCACAGCCGGCGAGAACCGTTCCGTTATTGTACCCGTCGGGGAAGTAAAGCTGGCCTTTACTGTCGAACTGCCGGTCCTGGATGGCCATTTCTATTTCATAGGCGCCGGCGGGCAGTTTTTGGGGTTCGCGGGCCGGTTGCCGGATGAAGTAAAAGGCTTCGAGGCCGCTGCTGACGTTGGTGCGGGTAATGCCCAGGCCGTGGTCGTGGAACCAGAGCGTTCCGGGCTCTTGAGCATTGTCATAGATATATGTCGCCTGGTTGGTGCCGGGCTTGGCGATAAAGGATTGCTTCGCCAGATTTTTTCTGTAAGACGTGGACGCCAGGGGGCCTTTGGTATATCCGGTGCCTTTGGCGCCGCCGTCCAGAGCGTTAAAAGTGGAGTAGCCGGGGCCGTCGATGCCGGTTGGCGTAAACCAGCCATCCGGGCCTCCATCGTAATATGAGGGGATTTCCGCGCCATGCAGATGCGGCACGGTGGGTTGCGGACCCGTGAAGGGTTGGTTGCACTTGATGGTGGCCTTGGTATAGGGATCGGTAAAAGTTGCGGTCGGTGTTTCCATGCAGGGGTTATGTTTCATCATATCGGCCATGGTAGCGGGAAAACGAACCGGGGCGGAGGTGGGATCGAGGGGATTGGCCCAGTGGATGGTGGGATCGCTGGTTATCAGCCCCTGAACCAGGCCCGGCCCGTTGGGATTGCCCGGATTGAAACTGGGCAAATCGTTCTGGTAGGTAATCACCGTTGGTTTGTTCCTTTTGGCTTCCACGGTGACTCCGGGCCAAATGGGCGGCGCAAGGACCTTCCCGGTTGTCGAATCCAGGGTTTCATATCCCCACAGGCGGGCCTTGCCGAATCCCAGGGAGGCCGGCATGACCTGCTGATTGAACTCCACCATTTTGACTGTGAGATAGGGGTGGGCAGTGGCATTTACCCGGGGCAGCGCCGCATTGTAACCCGGACCGAAAACGGGCAGAGGCGAGGTGAAAAGGGGGGCGGTGTTGGCCAGAAAGGCGGCTTTGGCGTCGTAGGGGGTCTGTGAAACCAAATCGCTCGCCCGCGCGCTTCCCGCAATCAGCAGACCGGCCCCGAGAAGCATCAGCATGAGCGATGCCCTGTAATAGATGCTGTTCCTGCGCCAATACATTGTTTTTCCTCCTCCTTGAAGTCTCTTACACGGCAATGGGGCAATGATAATCGCCGGCCCCCTCTTCGCAAAAAGGTTTCCCGCGTTACCAAAGCCGGAATTTTGGTGCATACTCTTTCCTCCCGATTAAAGCAGATCGCAACGGCATCCCGTGGCACGGACGGCCATGATGAGAACGACCGAAAACCATGCGACCACGGTCCTATGTGAGCACGGCCCAATGCGGCAAACCAGGCAATTTGCGCCGGCGCATCCTCATCAGGCGTCCAATTCGATCATGAAAACGTTTGTGGTTGAGTCGATCCCTGCCGCCGGTGAACCCTCCGGATTGTTTTAGAATAGGGGTTTCTGAGGATTTTTGTATTGGACCTTGGTCCAGTAGCAGATGCCATGGGCGCCATGGGCGCTAAATAGAATGGGAGGAGTGCATCGAGGAAATCAGAACCGATCCCCATCCGCGGCCGGTGCATAAAAAAATCGGGAACCTGGCGGATGGTCAGCGGGGGCTTGGGAAAAATGGTCTTGATCGATGGGAAGGTAAAAAGATAAAAGGATGATTCAACTCTTTGAGGCTATCAACCACAGGTAAAGATGAGGAGGGTTGGCTGTGATAATAACGACCAGGGATGGAAAGTCTATCGACACCGATAGTGACCTGACAGCCCCCGAGCGTCACATTCTACAAAAACTTTTCGCGTGGGAATCGCTTGTTTCCAGCCTCGAGCAGTTCCGAGAGAAGGAAAAGCTGGCGATGCTGAACGGCTGGAACAATTCAGGTCCGATTAGAATCAGGGAACCGATGAGGGCGATCATCGCCGACTTGGAAAGAAAGGTCGTTCTCCGACTCACTAATAAGGCATAGTAAAACTCGAAAGCATAGTCAAACCCGGCTACCCCAAACGGAGCACAAGACGGTCCGTGCTGAACTGCAAAGCTATCGTGGCCCCCTATTTCCACGCATCCAAATCAAACGATTGTGAGTATGGAAGCGGGACTTATTTTAGGTTCGAGGCAAGCCGAGTGAAACGAGCGCTTCAAGGACATTACGTGACAGTATATACGGTGAGTGAGAATGTGGACGTCTTTGCGCCGGCGCCGCTGCGCCCGCCCATCGATTGGACGCCGGAGCTACGCAGCAAGTTTGACCAGGCGCTCCTGGCGCCGGGACGGTTGGACAGCGTTTCGACCTTACTGCCGGATGCCTTGATGTCAATGCCGAGCCGGCCGAAAAGATTCGTTTTTTTTCTTCACTGTTCAAGGGGCGGGAGCATTTGTATGCCAAGGGGTGGGAAATCAAGGATGGGCCAGGGCCGGATACATGCCCGTCTGTCAAAATGATGGAAAGTTTGGCCTTTGAAGGGCGTCCCCGATACCGTCCCCGAGGGATTTGCCACTCTTCAAAAGGATAGATTCTTGCTTTCCGAAAGCCGGCACTTATAGATCGAGCAGTTTATTACAGCACACCGAGACAGAAACTTTCGTCAAACGGCTTTTACCGATCCTTGCCGGGTCGACTTTTTGGTTCTTCCTCCTTTTTATCAGACTCGCGAATTCTTCTTTCAAGGGCCGACCTGTTTTTTTGCTGCTGGCCGTCAGCGTAGCGGTGCGAATAGGGAATAGGCGGTGAAATCGTGGATCGTGAAAAGTTGGCTATCGCACCGCTTAAAATATAAAGTGTCAAGGGACTCCTATTCATAAGTCCCCTATCCACGCCAGGCCGCCCCCTTTCGGCGTTTTGGCCGCAGACCCCGGACGCGCAAAGTGGTGCGGAGTGTGCGTTATGGAGTCGGATTGGATGCATTATTGCGGATAAAGATTCTTGCCTTATAATCCGATTATATTTAGAAAGCAGTGTGGCGCCGCGACTCCTCGGGGCAGTTCTGGAAAATACGGCTTTGCTTCCTAATCTTTGAGATCAAATAGCGCCGAATAAGCTCCAAGCCGGGAGTAAAGGCCTAAACCACCGGCCCGCTGATGGCTCGGTTCAACCGATTTATTTAACTTGGTTAAGTCAGTGCGGGATGTGAGGAAACATGAACGCGGGCAGTAAAACCAAGGGCCATTTTGGACCGGTCACAGCCGTTTGGACCGGGGTTATAATTGCCAGCGCGGGTTTCGCTCTTTTTCTCTACGCTCAAAAGCCCGCCCTCGCAGAGGCTTCGGCAGCTTTGTACGGTTTCTCATTCGGGATGTTCCTGGCGGGCGCCCTGGCGGTTTGGCTAATCGCTCAAAGGCGAGCCAGAACAGCCATAGAAGATCGGCTCAGCTTTCTGCAAACACTGGTTGACACAATTCCAAACCCGATCTTTTATAATGATGTCAACGGAATTTATCTTGGCTGCAACGCAGCATTTGAAACCTGTGTGGGTCTGCCGAAGGGTGAAATTAAAGGCAAGACGGTCCATGACATCTTCCCCCTGGAACTTGCCGACGTGCACCGGAAGAGCGATCTTGGGCTGCATAACGCTGCCGGAGCGCAACAATACGAGGCGTCCGTGCGGTATGCCGATGGAAGCCGGCACGACATCTTATTGTCGAAGACGACCTTTTTCGATTTGTCCGCAAATGTTGCCGGCATCGTTGGAGTGATGCTGGACATAACGGAGCGAACAAAGGCGGAGAAGATTTTGGAAAACAGTGAAGCGCGACTTCGGCAGATAATCAACCTCGTACCGCACTGGATTTTCGTAAGAGACCGGGACGGGAATTATCTTCTGGCGAACAAGGCGCTCGCCGAGAGCTGCCAAACGACAGTGAGCGGTCTAATCGGGAAGAGTCCGGCCGACTTTTACCTGAATGTACAAGAATCTCAGCGAATTCTCCAGGATGACCGCGAAGTGATGGCGTCGGGAGAAAGCGGGTTCATCCCCGAAGAACCCTTTACGGATTCGAAAGGAAATTTGCATCTCCTGCAAACCACCAAGGTCCCTTTTCATACGAGCGACGAAAATATCCGGGCAGTGCTCGGTGTTTCGATTGATATTACAGAGCGCAAGCGAAGCTACGCGGAAGCAAAGTTGCTCGCCAGCGCTGTGGAACAGGCGGACGAGAATATTCTCATTACCGATAATCGTCGAACTATTATCTACATCAATCCTGCTTTTGAGCTTTCCAGCGGTTATCGCAACGAAGAACTCAAGGGGGAAAAGCTTAATTTTCTGCGGAGTGCAAAGCATGACGAAATTTTCTACAGTGACATGAAAGAGACCCTCGATGAGGGTCGAGTATGGATAGGTATCATCTTCAACAAGTGCAAGGACGGAAGGGATTTTGAAATAGAGGGCACCATCTCGCCCATCAGGGATGCTTTTGGCTCCATTACCCACTACCTTGCGGTCGGACGCAACATGAGCCGTTTTCGAAAGTTGGAAAGAGAACTCTACCAGGCCCAGAAGATGGAGTCCATTGGGCGCCTGGCAGGTGGTGTGGCTCACGACTTCAACAACATGCTCTCGGTGATCACCGGGCAAACGGAGCTGGCGTTGCAGGAAATTGACTTCGCCCGGGCGGCTTACAAACGCCTCCATGAAGTTCTGAAGGCGGCACATCGTTCGGCCGACCTGGTTCGCCAACTTCTGGCCTTTGCCCGAAAGCAGACCATCAACCCCAGAGTGCTCGATATCAATGAGACCGTGGAGAGCATGCTACAGATGTTACGGCGTCTTATTGGCGAAGATATAGAGCTGCTCTGGGAGCCGGGCATGAATTTATGGCCGGTCAAGATGGACCCCACACAGATCGATCAAATTTTGGCCAACATGTGTGTCAACGCTCGCGACGCCCTAGCGGGAGTGGGAAGGGTCACCATATCCACAGGTAATATCGAATTAGACGAGTCCTATTGCCTGGACCATGACGGGGTTTGCCCCGGACAGTATGTCGTGCTGAGGGTAAGCGACACGGGGACCGGCATGGACAGCCAAACCCTGGTGCGCATTTTTGAGCCCTTTTTTACGACAAAGGAAGTTGGAACGGGCACAGGATTGGGGCTTGCAACGGTTTACGGCATCATCGAACAGAACCAGGGTTTCATCGATGTGCAAAGTGCGCCCGGTCGGGGGACAACCTTCAATATATACCTGCCCCGCACCGTACAGGGAGCTTGGCCGATGATCGATTCAGGGCCGAAAAAAGACTTGAAGGGGCGGGAAACCGTCTTGCTGGTGGAGGACGAAGAACCGTTGCTGGACCTTGGGACGGCTATTTTGCAGATGAACGGCTATGACGTTCTGGCAGCTAAGCGTCCGACCGAGGCATTGGAAATGGTTCAAAATTACCCCGGTCCAATCCAGCTGCTCATTACCGATGTGGTAATGCCGGAAATGAACGGCAAAGAGGTTGGAAAAAGGCTCGCAGAAATGAAGCCCGGCTTGAAAACAATCTTCATGTCCGGCTACACGGCCGATGTTATTGCCAATCACGGCATTCTGGATGAGAGCATCAACTTTTTGCAAAAACCGTTTTCCGTCCAGACCATGCTGGAGAAAGTTCGGGCTGTGCTTGACGGATGAGGACCGTTTCGGAGACAAAAGAGCTCCAGCTACGGCCCATAATTTCAGGCCGACACCGCCATTCGGGTATCGCGGGATTCCAGTCTTAGCGGAAGCTCGATTGAGTGGTAATAATCTGTTCCTGAATTTTGCGCCTCAACTTTAAAGGGTCCGATATGTAGGGGAATAGGTCGTGTGTGCCTCCAGTCCCGCTGATCGTAATCGACCCATACCCAATGATTCTTCCCAAAACGGTTTGATTCACACGAATACTCTCAATTTTACTAAGCAGGACCTCAAGAGACTTTCTTCGGATGAACCCCACTTTTGCTATGACCCTGTAGTTTGTAACCCCGAACTCTGAAGTGGAATACGTGATGAACGACTCAATCGCTTTGAATACCGCTATGGCGGCTGTTATGGACCCACCGAGCATAGCCCAATGACCTCCGTTTATAAAAATCACGACTGCCACAATAAGCCAGATGATGGGCCAAGGAAATACGACCACCCAGTGCAATCTACACTGATAGAGTATATTTTCATCGCGTATGAGATTTTCTTTAATATAGCTCATATTTTCCTGTTAAAACGTAGCATGGGTTGTCTGGAAGTGATGATCTGCCTTGCTAACCATCAAAAAAAACGCAGAATACTGCGTTTTTGAGGGTCGGTCATCCTCCATTTCGGGCATGCGTCATGTTCATTTCCATCTGCTCCCGCCGAGTCTTTCACGCCCTTCCTTCAACAACCTGTAAAACTCCTCCTCCAGCCTTTCATTGCACCCGTTCATCGCCTTCACAACCCTTTCCGCCCAGGCCAGATATTCAAGGCGCCTTTCGATTGACCAGTTGGGGGGCGGTGAATAGATTACGTCCTTAATGTTGCAGATCTTGTCGGCAATTTTGATCAACTTGGCGCCCGGGCTGAGATGAGGGGCATGTTGCACCTGAAGCTCTTTGCGGGTTTCCTTCGGGAGGCTTTTATCGTCGGTCACTTCAAGTATCAATGAGCGGACCACCTTGCCAAAATCACGCTCAACCTCATCAGGCAGGGTCTCCGTGTCCTCGATAACGTCATGGAGAAGGGCAGCGGTCAGGATGGTTATGTCTCTGACTGCCCCGCTACCCCATAAGACTTCGGCAACATTGATCGGATGATTGAAATATGGGGTTTGTTCCGCATCCTTTCTTCTTTGCCATCGATGCTTGTGAGCACCGAATTTCAGGGCGGACATAAAAAGGGTGAAATCTTCGTAGGCTATCTGATTCATTTCGTATTCTCCGGGGCGGAAAATCTATATCTCCAATCCCATACCCAGAATACAGTACTTCATCCCGCTTTTCAAATTCCCATTCTTTCCGCCCCCCGGTCGGCGCTGTGAAAATGGGCCGACTTTTGCTACCCGGGCCTGTCCGTAATATTTCAAAAGCGAATAGCCCTCCTGATAAATACTTTGAGGTCACGCTCTGGTGGACCCTGGCAGGTCAAAATATAATCCTCACTGAGCAAGGCTCCCGGGAGACTTGCTCGATGCTCAGCTGGCAGGCTGATTTTCCGGACCCATCATCTGCGCTGATTGGACCTGAAATGTTACCTCACAAGAATCCGGCGCGACATAGGCTGCAAGCAGTGGTATTCAAAGAGGATTCCTGGATTCACAGAACCTGAATGGCAAAACTTCCCGAGATGCGGCAAAAGCCCTTTCCAGGTTTCTCCGCAACGGTATTGCCCTGAAACGAGCGCTTCAAGGACATTACGTGACAATATCCACGGTGAGTGGGAAGGTGCGCGCTTTTGTGGACGAGGGCGGAAATTACGGGAGATGGGAGACTCTCAGAAATTTAAGGCAGCGAACCTATTCCCGCCAAAGATATTTGACGCAACCCTGTCATCCAAAGCGAGGCCGTCATTTCTTAGGGGCGATTACGATGCGGCGGTGTTTCAAGCCTTTAAAGAAGTAGAGGTCCGTGTCAGGAAATTAAGCAGAGCGACGCCAGAGGAGCTTGGCACAACACTGATGAGAGATGCTTTCAAGCCTGGAAAGGGGCCACTGAGCGATCCGGCTCGGGTGCCAGCCGAAAGCCAAGCAATAAGTGATCTTTTCGCGGGAGCTATTGGCTTGTTCAAAAATCCCGGCAGCCACAGAGACGTTGATTATGAGGACCCTGCAGAAGCAGCGGAATTAATAATCCTTGCTGATCTGTTAATCAGGATAGCGGAGAGAAGAAAGCCCAGGATATGAGATGAAGGAATGCAAACCGGCCCGGCTCAGTTCGGGCCTTTTTCAGAGACTGCAGGCTCAAAGTCCGGGGATTTTAGCGCGAAAAAGCGGGCAGAAAATCAAAACGGGGGACAAATGGGGGACAATTTCCTCTTGCAAAGAAAAAGGGGTTAGCCCGATTTAGGCTAACCCCTTGATTTTCCAAGCGCGCCCAGGGTGATTCGAACACCCGACCTACGGATTCGTAGTCCGGCACTCTATCCAGCTGAGCTATGGGCGCACACAAGTTTTGCTTTTAACAGGAAATCGTTTCGAAAGCAAGCCTTACGAAGGCGGGCCGAAGGA
>JARLHP010000115.1 GCA_031292195.1 Syntrophobacteraceae bacterium
CAATCCGCTCATGCCGGCAAAAGCCGACACACCGGATTTTGATCTGTTGCCGGACCGCCCGTACTTGTCCGGGGCAATCGAAAGAGCTTCCGCTCAGGTGCTTAAATAATGTCAGCAAGAATACAATTTTTGTATCCGTGGTCGAGCCAACAATTTGTTGTGCAAGCTGACAGGGTCATGTTAGCCGCGCGCTCTATGGCTTCAGTTTGCTACCGACCTTTTTCCATGATTAATCGTCTCTATGCCACCTTTGGAACGAGCCCATAACCCAACTGGTTCGCATGCTTTCTGAGGTTTTCAAGCTTTCGCGCCGCATTTTTTCGGGTCAGGAAATCTTCCCCGAGGTCCTTGAAGGCGACGCCGTGTTTTGTGACGTGATAGATTGCCTTGAGCAAGCGATGGGCTATGCCCACGATGGCCTTCTTGGCGCCGCGGCGAGTTTTGAGCCGGTGGTATTTGTCACGGTAGTAGGAGCCCTTGACCTTGACTGCCGCCCAAGCTGATTCGATCAGGATGGTCTTGAGATGGTTTTTCCTGACGGGACTCTTGCCGCTAAATCTTTTGCCGGCGCTTTCATTGTTTCCGGGACACAGTCCCGACCAGGAGGCCAGAGCGGCACTTGACTTAAAAGTCTCCAACGTAGGCCCTATTTCGGCCAAAATGGCGCGGGCCGTTACTTCGCTGATGCCTGCAATCCCCATGAGCCGCCCAACGAGTCCCTGGTGTTCGATCATTACCGAACGAAGGCGAACGCTTATTGCCTCGATTTCTTCTTCAAGGGTGCCAATGGTTTTGAGCAATGAAGCCAAAATGTAGCGATGGTGATCGGTAAAATAACCCTGGATGGCCCGATGCAGCTCTGTCACTTTCTTTTTGAGCTTGCCTCGGGCGCACCGGGCTACTTCGGCGCTGCTGCCTTCGGAGCCTTTGTCGATCAGAAGCTCCATCAGATTGCGTCCCGTTTCTCCGAACAGATCGGAAACCACGGAGTCAATCTTGATGTTGGCTGATTCAAACAGCTTATGGGTCCGCCTCTTGTAATCGGCTGCGCTCTCCACGTGGGTCCTTCTTAGCCGGGTGAGGTCCCTCCACTCGCGCACCTGCTTTGGAGGAATGAAGCTGCCTCTGACAAGCCCGCAGCGAAGCAGGCCGGCCAGCCACTTGCTGTCTTCGATATCGGTTTTGCGGCCCGGCACGTTTTTTATATGCCTGGCGTTGACCAGCATCACCTCCATGTAGCCCTCAAGGATGTTGTGGACAGGACGCCAGTAGATTCCCGTGCTCTCCATCGCCACAATCGGGCAGTCGGCCTTGATCAGCCAGTCCCGCAGCTTTATCAGGTCATCGGTGAAAGTGGAGAATTCCTTGATTTCCGACTCCGCGCCAAGCGGGCCGTTGGTGATCAGACAGGCACTAACCATCTCTTTGTGTACGTCCAAACCGCAACAAAGAGGATGCACGATGCTCACCAATTCGTTATGATTGCCATTAGCCACGGCTACTCCCCCCTAAGGTTGTTTTTGGTTGAATGATCCAGGGGGGAGATTAACCGTGGCTTCCCGCTTCTTCAACATTTTCATGCTTCGTTGTGCCCCCGGGGGGCATGTCTGTTAGCCGGGGGTTGAGGCCGTGAGGCCGATACCCCCGGAAAGGAACGGAAAAGAAGGCGACGACCCCGTGTGGGGTCGCAGATCAAAGACCCCGTGTGGGGTCGCAGATCAAAGACCCCTCACGGAGTCGCAGATCAGAACCATCAATCAAGATATCTCAGATCATATTCAATCCCACCCGACGCGGCCATACTCACACCGGATGATCCGCACAAAGCAATAAAAATATTCACCGATATCCCAAATGCCATCTCACGAGTGAGGTACTACAGGCTCAAATCCCGCCGCCCTTCTCAGCCGAGAGTCACAAAGAGGCCTCCAAACAAATGGTGTTCAAACGGGCGGGAAAAGCTCGGGGCTTCTTAACTACAACATTGGGCGCAGGGGAGCCCCCCTGCTCTTTTTATCTCTTTTTATCGGCAATGGCCTGTAAAACCATCTCGGGCGTTATGTCCCGGATGCATCGCCAGTCGGAGCAGGACTTTCTGGTAAAACAGGGAGAACAGGGAAGCTCGCGCCGGATGACCGTATGAATATTGCCGTAGGGGCCGGTGCGCACCGGATCGGTGGGGCCGAAAATGGAAAAAACGGGGACTCCCAGAGCCGCGGCCAGGTGCATCGGCCCTGAATCGCAGGTGACCAGAAACTGCGCGGATTTGATCACCGCCCCGAGTTCTTTCAGGCTGGTCTTTCCGGCAAGAGAGATCACCCCGGGGCCGCAAAGGCGGGCAATCTCACTGCCGAGCGCGGCGTCGGAGCGGCCGGTGACTATAACCGCGGGGATGGGCAGCAGGGATACCAGACGGGCGAAACATTCCGCGGGCCATCTCTTTACGAGTGTTCCGGCCGAGGGGGCGATAACCGCATAGGGCCCCAGGGACTTCACGATGGGGGGCGGGTCGCCCGGGTGGGGCAGAGGAAATCGCGGCTCCGCGGGCTCGCAGCCCACAAACCGGGCGAGCAGCAGGTTCTTTTCCACGGCGTGCAGTTCGGTTTCGGTTCTTACCCTGTATCTATAAAAAAACCTGGCCCCCTCCCTGGCGCTTTCGAAGCCCACAGACTCCGGGGCGCCGGTAAAATGGACGATCATGGCGCTCCTGAAAAGCCCCTGCAGGTCGATTACCAGGTCGAATTTTTCGTCCCGCAGCCCGCGCCTTAGCCTTCGGAGCTCCGAGAAAGTGCTCGCCAGGCGCCCCGGCCGTTTCCAGGAATCCTTGTCAATGACCCAGAGCCTGTCAATCAGGGGGTGATCTTCCAGAATGGAGGCAAAGGCTTTGGCCACCACCCAGTGGATCTCGGCTTGCGGGAACCTTTGGCTTAGCGCATGGAGCACCGGCAGGCCATGCAGGACATCGCCAAAGGAACTTGGCTTTACAATCAGAATTTTACGGAAGCCCCCAGAGGGAACGCTGAATTTTTTCATTTCCTCAGCAAGGCCTCCACTCCACCCAGAACATCTTCCACGGTGATGTCCGCCATGCAGTGGTGGTCGCGGGGGCATTCCCTTTTAAGACAGGGGGCGCACTCCGTGTCCTTGCGCACCAGGGAAAGTTTGGAGCACAACGGGGAAGTAATGCGATGGTCGGTTGGGCCGAAAAGGGCCACCACAGACCGGTCGAAGGCCCCCGCCACGTGCATGGGGCCCGAATCGTTGGTTACGACCAGTTCCACGGATGCAAGAAGGGCCATAAGCTGGCGAACCGAAGTCATGCCGATCATGTTCAGCGCGCTCGCACTCATCCGGGAACAGATTTCGGAGCCGATGGCCGCTTCCCCGGGGCCGCCCACCAGGAGCACCTTGAATCCGAAATCGGAGGCCAGAGCGTCGGCCACCTGCGCAAATCTTTGCGGGTACCATCTTTTGGCCGAGCCGTAGGCCGCCCCCGGGTTTATGGCCGCCCAGCGGCCCTGCCCCAAAACGGTCTGCGCCCAGCCCCTTTCCGCCTCCGTGCAGTGGAGCCTCGTTTCCAGTCCGGCGGGAGCGATTCCCAACCCGGCGAGCATTTCCAGGTAATACCCGCTATGATGCATCCGGAGAGCCTCTTTGGACACCCGAACCGCATGGGTAAGAAGAAACCCGCGCCCGTCAGTGCTGTAGCCGGCCCTTCTTTTGATCCCGGCCAAGGCGGCGATCATCGCCGCTTCCATAGCGTTTTGAAGCAGGATTGCCAGGTCGAAGCGCTGCGCGCCAAGGCCCCGGCCAAACTTCCAAAGGCCTGCCGCCCCTTTGTGCGCCCCTTTTTTGTCCAAAACGATTATGCGGTCGCAATACGGATGAGGGCTCATCAGTTCGCAGACCACCGGGTTGGCGGCCAGGACTATCTCGGAGGTGGGGAAAGCGGCCCTGATCGCGCCCAGGGCCGGTGTGCTCATGACCGCGTCTCCTAGCCAGTTGGGAGCACGCACCACTATTTTGGGACTAGTGTCCCCGGCTAGCGTCCGCATTGCTTTTCGAGCCCTGCGCAAACCAGCGCATCGATTCTTGCGGCCTCAGTTTTAGAACCCGGCCCTGGCAAGCAAGGCCTCCCATTGTTCATCCACATGCCTTTGGAATGCAGCCGCTTGTTCGGCCGTGATTTTTTTGAATCGCCCCTGGAGCCCCAGGTATTCGTCGATCGGTTTTTTCCCGCCGCTTCTGGCAATACTCAGGCTTTTGCCGGTAAGACTCAAACGGCCGTTTTCAATTTCGTAGAGCGGAAATAGGCAGGACTCCACCATCATGCGGCCGATCTTGACCGTATCTTTGGTGGGATACGCCCAGCCGGTGGGACAGGGCGCCGAAAGGTGGAAAAACCTGGTTCCCTTGATTTCCCGTGCCTTCAGAAACTTCTTATAGACGTCCGCCGGATAGGCGCTCGATATGCCGGCCATATAGGGCAGCCAGTGGGCGTCCATTATCTTCATGAAGTCTTTTTTAAGCTGCTCTTTGGGCCGTACCGGGGTCGTGGTGGTCAGGGCGCCGGCCGGGGTGGCGCTGGAGCGCTGAGTACCCGTATTCATGTAGGCCTCGTTGTCGTAGCAGACATAGATGAAGTTGTCGCCGCGCTCGGCGGCCCCGCTGAGGCCTTGAATTCCCATATCGAAAGTCCCCCCGTCGCCCGCCATGGCCAGAACATGCCAGTCTTCACGTCCCGTGGCCTTGAGGGCCGCGGCGAATCCCGAAGCGGCCGCGGCGGTGCCCGCAAACGTATTGTTGACGGTGGTCGCCATGATCGGCGTCTTGGGGTACATGCCGTGCAAAATGGTGAGGCAGCTGGCCGGTACGCAAATGAGCGTCTTTTTCCCAAGCGCCTTTAAAATGAACCGGTATGCTATAGTGACCCCGCAGCCGGCGCAAAGCCGGTTGCCCGGAAGGATAAATTCTTGTTCAGGGTAGTCGAGAATTGAACTTTGCCCAGACATTGCCCACCTTTGCCTTGTTATTTTATCAACATCCGATCCATTGCGCTCTATCGGGCACAGTGCCGCTCTTAGCCGCCGCAATGCTCTCACTGGCCGCCTGAACCAGGTCCGCGGTGGCCACGTCTTTTCCGCCAAGGCCGGCTATATAATTGAAAATCACCGGGGCGGGGCCGCTTTTTCCATAAAACGCGGCCTTGAGTTCCGAGGCCAGCGCGCCTTCGTACCCATAGCTGATCGCCTTCTCCACCACCGCCACAACACGCCGTTGCCGCAGCGCCTGGTAGAGTTCGGCCGCGGGGAAAGGCCGGTAGACCCGCACACCCAGAACGCCCGCCTTGACGCCCTGGCCCCTCAAAGCGTCGACAGCTTCCGAGGCCTCCCCCACAATCGCCCCCATGGCAACGAAGAGGAAATCAGCATCCTCGGTCTGGTAGTGGAAAAGCGGGTCTTCGTAGGAGCGGCCGAAAAGTTCGCCAAACTCGCGACCGGTTTGCCTTATGACCGCCAGTCCGTCCTCGAGGCTTTTCTGCAGCCGGTAGCGAAATCCCATATAGCCGGGCGAAGGCACGCCGTCCGGGTCGGCAACCGTGTCGCTCAAGACCACCGGATTGATATTCACCGGGTTTTCGGGATCGAGTGTGTGAAAGGGAACATAAGGAGGCAGAAAAGAATCCACTTCCTGTTGGCCGGGCATGGCCACCGGCATGAAGGTGTGCGAGAGCAAAAAGCCGTCGAAGCAGACCATGCAGGGGATAAGGAGCCTTTCGGCCGCCTTGAAGGCCACGATCACCAGATCGAGCACTTCCTGGTTGTTCATGCAGTAGAACTGCATCCAGCCGGTGTCGCGCTGAGATATGGTGTCCTGGCAATCGTTTAGGATCGTCCAGGGAGCCCCCACACCCCGGTTGGCCACCGGCATTACGATCGGCAACCGAGAGCCCGCGGCCCAGTGAAGCTGCTCGTGCATGTAGGCCAGGCCGTTTGAGGCGGTGGCCGTAAAGGCCCGGGCGCCGGCGATGGAAGCCGCGATGCACACCCCCATGGCGGAGTGCTCGGATTCCACCCGCACAAATTCGGCCTTGAGCAACCCCCGCTCCACATACCCGGAAAGCGTCTCCGGGATTTTGGACTGAGGGGTGATCGGATAGGCGGCAACTACCTGAACGCGGCTGAGCCTCGCCGCTTCCGCGGCCGCCTGAGCTCCGGTCAAAATCAAAGTTTGTTCCACTGTTGCGCATCCTTTCTCGGCAGGCCCCGGGCAAAGTAATCCTTAAAGCTTACCACTTGGGCTGCCGGAGCGTAATACCAACCCATAATTGCATAACGGATGGACGCATGAGAAGTCAAACGAAAACAAAGATCAACCCGTGCCACCGCACCGTAATCTAGCCCCACGGCCCGGAGCAAAAGAGGACAACCGGGGAGATTGGCGAGAGCGAACCTCCCGGTGACAAAAAACCTGCCGAAGGCCGCTCTCACGAACCGGCGATGGATGCTACTTCTTTTTGTTGTTTCTCTTGGAAGCCTTGAGAGGATTGACTTTCTGCTTGTCCTGCACTTCCAGCTTGGTATGAGTTGCGAAATTACATGCGCTGGCCTTCCATTTGATGGCAGGATTGGGATAACTGGAGCAAAACTTCCCGGAAGGAAATTCCACAGCGCGCTGGCAGCCCTCGCACTGTTCCACGATCGGAGAGCAGGCGCCGCCACTGTAGCCGCATCCTGCTTTGGTCATGAAGGCGCATTCCGTGCCCGCCTTCACCGTTGAGCAAATCATGACAACCACCCCCTAATCTGATATCATTGCGCCCCTCTAAGCGAGAAGCGTTGCGAATGATAACCGGGAATGGATGGCTGTCAAGTTTTTTTTACCGTTTTTTGTAGATTTTGCCTACATCTTGAACTATATGTTTCAACCTTACCTTGACCCGTTAGCGGTGTGGGAGAAGAGCTCGGTGTGCAAGCCTGGTCTCAGACTTCTTGGGAAGGATTTTGAGCTGTGGCCAAAAAAATAGGCGAATTGCTGATCCAGGAGGGCTTGGTCACCACCGAGCAACTCAACCGCGCGCTGGACGATCAGCGCCACAGCGGAGAACGCATTGGTGCGGCCCTGGTAAAGCAGGGCGTAATCGACGAGAATACCCTGAGCGAATTTATAGCCAGGCAGTATAACTGTCCCCAGATCAGTCTGTCCCGCATCACCCTCGGAAAAGGTATCGTAAGCCTGGTTCCCCTCGACATTATGCACAAATACCAGGCGGTGCCCTTCGGACTGATGGGCAATACCCTCCACGTCGCCATGGCGGACCCCGGCAACCTGTTCATTATCGATGACATTCGCTTCCTCACCCGTAAAAACATCCAGATTCACGTAGCAGCCGATTCGGTGCTCAAGCAGGTCATCGGGACTTTTTTCAACGCCGACGACGACTCTTTTGACGACATTCTGGGGGCGATTAAAGACGAGGTAGAACTCGATTTTGTCCAGACATCCGACGAGATGGACCTCTCGATGCTTGAAAATGCAGCCGAGCAGGCCCCCGTGGTCAAACTGGTCAATCTCATCCTGATGGACGCCATCCGAAAACATGCCAGCGATGTTCATGTCGAACCCTATGAGAAGGTGATGCGCATCCGCTTCCGCATCGACGGGGTGCTCTACGAGGTGATGCGGCCTCCCATCCATCTCAAAAATGCCATTATTTCGCGTTTAAAAATCATGTCTCGCCTCGATATTGCCGAGAGGCGACTGCCCCAGGACGGGCGAATACGGCTCAAGGCAAAAGGCGTCGAGATGGATTTCCGGGTTTCAGTGCTGCCCACCCTTTTTGGCGAAAAGGTAGTCTTGCGTCTGCTCGACAAATCCGGTCTCCAATTGGATATGACCAAACTGGGCTTTGAAGAGGGCCAGTACAAAAATTTCCGCGACGCCATCTATTTGCCTTATGGAATGGTCCTGGTCACCGGCCCGACCGGCAGCGGCAAGACCACCACACTCTACAGCGCGCTGGCCGATCTAAACAAGGTGGCCCACAACATCTCGACGGCCGAAGACCCCATAGAATACAACCTGATGGGCATAAACCAGGTCCAGATGCACGAGGCTATCGGCCTCACCTTTGCCGCCGCCCTTCGCTCTTTTCTGCGCCAGGACCCCGACATCATAATGGTCGGTGAAATTCGAGACTTCGAAACCGCTGAAATTGCGGTCAAAGCGGCCCTGACCGGCCACCTGGTGCTCAGCACCCTTCACACCAACGACGCCCCGAGCACCATTAACCGGTTGCTCAATATGGGCGTGGAAGCCTTTCTGGTCGCCTCGGCCGTAAACCTGGTGCTGGCCCAAAGACTGGTGCGCAAAATCTGCTCGGAGTGCAAGACCGAAGAACCAGTCAGCCCGGAAACCTTGCTCGACCTCGGGGTGATGGATGACGAGCTTGGCGGTTTCACCTGCTATCACGGCAAAGGCTGCGCCGCCTGTAACGATACGGGATACCGGGGACGTATCGCCCTTTACGAAGTCATGCCCCTCTATGAGCAAATCCGGGAACTCGTCCTGATGGGCGCCTCCGCCGCCGAGATCAAAAAGGAATCCATCCGTCTGGGGATGACCACCTTGAGGCGCGCAGGTATTAACAAACTTAAGGAGGGAGTGACCTCTGTCGAGGAAGTCATCAGGTCTTCGACCAAAGATTGATTCCCCGCTCCCCGCTTTCCTTCTTCCATCGCCTGTTTTGGACTGCAAATTGCATTGAGTATCGATGAACCACCAATTTTTACCGACACAACAGGAGAGCAGGAATGGCGATTTATTTATGGGCAGGCAAAGATCGCTCAGGCAAAAAGCAAAAAGGAGAAATCGAGGCCGATAATCTTCCCCTGGCCCGCCAGATGGTGGTCAAAAAAGGGGTAGTGATCAGGACCATCAAACTCAAGCCCAAAGACCTTATGGCGTACTTTCCGGCCATCGGGGGCAAGGTTAAGGACAAGGACAAGGTCATATTCGTCAGGCAGTTTTCAACCATGATCGATGCCGGCCTGCCCCTGGTGCAGTGCCTGGACATTCTCCAGGACCAACAGGAGAACGCGACTTTCAAAAGAGTAATTAAACAGATCAAAAAGAGCGTCGAGGAAGGTTCGACGCTTTCCGACGCCATCAAGGCCCACCCCAAAGTCTTTGACAATCTGTTTCACAACCTGGTGGCCGCCGGGGAGATCGGAGGCATACTGGACGTGATTTTGAACCGGCTGGCCGCCTACATCGAAAAGATGGCCAGTCTAAAGAAAAAGGTCAAAAGCGCGCTTACCTACCCGGCCATAGTCGTCTCCATTGCCGTAATCGTTGTGACGGTTATCCTGATCTTTGTCATCCCGGTCTTCACCAAGCTTTTCACCGACGCGGGAGTAAAACTTCCCACCATGACTTTGCTGGTGATGAACGCCAGCGACTTCACAAAGCATTACATCCACTGGATGATCCTGGGCATTATCCTGCTGGTGATAGGAATTCGCAGGATTCGTAGAACCCCCAAGGGGCGCTACGTTTTTGACCAAATGGCTTTGCGGGCCCCCGTCTTCGGCATCCTGTTAAAAAAGATCGCCGTAGCACGCTTTACCAGGACCCTCGGGACCATGCTATCGAGCGGCGTGCCCATTTTGGACGGCCTGGAGGTGGTCGCGGCCACTGCCGGCAACTCGGTTGTGGAAAAGGCCATCCGGGACGCCCGGACTTCAATTTCCGAAGGCCGCCCGGTGGCCGAACCTCTGGCCGAAACGCACGTCTTTCCGCCCATGGTGACACAGATGATCGCCGTTGGCGAAGCTACCGGCGCTCTCGACAACATGCTCGGCAAAATAGCCGATTTCTACGACGAGGAAGTCGACACGGCCGTCGGATCCTTGACATCCATGCTCGAACCTCTGCTCATTCTTTTCCTGGGCGTAACCATCGGCTTTCTGCTGGTGGCCATGTACCTGCCCATCTTTCAACTTGCCGACGTGGTTGCGAGATAAAGAAGAAGGCTGCATGCTCGAACTGCTGGCCGGACTTGATAATGAGGCCGATGACGGCCGACTGAGGAGCAAACTCAAAAAACTGATGCTCTATCGGCTGCTCCTGGCCCTTTTTTTCCTGCTGGTCACTATCGCCGTTCAAAGCAGAAGAAATGGCCACCTGCTCTCCGCACTGTTTCACCCTCTCTATATGTTTTCCTGTATACTCGTCCTGTTTACGATTTTCGGGGCCTTTGCCCTCCGGGGTGTCCGCCGACTGGAGCGCTTCACCCTGCTCCAACTCCTGTTCGATCTGGGGGCCGTAACCGTTCTGGTTTTTATGACGGGCGGAATTGACTCCTGCTTCTCATCGCTCTACATGCTGGTGATATTCAGCGCGGCCCTGTTGCTGCACCGCAAGGCAAGTCTTTTGACCGCCTCCGCCTCCGCCCTGATCTACGGTTGTCTTCTCGACCTGCAATACTTCGGATGGATATCTCCGCTCGATATAGCCTTAGGGTCTCTGCATGCGCGGGACTCCGGGACCTACTTTTTCAATATCCTCATTAATACCGCCGCCTTTTTCCTGGTAGGCTTTCTGGCCGGATACCTCGCCCGGGAACTCCAGAGGTCCAAACTGCGCGTTCGTCAAAGCGAAAGGGACCTCGAGACCTTGCAAACCCTTCACACCAGTATCGTTCGAAGCATGACAAGCGGCCTGCTTACCGTCGATCTGGAAGGACGCATCATTTTTTCGAACAAGGCCGCCCATAAGATGCTCGGAATGAAGCCCGAGGAGATCTCCGGGTACCTGGTGACCGAGATCTTTACGGGCATTGACTTTTTACCGGTTCATAGCGCTACGACGCTCAGCGCTTCAAGACACGCCACTCGCATGGAGACCTGCTACAACCATCCGGCCGGCATGCAAATCGTTTTCGGCTATTCGGCTTCCGCCCTGAGGAAAGAGAACGGCAAAACTTTCGGCTGGCTCATCATATTTACCGACCTTACCAAGCTCAGAGGCATCGAGGAGCATTTTCAGAGGATGGAGCGGCTGGTACTGGCCGGCAGAGTGGCCGCCGAAATAGCCCATGAGATCAAAAACCCGCTGGCGGCCATGAGCGGCGCCGTGCAAATGCTGCGGAGCGAAACGGGACTGAGTCCGTTAAATGAAAGACTCATTGGAATTGTGCAACGGGAAATCGAGCGTGTAAACGCGCTGGTGACCGAATTTCTGTGGATGGCCAAAGGTTCGCCCCAGTCTTCGAAAATCGAGGATGTGGCGGTATGCCCGGTTATCGAGGAGATCGTAGCCCTTATAAGAGCCAACAAAAAGGCCACAGCCTCCCACACCATCAGCACCGACTTCCGCTCAAAGCCCCTGGTTGCCATCGATCCGCTCCATCTGCGCCGGGTGCTGTGGAACCTGCTGGTAAACGCCCTGGAAGCCATGCCCGCCGGCGGAGAGCTTTCCATAGCGGTCGAGCTCCAACACCCTATCGACAATCCGGATAGACAGGTTAGAATAGATATTGGCGATACGGGATGCGGAATTCCCGATCCAGCCCTGAAAAGAATTTTCGATCCCTTTTTTACCACCAAGACTAACGGGACAGGTCTGGGACTGAGCATCGTCTACCAACTGGTCGAGAAGGCCTCCGGCAGGGTGGAAGTAAATGGTAAACAGCCGGGGAGCGGAACGATCTTTTCACTTTTTTTCCCCCCCAGCAGCTCTTTTTCGCTTGCCAAATGAATCGGCGATGATTAAAAGCACTCATCATGATTGAGTGCTAACACTGCCGGGCGAAGCCCCCGGGCTTTTGTCCATTTCGATTTATTTTCCAAACCGAAAGGAGTTGCTATGAACCTCAGACCGCTAAACGATCGCGTCGTGGTCAAACGCATGGAAGAAGAACAAAAAACCGCAGGCGGGATTATCATTCCCGACACGGCCAAGGAAAAGCCCATCCAGGGTGAAGTACTTGCCGCGGGCAGCGGCAAGACCATGGAAGACGGCTCCAAAAGAGTCCTCGATGTCAAGAAGGGTGACCGTGTTCTTTTCGGCAAATACGCCGGCACAGAGATCACCGTCGAGGGCCAGGAAGTTCTTATCATGCGCGAAGACGACATTCTCGCGATCATCGAGTAAATCTCTGATCTTTTGAACATAGCAGGAGGAACATACTAATGGCGAAGCAGTTGATATATGATACCAAAGCGCGCGAGTTGCTGCTAAACGGCGTCAATACGCTGGCCGACGCCGTAAAGGTGACGCTTGGCCCCAAGGGCCGCAATGTGGTCATTGAAAAGAGTTTCGGCGGCCCCACGGTGACCAAGGACGGCGTAACCGTGGCCAAGGAAATCGAGATCGAAGACCGGTTCGAAAACATGGGCGCCCAGATGGTAAGGGAAGTTGCCAGCAAGACCAGCGACGTGGCCGGCGACGGGACAACCACGGCGACCATCCTGGCCCAGTCGATCTACTTTGAAGGCTCCAAGCTGGTCGCAGCCGGCCATAACCCCATGGCCATCAAGCGCGGCATCGAAAAATCGGTCCAGGTGGTGGTCGAGGAACTCAAAAAGACCAGCAAGCCGATCAAGGACCAGAAAGAAATCGCCCAGGTGGGCACCATTTCGGCCAATAACGATTCGACCATCGGAAACATCATCGCCGAGGCGATGAACAAGGTGGGCAAAGAGGGCGTTATCACGGTCGAGGAAGCCAAATCCATGGAGACCACCCTCGAGGTCGTGGAGGGTATGCAGTTTGACCGCGGCTATATCTCTCCCTATTTCGTGACCGACCCCGAAAAGATGGAAGTTCTGCTCAACGAACCCCTGATCCTGGTAAACGAGAAAAAGATCAGCGGCATGAAGGACCTTCTGCCCGTTCTCGAACAGATCGCCAAGATGGGCAAACCGCTTCTGATCATCTCCGAAGACGTTGAGGGCGAAGCCCTGGCCACCCTGGTGGTCAACAAGCTGCGCGGCACCCTCCAGGTGTGCGCGGTGAAGGCCCCGGGGTTCGGCGACAGGCGCAAGGCAATGCTCGAAGACATCGCCGTTCTTACCGGCGCCCAGGTCATCAGCGAAGAAAAGGGCATTCGGCTTGAAAACGTGACCCTGAACGATCTTGGCAGGGCAAAGACCATCCGCATCGACAAGGACAACACCACGATAGTCGACGGCGCCGGCGACCGCAAGGCTCTGGAGGGCCGCGTGCGCCAGATCCGCACCCAGATCGAGGAAACCACCAGCGACTATGACCGGGAAAAGCTGCAGGAAAGACTGGCCAAGCTGGTTGGCGGCGTGGCGGTGATCAGCGTGGGCGCGGCCACCGAAACCGAGATGAAGGAGAAGAAGGCCCGGGTCGAAGATGCTCTCAACGCTACCCGCGCGGCAGTGGAAGAAGGCATCGTTCCCGGCGGCGGGGTTGCCTACCTGCGCTGCCTGTCCTCGCTTGAAAACGTGCAACTCAATGGAGACGAGCAGCTGGGCCTTAAGATCATCCGGCGCGCGCTCGAAGAACCCGCCCGCCAGATCGCCAACAACGCCGGGGAAGAGGGTTCGGTAGTGGTTCAAAAAATCAAGGAACAAACGGGGGCCTTTGGCTACAACGCGGAGAGCGGTCAGTACGAAGACCTGATCGCCGCCGGCGTCATCGACCCCACCAAGGTCACCCGCACGGCTCTTTTGAACGCGGCCAGCGTCTCGGCCCTCATGCTCACCACCGAATGCATGATAGCCGAACTGCCCAAGGAAGACAAAGGCGGCCCCGCCATGGGTGGCATGCCGCCCGGGGGTGGCATGTACTAGGGATACCAAGCCTTCCGGGTAAAACGGCGTCATTGCGCACGATGCCCGCAGGTTTTTTTACGCTTGCCCCCGGCCCTTACGGGTTCGGGGGTTTTCTTTTTTCGACGTCCGCTCCCGTCACAGGGCTTCCCTTTTGGAAAAGAGGGCGCCGGGACCTGAGCGCCGCCTCTTGGGATGTAAGGTAATTAAGATACTCCCGACCCGGCGGGGGGGCTGCTTGCAATTGGCGCCGAGCCTCGGTTATAAAATAGCTTTGAGGATCTAACGACGAATTATCCGCGGTGGCGGTTGGCATTTATTGGCTTGAATCGAGACAAGGCGGGGGGCATGAGTGAAGACTCCACTGGAAAAGGAATTGGAGGCGCTTCAAGACAGGCTGGTCGACCTCGGCGTGATGGTCGAGCGCAGCATAATCGATGCGGTGGAGATTCTCGGCGGGCGGCGAATCGAGGAGGCCAAACGGCTGATCGAGGCCGATTCGGAGATCAACCGCAGACGTTATCAAATTGAATCGGATACCCTGGTCCTCATAGCCAGGCAACAGCCCATGGCCAAAGATCTCAGGACCCTTGCGGCCATATTGGAGATTTCCGGGGAATTGGAAAGAATTGCCGATTATTCCAAAGGGATCGCCAAAATTGTGGTCAAACTGGGGGAAAACCCCCTGATCAAACCTCTGATCGACATTCCCAGAATGGCGGCCCTGGCATCCGACATGCTCCACAGAGCACTCCTGGCATTTGTGGACAGGGACATCGAAGTCGCCAACGCCATACCCGGGGAAGACCAACAGATTGACGATCTCTACGACCAGGTATACCGCGAACTCATGACTTACGTGCTTGCCGACCCGAGAAACATCGACGGCGCCAGCCATCTCATGTGGGTTGCTCACAACCTGGAACGCGCCGCCGACCGGGTGGTGAACATCTGCGAGCGCGTAATCTTCACGGTGACCGGGGAACTGATCGAATTTGACGGAGAAGAGCCGGTGAATAAGAGCCGGTGAATGGGTGAATCGGCTAAGAGCCGGTGAATCGGTGAGTCGGTGAATCGGAAAGAAAAGAAAAGCTTCGACACCCAATTCACCTATTCATCTATTCACTGGCTCTTTTTTCACCAATCCACCCATTCACCGGCTTATTTTCCGATTCACCCGCTCTTTCTTTACCGATTCACCCATTCACCGACTCACCGGCTCACCGGCTCTTATTCATTTGCGCTACTCCGCCCTCGGAAGTCCAATAAGGATGAGCAAGGTCTTCGAACACGGACAAGGCGGCCTCGGTGCCCTGCCCCATGGCGGTTACTATCTGTTTGTAGCCCCCTTCCACATCTCCGGCGGAATAGACTCCCGGGACATTGGTTCTGTGATGTGAATCATGCCCGATGAAACCCTCCGGCGTGAGTTCGACGCCCAGGGCCCTGGCAAGATCGACCGAAGGCTCATAGCCGATGGCCACAAAGACTCCCTGCACAGGGAAGGGATAGACCTCACCGGTCCGGTTGTTTCGTAAAACGACTTCCGAGACCTTTTCCTTGCCCTTTATCTCCACCACTTCGGTATCCCACAGGACCTCGATGTTGTTGGAAAAGATATTTTTGGCCAGGTGCTCCTGAGCCCTCAGCCCATTACGCCGGTGCACCAGGACGGTCTGTACGCCGATGTGATGGAGATGGAGCGCTTCGGTCACGGCGCTGTTGCCCCCTCCGACCACGATTACCTTCCTGTTTTTGAACAACGGACCGTCACACGTGGCGCAGTAGCTTACACCCCGCCCCATGAAGTTCATCTCGCCGGGAACGTCCAGTTTTTTGTAAATGGCACCTGTAGCCAGTACCAGAGCCCTGGCGATATATTTTCTCCTGCCCGTGCGCACCTCTATTCGCTCGCCGGGTTTAACCTCCACCACTTCTTCTCCCTGGAATATCTGCACATATTCCAGGGCATGGCTTACCAGAATATCGACCAGTGTTTTTCCGGGCACCCTCGCAAACCCGGGGTAGTTCTCCACAACGGGGGTTGTGGCCACCTGCCCTCCCAGCGCCCCACGTTCGATTACCGCCGTTCGCAGTCCGCTTCTAACCGAGTAAATCCCCGCGGCAAGACCGGCCGGGCCGCCGCCGACGATAACCACGTCCGTTTCGACTATTTCCGCGTCGGTTTCCGGGATGAAGACGGTCTGCTGTTCGAGCTTTTCAAGCGAGGCCGCAAACAGTTCTTCCGGCTGCGCACCCTGGGCGATCAGTATATCGTTTGCAAAGGTTTGCGGGACGCTGAAGGCGGAATAGCGATTGGCCGTTTCCTGGTTTGACTGGATGTCGATTATCTCCAGCGATACGATATCCGGCCTCTCGATGGCCGCCCTTACTCCGTTGATCGCCTGCTCCGGACAATAGGGACAGGTCGGGCTTACAAAAACCTTGAGTTCCCTTCCAGACCCCATCCTTTTCATGACCTTTAGCGACTGCTCGTTCATATTGCCGGTGCGAAACCCGATCAGCAGAATCATTCCGACCAGGGTCCGGCCCTCCTCGCCGTAGGGAACGCCCAGATACCTTATCGAATATCGTTGCGGGTCAAAGACAAGGGTCGGAGCGCTGGTCACATTTTGCTTCCGTGCCTCTTCACTCTTCAAATCGAACTCGCTCAATACGATCTTCTTCGATATTTTGGCAAAACTGCCCAGCAGGTCCCGCGCGGCCTTGTTAAGCACATCGTTTTGGCCCTTCTCGGTAAAGAGCGCCACCCGCACCTCATTGGGAAGCGCATCGAATGCCGCCCGCAGGTTTTCTTCGACTTCAGCGCCCAAGAAGGAATCTTGCTCTCTTCCAGCTCTTTTTTCCGCCATGTTTTCCCCTCTTTCAAAATTTGATCGGAGAGTCTGTCGCCACCCCTAACAGAGATCAGCTTCATAGTATAAGCACTACCGGCTAAACGTTCCACTGGACCGGCGCCCATCTCCTATGCGTCTTCCTCTTCCGGCCGAGAAAATTACCGTTTCTTTCCCGGCGGAATACGGAGTCCACACTATTGCTCTATCCACACTCCAATGCATACCATGGTGTCTCGGTTCCTTTCCTTCCATTTGAGCGAGGTGGGATCATGAAGAAAAAAGAGCTTTGCTGTAGCTGTGCCGCATTGGTTCTCTGGGGCTTGGGCGCCGTTCTCCTTCTGGGATTGTGGAACTATCAAAAATCGCTCTCCGACCCCCTCGGCGCCTATATCCAGTTTAGCCTCATGTTCCTGGCCACCTTCTATGTTCTGGCGTTTTTCCCCATCAAAGAGTGCTTAGACCGCCTTTCCCGACACCTGGAAGCTTCAAAGGAGGTCCCCGAGCACCCTTCGACCTGAGAATTACCCCTTCCCGTGTCATTTCGGCAGCCCGAGGACAGGGACAAACCGCTTTTCCCTATTCTCCCTTGCCTTGAGGGGGCTTGTCCGCCAGAATAGCCGGCGACCGCTTTGCCCATCAACTCGACACGACAAACAGACAGGGGAGAAAGTGTGAAAGTCTACCTCGCAGGCCCTCTATTCACGCAATCACAACGGGACTGGCTTCGAAAACTGAAAAACGACCTCGAAATCCTGACTGCATCCCGGAACTGTCCGGTCAACGTAATCTGGCCCTATGAACTGATCACCCCGGCCGAAATCGATTCGCTTGGCAAGCAGGCCCGGCAAGAAATATTTTCCCGCTGTAAATCCCACCTTGATGACGCCGACGTGCTGATCGCCCTGCTCGACGGTCCCCAGGTCGACGATGGCACTGCCTGGGAGATCGGCTATTTTTACGCCAAAAGAGGGCCGGGACAGAACATTATGGGCATCAGAACCGATTTCCGGCAGGCAGGAGAGAGTGAGGGCGCGGTGGTAAACGCCATGATCGAGATGGCCTGTGACCGGGTGGTAAGAAGCGGGGAGGCGCTACTCGAAAGCTGGGCCGAGTGGTTCCGGGGGATTTCGGCATAATCGCATGGCGTTTTATGACTTGATTTACGAACCAGGAAAAACCACGGTTACACGCAGGCCGGACTTCGACTGCTCATCGGCAAAGTCGAGATGGACTGTGGCATCGCAGCGCGATGCGATGGCCCGAACAATGGAAAGGCCGAGCCCCGAGCCGATCTGGTCGCTACCCGACTCCGTCGCGGGCCGTTATGACCAGCAGCGGCACCCGATTGTTCCCGGCCCGCAGCAAGTTCAGCACGTCCAGCCCGTCCATTCCCGGAAGCCCCAGGTCCAAAAGCACCAGGTCGTACTCCTGCCCGGAGAACACTTCACAGGCCGTCTGCCCGTCTTTGACCCAATCCACCGCATAAGAGACCTCCATCAGAGCCCCGTGGACGGCCTCCCCGATCATGGGATCGTCTTCAACCAACAGAACGCGCATCCATTCTCCTCCGGTAAAAAGCACGCCGCCTTGTCAGTGGCTTTCAACAGCAGGCCTTTGTCGGAAAAAGAGTATACAGGTCAGTATGAACAAGAGCAGAACCTCCGAATCGGCGTAGCGGCTCAAAGCCAGTCCGCCCGCTCCAGGCGGCTTGTCTAAAAAATCGCCCACAACGGCGCCAAGGGGGCGCGTCAGAACGAATGCCGCCCAGAAAAGAAGCGTACGGGAAATGCCGGTCCAATAGTATATCATCACCACCAGCAGGAGCAGAGAGCCGAATATTATGGCGCCTCCCCCGTACCCCACTCCCATCGAATCGGCCGTCCAGTCCCCCAGAGCGGTCCCCAGGGTTTGGGAAAACATGATCGTCACCCAGTAGAACATCTCCGACTTTGGAGTCCTGATCGATTCGACCGACAAAGACCCGAGCGTCCAATACCACCGGCCAAGGGATGCTGCCAGCAGAGCCAATAGAAGCGAAGCTCCTCCCGCGTAGCCTATCCCCAGAGACCGGTCCGCATAATCGGCCATGGTCGTTCCGACTGTCGTCGTAGCAATGATGGTAGTCCAATAGAGCAGTGGGTGGAAACGCTTCGCCTTGATCTGAAAGGCCACGGCGACTAGAAACATCGCCGCGAAAATGACCGTGCCAACAAGATAGCCAAGTTTCATCGACATGGTCACCGCATCGCCCCCTGTTTCTCCGAGCGTGGTGGCAGCGACTTTTATGATCCAAAAGATCAAGGTGACCTCCGGGACTTTGCTGAGGTAGCGTTCAGCAGTATTCTCCATAACCCTCCTTTTCTTTGCCAAATGATCTCGATCAGGCTTTCGTACCAAGTTGCATCCAATAGCGCGAAAAGGATAAAGAGCGCGGGGGCTCGGGCCCCACACCCCCTCGCCGCTTCGCGGCTCTTTTGGGCGTTTCGGCGGCGGCCTTCGGCCACGCGCCGAAAACGCCGAGCGCTCGGCCACACGCGCGCAGCGCGTGCGGCCTAATCCCGGGGGGCGGGGGGGAGACGCTCCCCCGCTCTTTTTGTCTCTTTCTTATTTGGTGCAATCTTGAACGCAACCTGGTACCGATGGTCGCGCCGGATTTATCCCGCGCCTAACGATCAATCGGCATGAGCTCCTTCCGGCGAATTCTCCAGAACCTTGCCGGTACGGGCGTCAACGCCGACTTCCCGCGTGAGCTTACCGTGCCGGATATCGAAGGAGTAGCGCAAGCCGAAGCCGCCCTTTTCCTTCTCCAACTCCTGATCAACTATCTTACCGGGCTGCGCCTTAAGAGCGATCTGCCTCGCCTGCCGCAGGTCAACCTTGGCCTCCCCGGAAAGTTTCTGTCCCTTGAAGGCAAATGAACAAGTCGCGGTCGCAAGCAAAGCCAGCACAGCCAGCGACGGAACGATTATTTTCACTAACTTCATGCCGCTATCCTCCTGCCAGGTGATTTCCAATGTGCATTCCGCACCTTTTTAAACATCTAATTTAGCTCACAAGACTTAGCTGAAAATTAGCGGCGCCCCCCAAAAAACGACCCGGGGGCATTGCCCGAACAACAGGTCGTAAATACATTGCCGGAATAAATAATACAGGAGTGCGTCCATGAACGATCAGATGCTTGAAAAAATCGGCGACCACATTGTGGAAAAAGAGGGTTACAAGGGTCTGAAGGGGATCGATGGTGTTTACAGGTATCTCGTCGACAAATATCGATGGCAACCTCAGGAGGTGCGAAAACTGGAGCGGGAAGACCTGCACCTTCTAATGGCGGGCTATGAGGAAAAACCAACAACGGCCTGGGACTAGCCGGGTTCGAAATCCCCACCCTCGCCGCCTGGCGCGGGCAATCGGATGGTAGGCCTCGGGCTGTTGGGGGCCGCTTGCTCAGTTCAGCCCACACCACCGCGCCACATACAGTCTTGCGCCAGAGGCTGCCGGGAGCTCACGCGATTATAGGCTGAAGACTTACTCTCCACTTGGTTCCCTCGGGAGAGTCTTCCAGCTGGATGCGCTTTTCTTCGAGCTGTTTCCGGATTCGGTCGGCTTCGGCAAAGTTTTTCTCAGCTCTGGCCTTGTGCCGCTGGGCTATCAGGTCGCTCAGCTCCTCTTCGCTTATGCCTGTGGTCTTCAGTTTGAGCTTCCTCTGGCCCTCAAAAAAGGCCTCCGGCTCCAGCATCAAAAGCCCCATCACCCGGCAGTGCTTCACAAGCGAATCTGCCGACCTGGCGGCAAGCCGCGCGGATGGGCCTTTGAGGTTCTTTCTGCCGAATTTATCGAGGAAGCGCTGAAGGTTTCTCTGGAGCGCAAAAATATAGCCCACGGCCTGCGCGGTATTGAAGTCGTTGTTCATGGCCTCGTAAAACAACACCGGAAGCGACTCCAACTTCTCATAGAGTTCGACATCCTGCTTTTTCAAGGCATCGTCCGGATAATCCGCGTGCCCGTCTTTGGCCGATCTCTCCTGGGCGGCTTCCACTGTGGCGTAGAGCCGTTCGAGCCCCCGCTCGGCTTCCCCGACGGTGTCATCCGAAAAATCGACCGGGCTCCGGTAATGCTTGCTTATGACGAAAAGCCTGAGCGATTCGGGGTGCACGGATTCGAGCACGTCGCGGATGGTGATGAAATTTCCAAGCGACTTGGACATCTTCTCGTTATTGATGTTAACGAACCCGTTGTGGACCCAGTAGCGGGCAAAAGATGTACCGAAAGCCGCCTCGGCCTGTGCGATCTCGTTTTCGTGATGGGGGAAGACCAGGTCTTTTCCTCCCCCATGAATGTCGAAGGGGGCCCCAAGGTATTTCGCCGCCATGGCCGAACACTCGATATGCCAGCCCGGCCGGCCCGGTCCCCAGGGGCTCTCCCAGGTCGGCTCCCCGGGCTTGCTGCCCTTCCAGAGAACAAAATCCATGGGGTTGCGCTTGTTTTCATCCACCTCCACCCTTGCGCCCGCCACCATGTCTTCCAGGTCTCGCCCGGAAAGCTTCCCGTAGCCCGGAAAACGCTCAACGCTGAAATAAACATCGGTTCCCGCCTTGTATGCCACTCCTTTTTCCACCAGCCTGCGGACTATCTCCAGCATTTCCGGGATGTGGTCGGTGGCAAGCGGCTCCATGGCCGGGGGCAGAAGACCCAGGGCATCCATGTCCTCATGAAAGGCCTGGATGAAGCGCTTGGCGATGGTGCGGTAATCGACTCCTTCGGCGCCCGCGCGCCGCAGAATTTTATCGTCGATATCCGTAAAATTGCGCACGTAGGAAACCTGATAGCCCAAGTCGGCCAGGAAGCGGCATATTACATCGAAGACAATGGCGGAGCGCGCATGTCCGATATGGCACAAATCGTAGACAGTTATCCCGCACACGTACATTTTGACCCTGCCGGGTTCCAAAGGCACAAACTCCTCCTTTTTACCCGTCAGAGTGTTATATATCTGCAACGCCATTGCTACAGTTCCTTAAAGAGCAGTGATTAGTGATTAGTGACTCGTGATTAGTTAAAACCACGACGTGCTCACCACTCTAATCACTATGCTCTAATCACTAATCACTTTCAACTAATCACAATTCACAATTCACAATTCACGAATCACGAATCACGAGTCACGAATCACGAATCACGAATCACGAATCACGAATCACTGTTCTCTCTTCCACCAGCGCCACCGCATAGGCTGCTATTCCTTCCTCACGGCCCGCAAAACCAAGCATCTCCGTAGTCTTGGCCTTGATATTGACACAGCCCGGACCCAGCCCCAGATGACCGGAAATCCTCTCGACCATGCGCGGAATGAAAGGAGAGAGCTTGGGCCTTTGCGCCACGATGGTCGTGTCGATGTTTTGCAGCCTAAACCCCCGCCCCCTCAGGAGCTCGTAGGTACGCAGCAACAGAACCAGGCTGGACACATCTTTGAACGCGGGATCGGTATCAGGAAAATGGACGCCTATGTCCCCCAGAGCCGCGGCCCCGATCAGGGCGTCGCATATGGCATGCAAAAGCACATCGGCATCCGAGTGGCCCAGAAGCCCCCGTTCGTACTCAATTTCAATGCCGCCCAAAATGAGCGGCCGCCCCGGCACAAGCCGGTGCACGTCATAGCCGAAGCCTACCCGCATGAGCCCCTCCCCGATGCCATCGCCCCCAGGTACCATTCGGCCCACCGCAGGTCCTGGGGCGAGGTCACCTTGATATTGGTGCGCTCCCCCTGGACAATGGAGACCGCCACTCCCATGCGCTCCACAAATGAGGCGTCATCAGTCCCGGCCCACCCTTCCAGAACGGCTCTTTTATAGGCCGCCGTAACGATCCGCTTATCAAAGACCTGGGGCGTTTGCACCAGCCAGACCTCATCCCGGGCCAGGGTCTGACGCACAATACCGTCTCGGGCAAGCTTTACCGTATCGGTGGCCGCCACCGCCGCCACGCAGGCTCCCGTAGCCCTGGCGCCTTCCCAAACCGCCTCCATAAGTCCGGCCGAGGCGAAGGGGCGCACACCGTCATGGATCATCACCCACTCGCACTCCCCGGGCAGCATCTCCAGCGCGTTACAGACACTGTCGCTTCGCTCCTTGCCGCCCGCCGCAAAAAAAACCTCGGGCAGCCCCGACTCCTGTCCGCAACGCCACTGCCCTACCAATTCCCGCATCCTGGCCTCGTAGCCTTCGCCAACCACCAGAACGATCATCGACACAAAGGCCAGCCGGGACAGGCCGCTCAAGGTGTGAGCCAAAATAGGCCGTCCAGCCAGTTCCAGGAACTGTTTGGGCACAGGCCCACCCATCCTCACGCCGCTCCCGGCGGCAGGCACAATCACGCACGTTTCATTCATGACCCAAAACAACCACAATAGTAGAATAAAAAGAACCGGAGCAGGGCATAAGCCGGGTTCTGTTCCCCAAACGTCCGAAGACGAACGGGGCATGATCATTCCTCTAGCCCCGCCGTTACCGGCGGGATCAAGCAACCAACCCGAGAGCATCGGACGGGCAGCCCTCGAACGCTCTCCTATTCGGTCTTGCTCCAGGTGGGGTTTGCCTGGCTCCCGATGTCGCCACCGGGACCGGTGAGCTCTTACCTCGCCGTTTCACCCTTACCCCTTGCGCCAGCGCAAGAGGCGGTCTGCTTTCTGTTGCGCTTTCCTCCTCGTCGCCGAGACTGGGAGTTGCCCAGCACCTTGCCCTGTGGAGCCCGGACTTTCCTCCGACCGCTTTTTACCCGCGGCCGGCGATCATCTGCCCTACTCCGGTTCGTTCCTTTTCTGTTCCCGGCTATTTTCCCATAGCTTCGAACAAAGATATTAGCAGATTTGGAGCGTTATGCAAACTCCGCGGCCTTTTTCTCCGCCAAGGCAGTGATTTCGTTCAATGTCCGCTCCAGCTCCACCCGGTAGATTTCGAGCTGAGCACCCGATGCGTTGCGTTCCACCCTTATCACCGGCCCATAGGAGACGGCCACCCGGGAAAAAGGCATGGGCACCAACGTTTTGTCCCAGGTTGGCAGCCGCCAGCACCGGCTGGCGGCAAAACTTACCGGTATGATCGGAGAACCGGAGTACATAGCCAGGACCAGGAGGCCTCTTTGGGCTATTTGCGCCGGCCCCTGAGAGCCGTCGGCCACAATCCCGCCCCCTCCACTTTGCTTGAAGGCCGAAATCATGTTTTTGAGCGCTGTCGCCCCGCCTTTGCCCGGCGAACCTCTAAAAGCGAAAAATCCCAGGCTTTGCACCATCCTGGCGGCAAACTCGCCGTCGCGGCTGCGGCTGGTAATGGTAAGGTAGCCCCGATCGCGAAAAAAGTAGAGGATGGTCGGGTAAGAAAAATGCCAGAAGGCCGCTATTTTGGGCGCCTCGATCTCGCAGGCCCGCAGCCAGTTTTCCTCCCCCACGGTCACGAACCGGCAGCTCTGGTGAAGCACTCTCAGTGCGCCGGCGGCAAGGCGAGGCAAAACCGGGGCGAGGACCGCAATATTGCGGCGCTTCCCGGACTTATCGTGTATATTTGAAATCAAGGCTGCCATAACGCTCGATAACTTACAAATCTGTGTGGACTATGAAACTGCGTAATATAGCACTTATTGGATTTCGCGCAACCGGCAAGAGTACGGTAGGAGAAATTCTGGCCCGAAGGCTTTGCCGCGGCTTCATCGATATGGATCGAAGCCTTGTCCGGGAGGCCGGCTGCGATATAGCGGCGTGGGTTGAAAAAAACGGCTGGGGCTCCTTTAGAAGGGCCGAATCAGGTCTTCTGGAGACCCTTCGGTTGCGGGAAGCTCTTGTAGTGGCCACCGGAGGCGGAATCGTTCTCGACCCCCAAAATCGCCAAGCGCTTCGCAAAGATTTTTTCACCGTCTGGCTGAAAGCTCCTCACCACACGATCCGCGCCAGGTTGCACTCGGACCCCCAGTCAACGCTTTCCCGCCCCGCCCTTTCTGCCCTGCCCCTGGCTGAGGAAATCGAGAAATTGCTCGCCGAACGCCATCCGCTCTACTCCCAGCTCGCCGATATGGTCATCGACACCGAAGGAAAGCCGCCCGTACGGATCGCCGAAGAAATCGCCGAGGCTTTTGAACCGCAGATGGACGCTGATGGACGCAGATAAATGCAGATAAATACTAAACTGTATCTTGAACCGGGTTCAGCGGATGGGAAAAATTCTCTTTATCTGTTTTTATCTGCGTCCATCTGCGTCCATCTGCGGTCAGTTTTAGCAGTGTCCAGGACAAGGCGCGCCACCCTTGCGGATACCGAACCCGAGCCCAGTTGATCGCGCACCCGCCCAAGCTCGACCCGCTGCGCCCCGAGCAGCCCGGGGTCTCCCAAATGGTTCAGGGCGCATTCACCCAAAAGCTGCCCCGTGGGCTCCCTGCGCGCAAATTCCGGCACTATTTGTCTGCCCGCTATCAAGTTGGGCAGGGCGATAAAATCCACCGTGGCAAGCAGCTCCGCGATCCGTTTGGTAACCTTTGACGCCTTGTAGAAGGCGATCATGGGAGTTCCCAGAATCGCGGCCTCCAGTGTCACCGTGCCGCTCTTGGTCACTATCAGGTCGCAGGCCCTGACCGCCCGGTATGTGTCGTTACTCACCACCCGCACCGGCATCTGCCGGCGGGCCACCCTCTCTTCGAGTTTGCGGGCATCTATCGAAGACCCCACCGGCATAAGGAACCTGGCCTGCGGATATGTCTTCAGGATAAGGGATGCCGCCTCCATCAACATGGTCCAAAAACGCTCGACCTCCCCGAGCCTGCTTCCCGGCAAAAGCCCCACAAGGGGGCCGTCAAAACCATGATAGAGCAGATCGCACTCTGGTTTGTCGACCACGTTTTTCATGGATTCGGCCAGGGGATGGCCGACGTAGTGGACCTCGACGCCGTGGGAAGCGTAAAAATCCTTTTCGAAAGGCAGTATAACGGCCATCCCGTCCATCAGCCTTCCGATTTTTTTCACCCGATTTTCACGCCACCCCCAGATTTGAGGGCTTATGTAGAAAAAGACTTTGGCCCCGATTTTTTTGGCCAATCTCCCCAGCAAAAAATTGAACTCCGGAAAGTCTATCAGCACCACCATGGAGGGGCGGTTTGCCAGCAGATAAGACCGGACCTTCACCCATGCCGCATAAATCGACCTGCTTTGAGCCACCACCTCGGAAATGCCAATAACGGAAACCTTCCGGTTGTCCACGATTACCGGAACTCCGGCCCCTTTCAAATGCGCCCCCCCCAGGCAGGACATCTTCGTTTCGGGGGCAACCGACCATATGGCGCGGGCAAGATTAGCGCCGTGAAGATCCCCGGAGGCTTCCCCGGCGCTTATAAATATTTCCAATTTCCTCTCTCCGGCAAAACCCGTTCTGCGCGCATTTGCTCCTCGATAAGGCTCGATATCTCCAAAGCAACGGAAAGCGCCCGACGGCCCGCCTCCCCGTCGACTTCCGGGCGGCTTCCGGTCCTTACCGCCTGCATGAATGAGAAAATCTCCTCTTCAAGCGCGTCCTTTTCCACAATTTCGAAGTTTTCCAGGGAAATCTGCGGAAAACCATCCTCCCCCGGCTCAGCTTCCTTGTAGACAGCGTATGCCCGCTTTTCGAAATAATCGGCCGAAAAATAGCAATTTTCCTGAAAAATGCGCAATTTCCTCATGCTTTTTATCGAAATTCTACTCGCGGTAAGATTTGCCACCGCCCCGTTTTCGAATTCCATCCGCACGGTGGCGATATCCGGAAGGCGGCTGAGAACGGCGATCCCGGAGGCATGGACGTTTTTCAGCGGGGCCTGGATGATGCTCATAACGATATCGATGTCGTGAATCATCAAATCGAGGATAACGTCCACCTCCAGACCTCTTTCATTGAAGAGCGCCAGCCTGTCGGCTTCTACAAACATGGGGTTTGACAGACGATTTCGAATGGCGGTAAACGCGGAGTTAAACCGCTCCAGATGGCCGACCTGAAGAACCGCGCCGTTTTTTGCGGCGATGGCGATAAGCTCGTCCGCTTCCTCCCGGCTCTTGGTCATGGGCTTTTCCAGAAGGACATGGACTCCGGCGGACAAAAACTCCCGCGCGATGGCAAAGTGTTGCGGGGTGGGCGTAACAATGCTTACAGCATCCACCTTGCCGATCAGTTGCCTGTAATCGGTAAAGGAACTGGTTCTGACTTCCGTGGCAACCTCTTCGGCCCTCCGGCCGTCGATGTCCACAATGCCCACCAGATCGGCTTCGGCAAGTCTGGCATATTTTTGAGCGTGGAAACGCCCCAGATAGCCCACTCCAATTACCGCCGTGCGTATGGCATCGGGGCGGGGAGTGCGGACCAGGACCGCTCGGGAAGCAGCCCGGTTATCCTGCTGCGGCGAAGCGGCATAAAGGAGGCGGGGACCGGGCAGATTCGATTCCAGCACAGCCAGCGCGTCATCGTCCTGATGCTCATTAGCCTCAGCGGACTCACCCCGCACCAGTATCGATATTCCAGCGGAATCGGCCGCGTCTATGGTCCTTTCACGGTCGAACAGAAGCGTTTTACCGGCCTCCAGAACAAGCACCCGCGCATTGACCCTCTTCATTACCTCTATGGTGTCGGCGCCCGCGGCCGGAACGTCAAAGCGCATGTCCTGCATGGGCTTGCTCACCTTGACGATCACCGCCCCTTCCCGGCAAAGACGCCCGCCGCGCATAATGGTCGCGTCCGTTCCGTCTATGCCTTCGACTGCAAGCACCGCCTGGTTTTTCACAACCAGGCATTGGCCGATATCCAATCTTCCGATGGCCTTGGCCAGGGTCCATCCGAAACCAATGTCGGCCTGTTCGCGCCGATTGGGCTTCCTTCTGGTAAGAATCCCTTCAGGGGCTAGAAGTTCAGGCAGGAAGATGGTGGAAGGCTGGATCAATATCCCTTCGGATTCCAGTTCGTCGGCAAGCGCCCTTAGAAGCGAGTCGTCTTTACGGTTCCGAAGCTTGTTGATAAACCGCACGGCCCTCCAATCGGGACGAATTTTAGCATACATGCGGGTCTTGTTTATTGCCCCGGCCATGGCCGCATGGGTAATTCCCGCGCTCCGGAAAGTTTTTACCAGCCGGTTCAGCTGTCCCAGTTTGAGCATGTGAAGTTCATCGACATACTTGGAAAGCGTGGGGTCGGTTTCTCCGTCGAAACCGATCGCAAACACCCGAACCGAAGCCTGGCGGGCCGCGTGGGCAAAAAGGAGCGGAAACTGCCCACTTCCGGCTATAAGCCCCACCTCCCTGATCCTGCCCTCCGAACCCCAATCATTTTGCAAAGACATTACCTGGTCAGACCTCTCTTGGAACCGGCCGTGACAAACTCGATCAGCCGTTCCACTTCCGGCAGGGACTCGACTTCCTCCCGCACTTTTGCCACCGCATCACTGACCTTGAGCCCGGAACGGAAAAATATTTTGTGGAATTTTTTGATCGCCTGGATGGATTTGGCAGAAAATCCGTGCCGTTTGAGTCCGATCAGATTGGGGCCGAAAAGCGTCGCCCCCTCAGCGCCGGTGGCCAGCATATAGGGGGCAATGTCCATGCGTACGCCCGAAAACCCGCCGATACAACTGTATTCCCCCAGCCTCACAAACTGGTGTACCGCTACGATTCCTCCCACCACCGCATGCCGCCCCACTTCCACGTGACCGCCAAGGGTGGCGGTGTTGGCCAGCAAGGCCCCGTCTCCAACCTGGCAGTCGTGGGCCACATGAGAGTAGGCCATGAGAAAAACCCCATCGCCGATCCGTGTCACTCCGTGGCCCCTCACCGTGCCTCGATGGACTGTGGCATATTCTCGAATTATGCTGTTATTTCCGATGACTACGCGTGTATCCTCGTCAGCGTAGGTGAGGTCCTGGGGAGGCAGACCTATCGAGGCAAATGGAAATATCCGGTTATTTTCTCCAATCGTAGTCCTGCCTTCAATCACGACATGGTGCCCCACGACGGTCCCGGAGCCAATCACCACGTCGGGACCAATTATACTGTAGGCCTCCACCGTAACGTCGGAGGCCAGTTCAGCAGTGGGGGAAATTATCGCAGTAGGGTGGATCACCATCTTTTCTCCCTATACCTCCAGGCATCAATCCCAACGGCCACTTACCCGGGGGTTAAAACGCACCCGTACCTACCCGCGGACAGACTTTTCAGGGCCCGTTTCTCCACTGGAGGGCGGGGAAAATAATTTCTTATAAAATATTTGCCATCATCTCGGCTTCGGCCACCAGAACATCGTCGACAAAGGCCTCACCCGACATTTTGAAAAAACCGCCGCGCTGTTTGAGAAGCTTCACTTTCATTACCAGCCGGTCTCCGGGGCGCACCGGTTTACGAAAACGCACCTTGTCCAGGCCGGCGAAGTAAAATGGCTTGCCCTTGAGTTCCGGCCATGCCGTAAAAACCATAATGCCGCCGGTCTGAGCCATGGCTTCCACGATAAGGACGCCGGGCATGATAGGATCGTTCGGAAAATGTCCCTGAAAAAAAGGCTCATTCACCGATACGTTCTTAATGCTCACTATCTCCTCGGATGAACATTCGACGACTCTATCCACAAGGAGAAAAGGATAGCGGTGTGGCATAAGCTCTTTAATCCGGATAACGTCGATCATCCTTTTTCAGGGCCTCCTCGATTATTCGTACCTTTTCATCCAGTTTTCTCACGGCTTCCTTCAGCCTCGGCAACCGCCTGATATCCCCGTAGGTCTTGAACCACTCATCGGCGGGAACTCCGGGATAGCCGCCGATAATAACCTGGTTGGCCTTCACGTTATTATGGATCCCGGCCTTGGCGCCCACTTGTACCCCGTCGCCTATCTCCACGTGGCCCACCACCCCCACCTGTCCGGCCAAAATCACGTTGTTTCCGATCCTGGCGCTGCCGGCTATACCTGCCTGGCCAACCACCAGGCTGTCTTCGCCCACCACCACATTGTGGGCGATCTGGACCAGGTTATCGATCTTTACGCCCCGCTTTATCCAGGTCTTGCCGAAAGCTGCCCGATCAACGGTGGTGTTGGCCCCGATTTCGACGTCGTCGTCGATCTGAACGATGCCGATCTGCGGAATCTTTACGTGTTTGCCAGTATCGTCCTGGGCATACCCATAGCCGTCACCCCCGATAACCGCGCCGGCCTGGATGATCACACGATCACCAAGGATACACCCGTCGAGAATAGCCGCCCTGGGGTGAATGAGGCACCCCTGGCCGATTCGAACCCCCCTTCCCACAAAAGCCGAGGGTCCGATAGTCGTTTGGCTCCCGATTCGGGAACCCTCTCCAATGTGGGCCAGAGAACCGACCGAAACCCCCTCCGCCAGCACCGCGGACTCGGCTACAAAGGCCGCCGAATGCACCCCGGCCGCTGCCTCCAAGGGCGGGTAAAACAACCGCACCGCTTTGGCCATGGCCAGATGAGGGTTTTTAACAATAAGCACATTGAATGGGACTTCCCGGAATTTGGAAGAAACAATCAGGGCCGAGGCCCGGCAATCGGCCAGCAGATGTTTGTAGCGCGAATCCGCCAAAAAGCTCAGTTGTCCGGCAGTGGCGGTATCAAGCGGACCTATCCCGCTCAAACTCAATTCCGGATCGCCCTGTACTTCCGCGTCCAGCATGCGGCCAAGTTCGCCCAGCGAAAAAGACCCCTGATGCTCTTGATGATTACTCATGCCGGTTTCCATTCGGTTAGACACAATATCCGCGGGGGTCGCAAGCAGCAGCCAACTCATGGCTTTCCCTGCCCCCCTTCACAAACAACCTCCGGATCGATCAGCCAAAAAGGCGGGACATCATCCCGCCTCGACACAGCACGCCATGACCCTCACGCCCGATCAGCGCGGCGAGCGGTCCAGTTTGGAAATGACCTCGGAAGTAAGGTCGTTTTGAGGACTGGCCACAATCAGGGCGCTCCGGTCCACGACCAGGTCGTAACTCTTATCCCTGGCAACCTTTTCGGCCACTTCGTACAACTTTCTGAAAAGAGGTTCCATGGCCGCCTTTTTTTGTTGCGTCCATCTCATCTGAGCATCCTGGACAGCCTTCTGCAGCTGGGAATACATTTCCCCCAGTTCCTGCTCCTTGCGCCCACGGGCCTTGGTGTCCATGATATCTCTTTTTTTCACGTAGGAGTTTTGGGCGGAGGTAAAGGCATCCTTCTTCACTTGCAAAGAGCTGGCCAGTTGTTGCTGATCCCCTCTCAACCGGGTGCTGATCTGTTTGCCCCACTGGGATTGCGAGATTACCTTGGCAACGTCCAAATAGCCAACCTTCTGGCCGGAGGCAACCGCATGCGAGCTAAAAGCAAAAGTAATCCCCACCGCCACCAGCAAACATCCCCAAAATTTATTCATTTCCATCTCCTTAAAAGAATGCTCCGGCAGAAAACTGCCACTCATAGGTTGGATCACCGGTTTTCCTGTTAAGCACATACCCCATTTCTATTCGAAGCGGCCCGAAAGGCGAATTCCATCGAATTCCGGGGCCGATATCCTCCTTGAAGTCGGAAATATTTATGTCATGGCCAGGCAGAAAAGCGTTTCCTGTATCGAAAAAGAGCACACCGCGCACCCCGTAGCGCTCCCAGAGCGGAAATAGCAGTTCCGTATTGATCACCGTGTACTTGGTGCCGCCAACCACCAGGCCCCTTCTGTCTTCGGGTCCCAGATAGCCGAACTTCCATCCGCGCATGGAATCTATACCGCCCAGAAAATAACGTTCGAATATGGGAATGTCCGAGGAGCCGTTTTCGAACCCGGCCTGACCACGCACATGCCCCACAAATTTCCAGAAAAGCGGATAATAATAGCCAACATGATAGTCTTGCTTCAGCATATTATAATCGCTGCCCAGCTCCGTTGCGTCGTACTCCACCGTTGCACCGGCAAACGAACCCCTGGTAGGCATGAATGGTTGATCGGTGGTATTTCTTTCAAAGGAGACGCCAAACCCGCTTTTCATCTGCCAACCGGCGGCTTTGGCATCCTTAAAGGTCCGATCATGGGCTGCGGGCTCACTCAGGGCGTAAAGTTCAGCGTTTTCCCCTACGTAGTACGCGCTCACCTTGCTGTAATTTCCCAGTGGATACCCGGTGCGCAATTTACCGCCGTAAGTGTTTACCGAAAAATCCCGGTAGGCCCTTATCCAGTCATATATGTCAAAGCCGCCCGAAAAACGGGTGTCGAAAATCCAGGGCTTGGTATAGTTGAGCGAATAAAACTGCGCGCTCTGGGCCAGCATGGCTTGCACTCCCAGGTATTGCCCCGTGCCGTTGAGGTTTTTCTGCTGTACCTGGCCGGTAATGAAGGCGCCATCGGTGGTAGAGTAACCTCCCCCGAAGCTTATGTTGCCGGTTTGTTTTTCAACCACCTTCACATTGAGATCCATCACGTTTGCCTGGGAGGTGGGGACCGGCACAATCTCGACGTTTTTGAAGTAATCCAGTCTCCTTAGCGCAAACGTGCTATCCTGTATGGATTTGGCATTGAAAATATCGCCTTCGCATATCTTCATCTCGCGCCGGATGACATAATCCCTCGTTTTCGCATTCCCGGTAACGAAAATCCGGCCAATCCGAACTATCCCGTATTTTTTAATGAGAAGATCGACTGAAACCGAATGTGTTTCAGTGTTACGCTTTACACGAGGCTCGATATCGACCTTGGCGTAACCTTGGTTCATGTACAAATTCTTGATCAAATCGAGATCATGGCGGATTTTATCACCGCCGAAATAGTCATTTTTTTTCGTCTCGAGCTTCTTTTCAATCTTATCTTTGTATCCCTCGATAAGATCCCCGGAAAGCGTGGCAGAATCAATCTTGTATCTTGCCCCCTCTTCGACCGGTATGGTTATATGGAAGCCATTCTTTTCCAGCTTTATATTTGGAGTTCCAACCACCGCATCCATATATCCATTATCATGATAATAGGAGTTCAAACGTTCTATATCAGTATCGAGAATATCTCTCTGAAGTACACCTCTCTCAGATATATAAGACAATAAACTCCAGGGTCTGGTTTGCATTTGACCAGACAGTTTGCGCGATGACATATACTTATTGCCCACAAACTTAATGGACTTGATATATACTTTATTATTTTCGTCGATATTAAAGACAACCTTGGCCTCGTGTGGGCTTACCGGGAAGCTGATTTTAGAAGAGACCTCTACGTTGTAATAGCCCTTTTCCTGGTAAAGTTTGCGTATCTTCTGAACATCGCCGGAGATGTCGCTGCGTTTTAAAACCGCATATTGTTTCGTTGTAATGGCGGCCAGGATGTCCTTTTCCTTTACCTTCTTGTTTCCCTTGAACGCCAATCTCTTTATGATCGGATTTTCCTTGACCACAAACGTCAGGATCTTACCGTTGGGCGTATTTTTGAGTTCGGCGTCGACCTTTTCGAAATATCCCATATTGAATATGGCCCGGATATCTTTGCTTACCTGCCGGGGATTGAGCACTTGCCCCTTCTTGCTTTTGGCAACTTCCACAATCGCCGCGGGTTCTATGCGCACATTTCCTTCGACTCTTACCTGGGCGATCACCGACTTGCCCAGCACCTCGGCCACCGTTTCATCCACTATCTTTTCTACCGCCGAAGCAAGATTTTCCGCCCCTTGTTGTTCGGCCTGAAGAGCGACGACTTTTTTGGCCCCGGTCATATCTACCAGGCCGGCTTGGATGGAAAGGGTGTTTCCCGCCTGGCTGCATCTGCCGAATATAACGTAGGAGGCGCCCAGTTTATTGCCCATGGACCTGGCCTGCGCCTCGGAACTGACCGGACCGGACGCAGCCCTTTGAACCAGCGCCGGCTCTATCAGAGCCAGGCCGCTTCGAGCGCCAAGCCGGGTGAAAAGCTCATCCAGAGACCTTTGGGTCTTTACCGCATTCCAGGGGCCACGAATTACAAAAGGCAGGATGGCCACCTTGGGCTGCACCTCTTCGCACCACGCCGTCGGCAGGCCCGCCGCAAAGAGAACTAAAAGAAATAAAATTATCCCCGCTCTTGTCTTACCCAACATGATCTCGGAACCCTCCGTAAATGCGCTTCGCAGGCAAACCAAGGCGCAATAAGCCCCCCGCACCCCGATTTTTATCAAGGCAATTTTCAGGACCTATCTAATATCATCCTTCTCGACACATGCCCAACAGAATTTTCCCCGATCGACCGCGGCGCGCCAAATCCCCCGAAAGCGCCGATCACACTGAGACCGTCAGACAGTCCGCGGACCGGTCCCGTTCATCTCTGAGATGCGCGTCCTTGAGTCGCAAGACCCTGTGCATCATGGAGGCCAACTCCTGGTTGTGCGTCACTATGACCATGGTCAAGCCGTCCGACTCGTTCAGGGAGACCAGCAACTCGTGAAGAGAGCGTCCCGTTCGGCTGTCCAGGTTCCCGCTCGGCTCATCGGCCAGAAACAGTCTGGGTTTGAGCAACAGGGCCCTGGCGACCGCCACTCTTTGCTGCTCGCCCCCGGAAAGCTCGCCCACGCGGTGTTTCACCCGCTCGGACAAACCCAGCCGGTCGAGGAGATCCGAAGCCCTCGACCTGACCTCCGACCGGGGCAGTCCGGCTATCAAACCGGGCATCATCACATTTTCCAAAGCGTTGAATTCGGGCAGCAGACAGTGCAACTGAAATACAAACCCTATGTTGCGGTTCCTGAAATTGGCCAGTTCCCGCTCACTTTGCAGGAAAACATCCGCCCCGCCGTAATAAACCTTCCCGGAGGTAGGCTTTTCCAAGGCGCCCAGAATGTTTAGCAGGGTGGATTTTCCCACCCCCGAACTGCCCACGATGGCAATTCTTTCCCCCTTGCGGACCACCAAATCGAGCTCCTTGAAAAGCTCGATACTATGGGTTCCGTTCTCGAACACCTTTGTCAGTCCCAAGGTGTGGACTTCTATGCTTTGCTTTACTTCACTCATATTTCAGGGCTTCCGCGGGGTCGAGTCCGGCAGCCTTGCGCGACGGGTAAAGAGTCGCCAGCAGGCTTATACAAATTGCCGAAAGCGCAATTATGGCCAAATCGGAGCCTTCCATTTTCACCGGAAGGGTGGATATGTGGTAGACGTCCTGCGGCAACTCTATGAATTTGTACCTCTTGAGCAGATCGCACAGCAGGCTTCCGCCCAGAAGTCCCAGGACCGTCCCGGAAGTGCCTATCAGCAATCCTTCCAGGACGAAAATTTTCCTTATACTGGCCGTGGTGGCGCCCATTGCTTTGAGAATGGCTATGTCGCGACCTTTTTCCATCACCAGCATGGTGAGAGAACTTACAATATTGAAAGCCGCCACCAGTATTATCAGGGTAAGGATTACGAACATGACCGTTTTTTCCAGCTTGAGCGCTGAAAAAAAATTGCTGTTCATCTTTATCCAGTCGGTCACATAGAAAGGATAGCCAAGAGTCTTTTTCAAGGCCTCGGAAATATCTCCCGCCTGGTAGATGTCATGTACCTTGACCTCCAGGCCGGTCACACAATCGCCCATGCCCAGAAACCGCTGCGCCACAGGCAGATCGACGTAGGCAAGCGTGCTGTCGTAGTCGTACATCCCGGAGCGCACCAGGCCAACGACCTCGAAAAGCTCGCTTCTGGGCGCCTGCCCGATGGGAGTGAGTCTGCCGCCGGGCGAAATTATGGTCAGGAACCCCCCGACCTTGACCCCCAGGCTGTTTGCCAATTCACTGCCCAGTATGATCCCCGGATAGGGATTTGCGCCCCTTTTGTCCAAAGACTGCCCCAGGTCGGCAAGCTTGCCCTCGATCAGATTCTCCTGCAGCCTTATGACCCGGGAAGCCGAAAGCGGGTCGATTCCATAGAGGATGGCCCCCGAACTCCTGTTTCCCGACATCATGACCGGAGCGTAAATATAGGGCGTCGATTCCACCACTCCATGCTGCTTTTCGACCGTGCTCATCGCCTGTTTGTAGTTGGTTATCGATCCGGCATAGCTGGTAATGTTTACATGGGCGGTGACGCCCAGGATGCGGCTGCGAAGGTCGGCGTGAAAGCCGTTCATAACCGCCAAAACGACTATGAGAGCCGTAACCCCCACCCCCACCCCGGCAATGGAAATAAAAGAGATCAAAGACACAAACGTCTGTCTTCGCTTCGCCAGCAGATAACGAATGCTTATGAAAAACTCGAACCCCATGCTCGTGCTTACAGGCCCTTCTTTTCAGGTCTCATGTGAGGAAACAGGATAACATCCCTTATGGAAGGCGAGTCGGTTAAAAGCATGACCAGGCGGTCAATGCCGATACCCTCCCCCGCGGCCGGGGGCATTCCGTACTCCAGCGCCCGGATATAGTCCTCATCCATCTGATGGGCTTCCTCGTCGCCGGCCTGAAAGGCTGCGATCTGGCGTTCGAACCTCTCGCGCTGATCCCGCGGATCGTTTAGCTCCGAGAAGGCATTGGCCATCTCGCGGCCGGCGATAAAGAGTTCGAAGCGGTCCACAAATTCGGGCGCCCCTTCGGTTTTCCTGGATAGAGGCGAGACCTCCAGAGGATATTGGTAGATAAAAGTCGGCTGAACCAGCCGCGGCTCGACAACCAGGTCGAATATCTTGGTGAGCAGCTTTCCGTGGCCTTCGAAGCGCTCCATGCCAATCCCCAGAGACCTTGCGTAACCAACCGCGCCCTCCAGACTCTCCAAGGCCTCCCGGGGCACATTTCCGATGGCGCTAAGAGATTCGAGGAAAGTGTAGCGCGCCCAGGGAGCGCTCAGGTCGATCACGTCCCCCTGGTACTCCAGGCTGGTCTTCCCCTCGTTAACCTCCCGGCACAACAGGCCGAAAAGCTCCTCGGTAAGCCCCATAAGGTCTTCGTAGGTCGCGTGAGCCTGATAGAATTCGACCATGGTGAATTCGGGGTTGTGCTGAGTGGACACGCCCTCATTTCGGAAATTGCGGTTGAGTTCGAACACCCGTTCGAACCCCCCCACCAGGAGTCTTTTCAAATAAAGCTCGGGCGCTATTCGCAGATAGAGATCCATATCCAGGGCATTGTGATGCGTCTTGAAAGGCTTAGCCGTGGCCCCTCCGGCAATGGCGTGCATCATGGGGGTCTCGACTTCCAGGAAATCACGTTCCGCAAAAAAACGCCGCATGGTGGAAATTATCCGGGCCCTTTTGCGGAAAGTCTCCCGAACCTGCTCGTTTATCATCAGGTCAACGTATCTTTGCCGATAGCGCAGCTCGATATCTTTGAGACCGTGGAATTTTTCGGGCAGAGGCCGCAGGTTTTTGGTAAGCAGAGTGAAATCTTTTACCAGCAGCGTCAGTTCATCGGTTTTGGTCCTGAAAAGAGGCCCCCCAACACGGATGATGTCCCCGATATCGATCCGTTTGGCCAGTGCATAGCCATCTTCGCCAATCTGGTTTTTCTGCAGGTATACCTGAATTTTCGAATCGGAATCGCACAGATGCATGAAGGTGGATTTTCCGAAAGAACGAACCGAAAGCACGCGGCCTGCAATCGTATAGGCCGTTTCATCGGCTTCAAGCTCCTCGGCCTTTTTCCCGAGCGAATTGGCCAAAAGCTGCTTTATCCTGTCGGGCACCTGATAACCATTGGGATAGAGAGCGACGTTTTGCCGTTCCAATTCGGCGGCCTTCTCCAGACGCTCCCGCACAACGCTATTTAAATCTTCCATAGGCCTGAAACCTTCAAAAGAGGCTCGACTCGCCCCCCCGCAGAACTCATCAATCGAGTTATTCCACAAACTCACCCAAAACCGTTTGCCATCTCTTTGCGGCAATCGTAAACTTGAGACGTTAGATGATTTGGGTGGCCGCGTCAAGGGCCTTTGTCTTTGCGGGCCGCTCGCTCCGCTCCCGGCCAACCTCGACGGGAGGCCTGAAAAACAGGAGCACCGGGCCTCAGGGTTTATCTTTTCGTTTGAACGGCAGTTTTACGCCCCCGCTCTTCGTCATCTTCGAAATGGAAAAGGCCACTATCAGAATCCCCAAAATGATGGGAATCGGGTCCAATTTAAAAAGCCCATATAAAAAAATTACGACTCCGCCAACCAAGCTGACCCATTGCAACGATGGTCCCATGTGATTTTACCTCCCCGGGTTTCGATCGGCAAACTATCACGCCCGCGGCCCCTGCCCGACATGCTGAACCTCGTGAAAAACCCGAACGGCCACCCCACTGCCGAAGCTTCGCCGACCGCTACGGATACCTAGCGACTTTTTGTTCAAAAGGCAAAGCAAAAGAATTTTCGCGGAGGCTCTCAGAGCACCTTTTTCAAAAAAACTCGCCCCCGGATTGGCTGTCCTCCACGCTAAAAACCGACTGGGAGGCTCGAACCCTCGAAAGAGGGTTGACATCGGGGGTAATAAATCACTATTAAGTATCCAGCGCGCCTGTAGCTCAGTTGGATAGAGCAACGGACTTCTAATCCGTAGGTCGAGCGTTCGAATCGCCCCAGGCGTACTGGTAAATCAAGGGTTAGCCAATTCAGGGCTAGCCCTTTTGAATTTTTGGCAACATTTTTGCCAAAATCGTTTTCGCCATTTTTTTAATCTTTATTACCTGTTGTCGCCATCAGATCGATCCTTGAGATGGTGAAAAGCGCTTCGGTCCACCTGGCAACCGTATTCCCTGCACGGGGCCGCTCTATCTGCCCAGAGTTCCTCCTGACGCCTTTTTTATCTCTGCGTGCCATCAGACTCCATTTTCAGGACGCCCGTTTCACTCCAGTTTCTGAGCGCCGAGGACATTGGGATATTAAGACTTTTTATTTTGATTTTAATACCAGGTTGCGTTCAAGATTTTATTGATGGGTTGCGCTTGCGCTCCACCCATCCTACGCCAGCCCGTCGAGAACCGCTGTAGGATGGGTGAAACGCAGTGAAACCCATCTGTTTGACGCGTCTTGAACGTAACTGCGTATAAGTGCACGCTCCGTACAACTTCCGGGCATTGCCAAACACCGGAAACTTTCCGCCAAGAACTCCTTGCGCACATGATCGTATGTTGCTTGATCCGCTCGCCATGCTGGAGGGCTCACGCCGGCACAAACCCTCAGTCGGCCAAATCAGCTTCACACGCGCACTCACTGAAACTCGCCTGCTCTTAAAGAAGCTATTGTCCACGGCTGAGCAGTGCTTATGGGCTGCCATCCGGGCCATACTGTAGGCAAAAGGGCAGAATTTCGATAAATTGAAAGTTCTGCCCTTCATTTACACCACCCACTATTCGGGTACCCCCCTCAAAATCGGCGGGCAATGCTATTGCCTTTTCATTACAACCGTACCCCCGCCGGTTACGAGCGTCCCGGTGAACTTCCACGTAAAAGTGCTGTTTCCCGTCCCCCAGGTCAGTGCCCCGGTCCCGGTTTTACCGTTATTTAACGTCATAGTAAGAACCGTCCCTGATATGCTCCATGTCAAACCGCGGCCACCGGCCTGTCCGGCCCCGTCGGGGTAAAAGCTCACTTGAGCCGGCGGATTACTAAAGCTAGCACTGACCAGCGTCCATGTACCGATGATAGGCGAGGTGTTGGTCTTCAGGTTTTCGATGCAGGTAGAGTCATAGCTGATGGGTACCGAGCCGGCCAGAGCGCCCTCATAGCCTCGGATCGCCCCTCCTGTGGTGCATAATATTGCCGCTCCCGTGTTTTTCGCGGAGGTGTCTGTTTTGTTAAGCAAGCCCCAAAGCGGAAAAATTGAAAACGGGCGGTCCGAAAGGCGGATAGAA
>JARLHP010000116.1 GCA_031292195.1 Syntrophobacteraceae bacterium
ACATCATCCGGAGGTCATGGTGCGCGGCAAAAGCAATGCGAAGTAGGCATCAGAAACGTTGAGCGGGTTGTAGAAGACCCGCTTGGCCCCGGCGGGGCCAAGCGGCTTATGGAAGAAGTGTTACAAGAAGATCCCGGACAACCGTTACATTCCCATCCGGCTAGTGCATCAACTCGATCCGGCTGCCAACATATTCAACCGTCTTTATTCCATGCTTGGCGGCTCTTTCCTTCGCCAGTTTGCTGGCCGTTCCCGTCAGCCAGAATTGGTAGCCTTTGACATTGGGATTCGCAGCCCGGTAGGATCTCATCGCGCCGGAGACTCTCTGGCTGGCCGACTGGGTCCAGATGGCGCGGTCGATCGGCAGCGGGATAACGACCGTGCCGTTGGCGGCCCGGGCAAAAACCAGGGGCCCGAACACGGCGAGATCCTTAATGGGGGAGACAGTTGTCTGATATCCCCACAAAATCTCGGCCGCGTGTTCGAAAAAGGAGGCCGATTCCTCATCGGTGGCGCTGAGGGCCGCCTGCAGGAACGCATCGCGCCCTCTAGCCCCGGTAAGGGTTTTCAGAGAAGCGACGATTACAGTGTCCTGAGTGGGCGTATAGGCCGCATTGTTCAAAAAGGCGTGGATCAAACCGGTGGAAACGGACATGGCATGAAGGGTATCTTCGTTCATGCGGCGAAGTTTTTGGGGCGAATTATCACTGGGCATCTCCCCCATACGCTGGGCCGTCCCGGAAAGGGAAACCGCCCCGGCGGCCGCTCCACCGACCGGCGCGAGGGCCGCCGTAACCGTAAGGTTTCCAAGCGTCGTGGCCCAGGCGACACTGTTCAATTCCTTTTGCAGCACCTTGTTGCTCGAGTATACGTCCACCCCGAGTTCCCTGGCCAATTCCCGTTTGTTTTTGGACATCGCCAGCAGTTGGGCAAGCTGGCGGTCCTCGTTCCTGCCGGATTTTCTGGTAAGCCCGGTCTGCACATTTTCGAAAAGCGAGGTTACACCAGCCGGTATGCCGCTGAGGGTGTCCACCGGATCGGTTATGACATTGACGCCGAATTCGATCGGTTTGGAGGCGGCGTTTCGTAACCCCTCCAGATAGGCGCGGCTTTTTTGGATTTTCTGCAGCACCGCAATCGCCCCTATCTCCCGGATAAGCTTTCGCAGGGCCAAATCACCGGTTACTTCAAAGACCCCGAAATCCGAATCGACTATATAGTGGTGCATGTACCCATAAAACGCCACTTTGTCGCGCACTCTGTAATTGGGTCCGGACAACAGGGCGCGCGGCAAAATTTGGGAGGCGCTGAGCGTGCCGGGGATCTCGAAGGCAGCCTCCGCCGCGGCCGGGATGGCAGAAGAAACCGTTAGCAACCACAGCGCCGCGGCAAAACAGAACGGCAGCAGTACCACCTGTGAGACCCTGGAGCGTACACATGACGTAAACATTGGATTTTTATCCTCCTGATTTATTCCACCTTTTTCCAACTCTTGTCCGGATCGAAAAGGTTCATGGACCCCGCCCTCGATTCGGTCTTGGGTCCCAGATCTTTTTCGTAAACAACGCCCTGGTTATTTACGACGAAAGTCATTACCCCCGAAGCCCCGTATTTAGCGGGAAAGGCCGCGAGAGCGAACCCGCCGGTCATCCTGCCTCTAACCACATAGTTGAAAGCTCCGCCCCGGGCGTTAGCGCCCTGCCCTGTCAAGATGCGGTAGCGATATCCCTCGAACACGCCGGGCTTGTCGTTGGAACCCCTGCCGTATCCCAGTTGAGCGGCGTTGGCCATAAAGATGGAGAGTGGACTGGGTTCCTGGCCTTGCGCGGTTTTCCAGTAGAGCCCGTCTTTTTTGCCGGGAGTACTGATGAATTTCCGCGCATATTCGAACAGGCCGGCATCGTTATGAATCTTGGAGGCATAACCGCGTTGGGCTTCAACGTAGTCCCTGCAGCACTGAATCGCTCCGAGTTCATTTCTGCCTATGCGCCGGTCCAGGATTTCCCGCCTGCCCGCATTGGTATCGAAGCGCCATGTGCCGTTTTCCTCCACGATGGGAATGGGCATGGGCCAGTCGTCGCGGCCAAGATCAAGGACCGCCTTCTTATCGCTCACCTTGTCGATTTTGTTTTTTTCTTCGAACGCCTTGATAACCAGCTGGCGGGTCTGGTTGTCGGCCACCTTGTCGCCCGAATGGATCAGGTCGTAGGAACCGGGGCCGAAAATAGCCAGAAGCTCCGCGGCGTCTTTATCTTTAACGGCTCCGATAAAGGCTTTGACCGCCTCTTCGGGCGAACTGAACACCTTCTGCTTCTGTACATGCCTTACCTTTTTCGAGGCGGCCTGGCTCACAGAGCAAAAACCAGGCGACATGAACAAGGCGGCTGCCAGCATCATGGACGCAAAACGGCAGCCTTTTCCCTTTCCATTTATGAATGAACTCATGATCGAGCCTCCAAGAAATACATTCACGATATAGGGCGAAAACCGCGTCTATCTTCTGCGGAACCCGCCTCCGCCACGGCCAAATCCACCACCGCCGCCGCCATATCCACCGAAGCCTCCTCCGCTTCTCATGGCGGACTGACGGCTCATGGAGCCGCGAGACGAGTAGCTGCGAGTCTGGTTGCCATTTCCAATCCCCTGAAAGGCGGACGGCCTGTTTTGCTGCGTGCGGCCAATCGAACCGTTGTGACCGTAGGCGCCGCCGCTCTGATGTCCGCTATAATGCGAGGAGGTGTTCCAGCTGCTCGACCGGGAAGTTGTCCGGCCGCTGTAGTTCTGCCTGCCGGCGGCTCCGGCGCTTGTCCGGGAATAGTTCTGTCGGTTGTAGGCCGCCCCTTTTCCATAGGCCGAATTGTGTTGCCACTTTTGCGTCTGGAAATTGGTGTTTTTGAGATTGTTGACATGGATGTTGTTGATATTGATGTTTCTGTTGACGTTCACGTTTACGGAGCCGTGTCCCCAGTTCCAATGCCCCCAACCGTTGTTCCATGCCGCGCCCACAGCCACTCCGGCGGCGAAGCCGATGGCCCCCGCGGCGACCACCGCGCCTGCCGGGTAATAGGGATAGGGAGGATAGGCCGGATAGGGCCAGGCGCCGTAGACGACCACCGGATTATAGGCCGGGACGTAGATAACCTGCGGGTCGGCAGGTTCGATCCTTATGATCTGCTGCTCTACGACCACCTTTTGTTGTGTGTTTGTTTTCAGGGCGTTCTGAGCGCCGGCCCTGGCGCGCAGTTTTTGCACCGTGCTCATTACCAGGGCTTGCTGGCCGACAAAAGCGTCCCCCAAGTTTTCCGTCCAGGCGAGCTGATCGCTCATCATGGAAAGTACTTGCGGGAAGGGAACGAGCGCCTTTACGCTCATGTCCCAGTTCATTTTATCGAGGGCTCCGTTCAAAGCATCGCCCTTGAGGCCGGCGTTGTTTTTCACCCAGCGGTCGGCTTCCACCACCTGCACCGGATAGGTCGAGGCCATGAGAACCTCAGCCAGCAAAGAGTCGGGATAGAGCGCAATTGGCGCCAGCATTTGCTCCAACTGTCCCTGGCTGTAAGCTTTTCCGCCCCCGGAATTCTGTGCGAAAACCCAGGGCGGCGCGGCCATGATCAAAATGATTGGCGCCAAAAATAAGTTCTTCATCAGCTTGCGAAAGTTCATAGGATGCTCCTTTGTTTACTAATGCCCAGCCTTGCCCCGTTCCTGGCGCTCCGCGATCCTCCCGGCAGTCTTTTCCGCCCAGTAGTCGAGAATATTTTGAGCATCACCCCATTTCCACTGGGCCGCGGTCTGTAACGACATTCCACCTTCACGTCTGTCTATGGCAGCCGCCAGCCGCTCTCCCGTAGGAGAGTAACAAAAGACGCAATGATTGCTTTCAGACTACGGCTTACATTGGGAATCTGGATTTTGGGCATGAATCCTCCTTTAGGGTCACTCCAAATTCTTCACCGAAGCTTTGGCTTTGGCGGGTTCTTCCGCCGTTTTGGCCTGAGTTTCGAAAACTTCAACCAGATCTTCGATTGTCAACATGCGAGACGATCGTCCGTAAAAAACCAAAACCCGGTTTTCCGCCAGATCCACGCCGATCAGCAGCAACCGCGGCTGCTCTTTGAGCATGGTGATGAGGGCGCAGTCCACCCGGCATTCCGCCAAATCGAATAGAGCCGCATCGGGCTGTGTCCCGCCAAGTTGCTCGACTGGCACGACACGAAGCTCCGACCGGCCTTCAAGACTCGCCGCAATACTCGAAAGCCCCAGAGAATTACCGTATAAAGCCACTGTTCGCATATCGATCACAATTTATGAACAAAAGCCAGCCAGAGCGCAATGTCCCTGGAGTCCAGTCGCGGGACAGAAAAAGTTCATGACCATGGACTGTATTTTTAAAAGGCCGAACTGTACTTTCCCTTTTTTATGCCCCGCTCAATGAGGGGCACACACACAGGGCGAAGTGAGCTTATCGGCGCTGTTCACCCATCCGCCTCCCATTGCCTTGTAAATAGTGACGATGGCCTCCAGCACGGAAGCCCTCACCTGCGCACAGGTAAGCTCGGCGGGAAAAAGCTGCTCCTCGGCATTGAGCACCGTGAGATAAGAGGTGTAGCCCCCGTTGTACTGCATCCATGCCAACCGGTCGTAATTTTTGAGAGCGACGACAAACCGTTCCTGGGCCAGCAGTTGTTCGGAGAGCTTGCGGCGGGAGACAAGACTGTTTTCCACGTCGCCAAAACTGCTCAGGATGGCATTCTTATAGTTCTGCAGCGCTGCTTCCCGCATGGCCCTGGCCTGTTTTACCTGTCCGGCTATCGCTCCGGCGGTGAATATGGGCCCCGCAAAGGAGCCCGCGTAGCTCCAGGTGCGGGCCGGCCCTTGGAAAAGCTGGGATAGATCGGAGCTTTGGACCCCCAGGGCGGCGGTAAGCGAAATGGTAGGAAAATAAAGGGCCTTGGCGGCGCCGATCTGCGCGTTGGCGGCAACCAGGTTCTGTTCGGCCTGGGCCAGGTCGGGGCGGCGTTCCAGAAGCTGGGAGGGAAGACCGGCCGGAATGGCCGGAATGGCGATCCGGGAAAGGGGGTTGCCGCGTTTTATGGGACCGGGGTTACGCCCGAGAAGAATGCAAATTCCATTTTCGGTCTGGGCGATCTGGGACTCGATCTGGGGGATGGTGGCCGCCACGTTCTCGTACTGCGACCTGGCCTGTTCGACCGTCATCATGGAGACCTGGCCGTGTGCAAACTGCAGTTCGAAGAGTTTGACCGATTTGCCGTAGGTGGCGAGGGTGCGGCGGGCAATTTCGAGCTGTTCGTCGAGTCCTCTAAGCTGCAGGTAGCTTCCGGCAACCGAGGCCACCAGGGAAAGTATCACTCCCCGGCGGGCCTCATCGGTTGCCAGCAGGTTCGCCCGGGCCGATTCGGTAAGGCGCCGGATGCGCCCCCACAGATCGATCTCCCAGGTTGCCCCCGCGAGCAGGTCGAAGGAATTGGAGGTGTTGGGGGCAAGACCGTAGAACGGTCCCAGCTCACTTTTGCTCTGGCGTGTTCGCGCCGCATCCCCGCTGTAGGTGGCCTGAGGGAAGAGCGGCGCCCGGGTCTGGGTGAGAACGCCCACCGCCTGCTCCACGTTGGCCGCGGCGGCCTTTACGCTTTTGTTGTTGGCCAGGGCTTCCACGATCAGGCAATCGAGCACCGGGTCGTGGAATTCTTTCCACCAGGCCGTATTGGCGGTATCGAGGGCGTCTTTTTGCTCGTAGTGGAAAGCTTTGGGCATCTCCACGGCCGGACGGCGATAATCGGGGCCCACCATGCACCCGGAGAGCATGACGGTTAGGAGCAGGAGCGAGAAGCAGGAAGCGGGTAGCGGGAAGAACCGGGTCCAGAACAGGAGCGAGGAGCAGGAAGCGGGGAGCGGGAAGAACCGGGTCCGGAACCTTTTGCTGGTATAGGATATAGAACCCGGACCAGGCTGGGCGGCGAGCAAATGAAGGGCAAATCGGCGCATATCAGTGCACCTCCGGGAAGGCTTTGGCAGAGGATTCATCGGGCAGCTCTTTTTGAGGCGAAATCTTTTTTTTCTTTTCCTTGGACCGTTCGGAAAGCTTGTCGAAAATGTAGAAAAACAGCGGCACATAAATCATGGCCAGGGTGGTTTCACCGATCATGCCCCCCATGATCCCGGTGCCGATCGAGTGGCGGGCGTTGGCGCCGGCCCCGGTGGCGATGGCCAGGGGAAGCACGCCCAGAATGAAGGCGAGCGATGTCATGATGATGGGCCTCAGCCGCTCCTCCCCCGCCTTTATGGTGGCGTCCATGATGGAAAGTCCCTCCTTTCGCAGGTCGACGGCGAAGGTGACCCGGAGAACGGCGTTTTTAGCCCCGAGGCCTATCAGCACCAGGAGACCGATCTGAAAATAGACGTCGTTTTGAAGACCGCGCAGCCAGTTGAAAGCCAGGGCCCCCAGAATCCCGAAGGGCACCGCCGTCATGACCGATCCGGGCAGTGTCCAGGACTCGAACTGGGCGGCCAGCACCAGAAAGACTATGATCAGTCCGAAGGCGAAGGCGGCTATGGAGGTGGCGCCCGCCTTTTTTTCCTCGAAGGCCATGCCCGACCAGGCGTAATCGTAACCGTCGGGGAGCACTTCATGGGCAGTCTCCTCCATGGCCCGGATGGCATCCCCCGAGCTGAAGCCCGGGGCCGCGGAGCCGGTGATCTGGGCCGCGGGAAAACCGTTGAAGTGGGGCACCAGATCCGGGCCGGTAACGTATTTGGTATCCACCAGGGCGGACAGGGGCACCATCCGCCCGGCTTGGGACCGGGTGTAGAGCTTGGCGATATCGGCAGGCCGGCGCCGGAAGGGGGCGTCGGATTGCAGGATCACGTTCCACACCCGGCTGTACTGATTGAACTGGCTCACCTGGATGGAGCCGAACTGGGCCTGGAGCGCGCTGTAGACATCGGCCACGGGGACCCCCAGCAGCACGGACTTGGAGCGGTCGACTTCAGCCCGGAGCTGTTGGGAGGCCGCGCGGAAGGTGGAACTGAGGCCGCTCACTTCGGGTTTTTGACGGGCCTTTGCCACGAGTTCTTGCGTTATCTGGTAGAGCCGCTCGGGATCCGCTCCTTTTTTGTCCTGGATCCAGAACTCGAAGCCGCCGGTCGTCCCGATGCCGGGGATGGCCGGAGGCGCAATGGGAATAAAGACACCCGTATTCTTGCTTTCGCGGGCTTCCGCCCATGTTTTCAAAAGCACAGCTTTGGAATTTTCCACGCGGGCGCGCTTGAGCGAGGAGTAGCGCTCCCTGAAGTCCTTTAGGGGTACGAATAGGGTCGCGGCGTTGGTCTTGTACTGATTGTCGATCAGACTGTAGCCGTTTACGAGCGCCCGGTCGGCCACCGCCGGATTTGCGGCGAAGAGCTTGTCCACGGCTTCGGTGGCCGCGATTGTTCGTTTGAGGCTGGTGGCGTCGGGCATGAGGACCATCGACATCAGGTAGCCCTGGTCTTCGTTTGGCACAAAGCTGGTGGGGATGGTGTGAAAGAGGTAGACCAGCCCGGCGATCAGCACTCCCAGCAGCAAAAAGGCCACACTCATGCGTTTGATCATGAACACCACCACGTCGCCGAAAAAGACGGTGAAGCGGTCGAATGTACGGTTGAACCACGCAAACGGGCCGCGTTGCGGCGGAGTCCTTTGTTTGAGCATAAGCCCGCACATGGCCGGCGTAAGGGTGAGGGCCACAAACCCGGAAAGGGCCACCGAGATGACGATGGTGATGGCGAACTGCTTGTAGAGCTGCCCCGTGGTGCCGGGCAGAAACGCCGCCGGAATGAACACCGAGGCCATCACCAGGACCACCGCGATAAGAGATGTGCCGATCTGCTCCATTGCCCGAATGGTGGCCTCCCGAGGCGGAAGGTTATACTTCATCATGTTGCGCTCGACATTTTCGACCACCACGATGGCGTCGTCGACCACCATGCCGATAGCCAGCACGATACCGAAAAGAGTCAGCAGGTTGACCGAAAATCCCATGGCCAGCATTCCGGGGAAGCTGCCGATCAGCGCCACAAAAATGGCCACCGTGCAAATCACCGTAGCTCGAAAACTTTGCAAAAAGAGATAAACGATCAGCACGACCAGTATTACGGCCTCGATTAGAGTGTGGATGATCTCCTCTATCGAAAGACGAACGAAATCGGTGGTATCGAGGACAACCTTGCATTGAATACCGTCCGGCAAAGTCCGTTTGAGTTTTTCCAGTGTCTGACGCACGGCCTTCGAGACATCGAGTCCGTTGGCCCCCGGCTGCTGGTAGACGGCGACAAGAGCCGAAGGCGCTCCGTTCAAAATGTTGGCGTCGATATAAGCCTTGCGGCCGACTTCGGCGCGGGCCACGTCTTTTAGACGGACAATGGCGCTGCCGTCCCGGTTGGCCCGCAGAATAATGTTTTCATACTCCAAGGGCTGGACGAAAGGCGCCTGGGTAACGACCGGCAGGGTGAGCTGGACGTGCGGACCATTAGGCTGCTGTCCTATCTGGCCTGCTCCGAACAAAGCGTTCTGGCGAGCCACCGCGTTCTGGATATCGGTTGTGGTAATCCCCAGCGAGGCCATCCTGTCCGGATTCATCCAGATGCGCATCGCCTGGTCGGGCACCCCGAAAATCTGCGCCTGCCCGGCGCCGTTTACTCGTTTGATGGCATCGAGCACGTAGACATTGGCATAATTGGCCACATATTCCTGACTGTACCGGCCGTCCGGGTTGGTCACTCCGATGATCATCAACATGCTCGACGATTTTTTCTGCACCGAGACCCCGTACTGCACCACGGCCTGCGGGAGCTGGGGCGTAGCCAGGTTTACCCGGTTTTGCACCTGCACCTGGGCAATATCCGGGTCGGTGTCCAGGGAGAAATAGACGGTTATGGTCAACTGGCCGGTGTTCGAACTGGTCGAGGTCATGTAGAGCATGTTGTCGACGCCGTTGATCTGGGCCTCGATGGGCGCCGCCACCGAATCGCCGACGGTTTTGGAATCCGCGCCCGGGTAGGTGGTGGTGACCTGGATCTGCACGGGCGTGATCGTCGGGTACTGCGAGACCGGAAGGACCTTGATGGACACAAGACCGGCTATCACGATAATGAGCGAAACGACCGTGGCGAATATGGGCCGTTCGATAAAAAACTTGGAGAACATTGGGTCGCGCCTCCTGTCGAGGACAGGATTTACAGGATTTGCAGGATTGGATTTATGAATAATCCGGTCCCGTCAATCCCATCGAGCCTGTCTAAATTCTTACCCTTCTCTGGTTCCAATTCCTGTCAACACCGGTAAAAAGCAAAATACTTTTGACAGGATTAACAGGATTAACAGGATTTTGAATTACCAGTAACCCGTCAATCATGTCGAGCCGACCAGCCCCGGTTCACAGTGCTGCCAGATTTGCTGTTTCTCATTTCTGTAAATCATTCTCCGGTTCCAGATCCTGTCAACTTTGCTGGTTCTTCAATCCTGTCAATCCTGTAAGCCTTCTCTTTCCGGGAGCGTTCGGCGAGGTTATCGAAAATGTAGAAGAAGAGCGGGACGTAGAGCATGGCCAGGGTAGTCTCGCCGATCATGCCCCCGATGATTCCCGTGCCGATCGAATGGCGGGAGTTGGCGCCCGCCCCGGAGGCCATGGCCAGTGGGAGCACGCCGAGAATGAAGGCGAGCGACGTCATGATGATCGGCCGCAGCCGCTCCTCGCCCGCCTTGATGGTGGCGTCCATGATGGAAAGCCCCTCCTTTCGCAAGTCGACAGCGAAGGTGACCCGCAGGACCGCGTTTTTAGCCCCGAGGCCTATCAGCACCAGAAGGCCGATCTGAAAATAGACGTCGTTTTGAAGACCGCGCAGCCAGTTGAAAGCAAGTGCCCCCAGAATCCCGAAGGGCACCGCGGTCATGACCGATCCGGGAAGTGTCCAGGACTCGAACTGGGCGGCCAGAACGAGAAAGACGATGATCAGACTGAAGATAAAGGCCGCCACGGAGGTGGCGCCCGCCTTTTTTTCCTCGAAGGCCATGCCCGACCAGGAAAAATCATAGCCGTCGGGCAGCACATTATGGGCGATCTCCTCCATGGCCCTGATGGCATCCCCGGAGCTGTACCCCCGGGCGGCGGCGCCGGTGATCTGGGCGGCGGGGAAACCGTTGAAGTGGGGCACCAGGTCGGGGCCGCTAACATTTGTAGTATTTACAAGGGCCGAGAGAGGCACCATCCGCCCGAATTGAGACCTGGTGTACAACCGGGCGATGTCGGAGGGCTCGCGCCGGTAGGGGGCATCGGATTCAATGATGACATCCCACACCCGGCTGTACTGGTTGAACTGGCTGGCCGTGACCGAACCGAACTGGGCCTGCAGCGCGCTGTAGACATCGGCGATGGGGACTCCCAGAAGCACGCATTTGGCACGGTCCACTTGTACTTGAAGCTGCTGCGAGAAGGCATTGAAAGACGAACTGACGCCTTTTAGTTCCGGCCTCTTGCCGGCAGCCGCCAGAAACTTGCGGGTAACCTCATAGAGCCGCTTCGGGTCCCCCGCCCCCGTGTCCTGAATCCAGAACTCGAAGCCGTCGGTTGTCCCGATGCCGGGAATCGCCGCCGGAAAGAGCGGGACCAGCGCGCCCGCTTCGTTATCCTGCGCTTTGGCGGCCGTTTGGGTAAACACCGCCCTGGCCGATTGCCTGCCGGCCCGTTCGGAGGAGGAATAGCGCTCCTTAAAGTCTTTGAGCATGACAAAAAGGGTGGCCGCGTTGTTCCTGGTCTGAAGGTCGAGCACACTGAAGCCGTTTAGAATGACCCTATGACCCACCGCCGGGTTTTGGGCAAACAGCTTGTCCACTTTTTCGGTGGCGTCGGCGGTGCGGTTGATGCTGGCCACATCGGGCAAAACAAACATGGGAAACAGGTAGCCCTGGTCTTCGCTGGGCACAAAGCTGGTGGGGATGATGTGAAAAAGGGAGACCAGGCCCGCCACGAGCACGGCCAGCAGGACGAAAGCCACCCCCATCCGCTTGATCATAAAGAGCACGGCATCGCCGAAGGCGTGCGTAAAGCGTTCGAACTGGCGATTGAACCAGGCAAACGGGCCGCGCTTCGGGGGAAGTCTTTGCTTGAGCATCACCCCGCACATGGCCGGAGTAAGGGTAAGGGCCACAAACCCGGAAAGAGCGACCGAAATGACGATGGTGATGGCGAATTGTTTGTAGAGCTGCCCCGTGGTGCCGGGTAAAAACGCCGCCGGAACGAAAACCGAGGCCATCACCAGCACCACCGCCACAAGCGAGGTGCCGATCTGCTCCATGGCCCGGATGGTGGCCTCGCGGGGAGGAAGGTTGTACTTCACCATGTTGCGTTCGACGTTTTCCACCACCACGATGGCGTCGTCCACCACCATGCCGATGGCCAGAATGAGTCCGAACATGGTCAAGAGGTTGATGGAAAAGCCCATGGCCAGCATGCCGGGAAAGGCGCCGACCAGGGCCACAAAGATGGCCACCGTGCAGATGATCGTAGCCCGAAAGCTCTGTAAAAAGAGATAGACGACCAGCACCACAAGCAGAATGGCCTCGATCAGGGTGTGCACAATTTCCTCGATGGACAGACGGACGAAATCGGTGGTGTCCAGAGCGATTGTGCAATCGATGCCGTCGGGCATGGTTCGTTTGAGATCGCGCAACGTCTGGCGCACACCTTTGCTCACGGCCAGGGCGTTTGCGCCCGGCTGCTGGTAGACGGCGATGATGGTGGCCGGTTTTCCGTCCAGGCGGGTGTCCTGCACATATTGCTTGCGGCCCACATCCACCCGGGCGACGTCTTTTAGCTGGACGATGGCGCTGGTGTCCGAGCCGGCGCGCAGAATGATCTGCCCGTACTGGGAGGGAAGGATGAAGGGAGGCTGGGTGACTACCGGGAAGGTCAGGTCGGGGATATTGTCGCTGGGCTCCTGGCCGACCTGACCTGCCCCGTAGAGTGCATTTTGGCTGGTCACCGCGTTTTCAATGTCGGTGGTGGTGATCCCCAGGGAAGCCATGCGGTCCGGATTCATCCAGATGCGCATCGCCTGGTCGGGCATATCGTAGTAAACTTCGGACTGGCCCGCCCCATTTACCCGCTTGATGGCATCGAGTACGTAGACGTTGGCGTAATTGGCCACATAGTCCGGACTGTAGCGCCCGTCTTTGTTGCTGACGGCGATCAGCATGAGCCAGGCGGTCGATTTTTTCTCCACCGACACCCCGTACTGCACCACCGCGTCGGGCAGTTGGGGCATGGCCAGGTTTACCCGGTTTTGGACCTGCACCTGGGCAATATCGGGGTCGGTGTTCAGGGTGAAATAGACGGTTATGGTCAACTGGCCGGTGTTGGAGCTGCTCGAGGTCATGTAGAGCATGTTGTCGACCCCGTTGATCTGGGCCTCGATGGGCGCGGCCACCGAATCTCCCACGGTCTTGGAGTCCGCGCCGGGGTAGGTGGTGGTGACCTGGATCTGAACGGGGGTGATGGTGGGGTATTGGGATACCGGAAGGACCTTCATCGCCACCAGGCCGGCAATCACGATGATGAGCGAAATGACCGTGGCGAAGATGGGCCGCTCGATAAAAAACCTGCTGAACATGGGGTGGCGTCTCCTGAGGAAGAGATTTATAGGCCTTATAGGTCGTATAGGACTTATAAGACCTATATCAATTTTTCCCTTCTCTCCGGTCGGGCCTGTCCGGGGCCGATAACGGCGTCACTTTCACCGGTGCGCCCGGTCGCAGTTTGAGAATACCGTCGACCACCACGGAATCGCCTCTCTGAAGCCCTTCGTCAATGAACCAGTCGTTGCCGTGCCATTGCCCGACCGTTACGGGGCGCGGCTGGACCTTGCCGTCTTTTTCCACCACCCACACCACATGCCCCCTGGAGGTCTGCTGGACCGCCCGTTGAGGCACCAGGATGGCGCTGCGCCGCACCGCGCCATTCAAACGCACATGTACATACTGGTTGGGGCGCAACACCCCCTTGGGGTTGTCAACGGTCACCCGGATCAGGAATGTGCCCGTTCTGGCGTCATAGGAAGGATTGGCGAAGGTGACTTTTCCGGTATGAGGGAAAACAGTTCCATCCGAGAGGATTACCTCGGCGTTGTAATCCTTGTGCTTTGGCTCGATCAGCAACCCCTTGGCAATCTCATCGTGCAGCCTCAGCCAGTCGTTTTCGGAGACGCTGAAGTTGACATAGACGGGCGTTAAGACCGCCACAGTGGTGAGGAGGCTGCTCGCGGGACTGAGGTAGCTCCCGTCGGCCTGTACGGCATTGCTTGAAATGCCGGCTACCGGAGAAGTGATCACGGTGTAGGATAAATTGAGCCTGGCCTGCTCCACCACGGCTTTTGCCTGTTCGACCGCCGCGGCGGCGGACTCGAACTGACCGACCGCATCGTCGAGGTCCTTTTGACTAAGAGCGGTGGCCGCGGCGAGGGGCCGTACGCGAGCCAGGTTGAGGCGCGCGACCTGCAGGGCGGCCTGGTTTCTGGCAAGAGCGGCCACATACTGGTCCAGCTGCGCCTTGAAGGGCTTCCGGTCCATCAGGAAAAGCTTCTGTCCTTCCCGGACCATGCTGCCCTCGAGGTAGAGTCGCTTATCGAGGAAACCGCTCACCCGAGCCTGGATGTTCACCTGTTGAGAGCTTTTTACCTGGGCAATGAATTCGAAGGAGACAGGCACGTCGGCGGGCGAAACGGTGATCGCGGAAACCGGCACCGGCCCCTGTTCTTTATCGGATTGAGAAGATTCGTGCTTTCCACACCCGCCGGAAACCAGCGCAAAGCACACCAGCAAGACCAGGCAAAACAGCCTCTTGCAGCAACTTTCACACCACGTCCACAAAGGGACTGAAAACACCGCGCGCCCCACGATCCTCCTCCTGTTACGCTATATCAAGACAACACAAGCGGTCGCCTCAACGGGCTGATGACTCCTCCACCATTTTCGACAGCACCTTGGCAATCTGGCCGGCCGTCTTTTTGACATCCCTTTCAGGGTGTCTTTTCGACATCACGAATTTGGCCGCAGCCACATAGGGATTCCTGAACACAATCGCCCCCGGCCCCCGGCCGCTCTTCGAGCGAGCGCCGAACACAGCGAAAGGCTCCCGGCTTCCACTGCCCAGATCGGTAACCGACACTTCATGGATCGGCATCCATAATATAAAGGTTTATGGGGCGCAGGTTACCATGTGCTATAGGTGGGCACAATGTCCCGCAGGTATAGTCTTTGATGTAGTTGGTCCAGGCAAAAGGACAGGATCCGGCTATCCCGGCGCTGTACTTTTGACTGTACTTTATCGAACAGTTGGTCTTCGATGACCGGGAAATGACGCTTTAACTCGAACAGGATCAGAAATATGACGCCAAATATTCTATTTTGCCCGTTGATCGGGTATATTAGCCGAGTCACTCTCACCCCAGCCAGGAGCCAAGCATGCAGAATAACCGGGAAGCAATGGATGAAGTCGCCGCGTCCAAGATAGGCGTCAGAATTAAGAAGGTAAGGGAGAAAAACGGCCGCACCCTGGAGGACCTTGCCGCGCAGACGGGTATAGACGCGGAAGTTCTTTCACGGATCGAGATCAATGAGTTCGTCCCACCCCTGGCGACTCTTTTCAACCTTGCCTACGCGCTCGGTGTGGATATTGCCGATTTTTTTCAGGACAAAACGAGCGGTGAAAAGATCGCCATCACTCGCCGGGATGAAACGGTTCGCATAAATCATCGTCCCCATCACGACCAGGGGGAAGCCGACTACGTTTACGAGGCGCTGGAGGTCAAGCAAAACTTCAGGCATATGGACCCCTTCCTGGTGGAGTTTCCCCTTCAGGATATCAGCGAAATGGTTTTCAACAGCCATGAAGGAGAAGAGTTTCTCCATATACTGGAAGGAACCCTGGAATTTCGCTCCGAGGACCGCGTGGAAGTACTCCATCCGGGAGACAACATTTATTTTCAGTCCGATGTCAGCCACAGCTTTCGGCGCACCAGCGAAGGGCCCGCCAGGGCGCTCGCGGTGATTTGGAAAAAACGGCCGTAATCCGAAACGAAAAATGGTGATTTCTAAGCTATGAGCCAGGATATAGTCAATGCAGTCAACGCGCTACAGAAAGTGGCGCAGAGGATCCGGCGCATCGAGCAGGAAGCCCGGGAAGCCCTGTTTGAAAAAGACGACCCGGTGACACACCGGAAAAAACTTGAGCAAAAAACGATAATCCTGATGGAACTCCCGGACCTTGTCGGCCCGTACTGCCAGGGGCTGGACAAAGCCACCCGCAGTGAACTGGAGAAGGGACTGGACCCGTTTGCCATAAGCGCCGAGCGGGCGAGCGATCTTGCCAGCATCTTCTACATGAATGCACTTCTTTACCCCGAAGATTACAAAGAGGGCGATCCAAACGACCTGGAACGGTTCATAGACCGGTTCCGGGCCAAATATCTCCCGGACGTCACAATCCCGGCTCTTCAACCACCCGCGAAAGGATAAACAGAGTCAATCCTGGCGAAATTCCGCAAAACGGTACCCGGCCAATATCTCCTTGCCGCATCGGTAGCATCGCACAGGCCGGAACTGCGAGATCCCGACGAAGACATCGTCCTCTTTGAGATCGTTTTCGGTGCGGAACCTGTCCTCCAAGGGGTCCTCCCAGTCCTCGGGGAAGTCCTCCTCGGTTATGCAATCCCGGCAGATGTAGATCACCTCGCCGGGGTTGCGCGGGTCCTCGTCCCACTCAGCCACGATCTCATTTTCTTCCAAAAAACGCTTCCATTCCGGCTTCATCGTTTCCATTCCTTTACCGGCGATCCATCCACCGTTTCGTATCGGCCCCCGCACGAAAACCAGATATGCCAAACATAGCCACTCCGCCTGCCCGTGCGGAATTTCATCTCCGGCCAGAAGTAGTTACCTATGCCCGAACTGGTGCCGATTTTGAAGAATTATCTGAGTGGAGCGTCAAAAAAAGTGAGAACTTCCTGTCATTGAAAAGAGCATCCATTGGGGGGCAAAAGGGCAAAAAGCATGGCATGACTAGTGCAAGGATTTTGAAGCTGTCAGCAGCTATGGAAAGCTCCAGGAGGAAAATCATGTCATTTTCAGCAGATTATGCGGTCTCGCCGCTCAGTGAATCACCCGACCGGATCGAAGAAGCCGGCAGGATTTGCCGCTCTATTTTGGCCCAGACCCCGGACGACGCGGCCTGTCTACAGTTAATGGGCATAATCGAGTGCAAATTGAGGCGTCCTGGCGAATCGGAAATCTGGTTTCGCAAGTCGCTGGCCGTTAATCCCGATTCGCCTGAAACCTTATGCAGCTATGCACTGGCCCTCATGATGCTCCGGCAATTCGCCCGGGCGATCCCTCTACTGGAGCGGGCGACTGAAATGAAGGCGGATTTTACGCTTGCACTGCATCATCTGGGCAATGCTTACAAAGAGAATGGAAATATTGTCGAGGCGGTGCAGACCTACGAAAAGCTCCTGACGCTAAAGCCCGATGAAGTGGAAGTTATGTACAATCTGGCCATGCTGGCCAAAGACCATGGCAACCTTCCGGCAGCCAGGGCCTACTGTGAACGGGCCGCAGGCCTGCAACCCTTAAATCCGTTCTGCATAAATAATCTCGGCATCATCTGGTATATGATGGGAGATTATCGCCAGGCGCTCATTTGCTACAGAAAGGCCCTTGAGCTAAACCCGGAATATCCTGAAGCGCTGAGCAATCTCAGCATGCTGATGCAGGAGATGGGGGCTTTCGATCAGGCTGTTGATTATAGCAGCCGGGCGCTGGCCCTTAAGCCCGCATACCCCGAGGCACTGAACAACTTCGGCATTTCCTTGAAGGATACCGGCAAGCTGGCGGAAGGCATCGAGGTTTTGAGGCACGCCTATCGCCTGAACGACCAAGACCCGGAAATACAATACAATTTGGCGATAGCCCTTCTTGCGGCCGGAGAGTACGGGGAGGGCTGGCGGTTGCACGAAGCGCGCTGGAAAACCAGGTTTCTAAAGGATACCTATAGAAAATACCCTCAGCCCGTCTGGCAGGGCGAGGCGGCCGAGGGTCGGGTACTGTTCATCCACCACGAACAGGGCCTGGGGGATACGCTTCAGTTCTGCCGCTATGCACCCATGGCCGCGGCGTTGGGCTGGCGGGTGGTCATGGAAGTCCAGCAGCCTCTCCTTCGCCTCATGAAATCTCTCGAAGGAGTTGAAGCCGTCCTTGCCCGTCCCGCAGAGCCCGCGGATTTCGATTTTCATTGCCCGATGATGAGCCTGCCCCTGGCGATGCAGACCCGATTTGAGACCATTCCCCAGAGCGCACCCTACTTGATGGCCGATGAGAAGGAGGTCCTGGAATGGGGCAACAGGATAGCGGTCCCGGGGTCCGGTAAACCTCGGGTGGGGCTTGTGTGGGCGGGATGCGCACGGTTAAACACGCCTTCTCTGGCCATGACGGACCGCCGTCGCTCGATCTCTGCCCAGATGCTCAAGCCTATCACTCAGAACGAGAATTTCCATTTTTTCAGCTTGCAAAAAGACGGGCCGAAAGCCCCCGAGACCTTGGGGCTGATCGATCTGATGGACCAATGCCGCGATTTCGCGGACACCGCGGCCCTGATTGCCAATCTCGACCTGGTCATAGCGGTCGATACGGCGGTGGCGCATCTGGCGGGGGCCCTTGGCAAGCCGGTATGGGTCCTCAATCGCTTCGACAGCTGCTGGCGCTGGCAGCGCCATAGCGAGAAAACGGCCTGGTATTCCAGCATGCGCCTTTTCCATCAGCCCCGGGCCGGAGATTGGGCAAGCGTCATAGCCCGCATGGCCGCCGAACTCGCCGGGGCCGAAACAGACCCGATGATTGGTTTTGGCATGTCGAAATGATCTTTTTGCGCAGTTTGTTTAATCTTACTCTCCGGTTTTGCCGATAATTCGAGATGAGAGCTGCTGCAATGCTCCTCCTTTAAGTGCAATGCTCCCCTTCCCGTGAGGAGTCAGGTGTTGGATAAAGTCAAAACCAAAAATCAACTGATGGCCGAACTGAACGCTCTGCGGTTGCGGGTGGCCGAACTGGAGAAGCAAGGCGCCAGTTCCATCCTCCAGCATACCCTGGAGGCCATCCCGGATTTAGTTACGGTTCATGACAGGAACCTGCGGGTGGTGCTGGGCAATTGGCGGGGACTGGATCACATTTCCCCCGAAGAAAGGGACAGCTTTCCCCATTGTTATACCTGCTACATGAGCCGGGATACGCAATGTGAAACGTGTCCGACACAGGAGGTCTTTCGCACCGGCCGTTGGGTCAGGAGGGAAGTCCTAAATACCCACGACAATAGACTCTTCGAGGTGAGCGCTTATCCCGTGTTCGACGCGTCCGGAAACTTCGATCTGGTCACCGAACATGTGCGCGATATCACCGAGCTCAGAAAGGCCGAGCAGGAACGCGAGCAACTCAGGGCTAAATTCCATGAGGTCCAGAAAATGGAGTCGGTGGGCAGGCTGGCGGGAGGTGTGGCTCATGACTTCAATAATATGCTGGGAGTGATCATCGGCCGCGCGGAAATGGCCATCCAGGAGGTCGACTCCACCCAGCCGATCCACTCCGACTTGGAAGAGATACTGGTGGCGGCGAACCGCTCGGCCAATCTGGTGCGCCAGTTGCTGGCCTTTGCCCGGAGCCAGACAACCAATCCGGAAATCCTGAATATCAATGCGAACATTGAAAATATGCTCGAAATGCTTCACAAACTGATGGGCGAGGAGATCGAGCTTCAATGGAACCCGGGCAGTGATCTCTGGGCTGTAAAAATGGACCCGGTGCAGGCCGAACAGATCCTGGCCAAACTGTGCGTCAATGCTCGTGACGCCATTGCAGGGCGTGGAAAGGTGAGCATCGCAACAGAGAACATTGCGACCGACAGACCTTTTTCCGGTCAGCCCGGAGGGGCTTGCAGAAACGAGTATGTACTCCTTACCGTAAGCGACAATGGCTGCGGGATGCACGAGGAGGTACTGGGCAAGCTCTTCGAGCCTTTTTTCACCACGAAGGAAGTCGGCAAGGGAACGGGACTGGGTCTGGCCACCGTTTACGGAATCGTCAGACAAAATGATGGATATATAGACGTCGAAAGTAAACCCGGCGAGGGGACGAGGTTTTTCATATACCTGCCCCGAGCCGCTTTATCCCAACCCGCGGCACCGCTGTCCGAACGCTCGCAGAGGGATGTGGATAGAGCCAGGACGATCCTGTTTGTAGACGATGAGAGCGCGGTTCTGGGCTTGGGCAAGAAAATCCTGGAAAAATTCGGGTATCACGTGCTTGTGGCCAATGGTCCGGTGCAGGCGCTCGATATGGCGGCAAGCTATCCTGATCCGATCGATTTACTGATCACGGATGTAATCATGCCTGGAATAGACGGTAAAGAATTGGCCAAAGAACTGGGTACGATCAAACCGGCTGTTCGATCGATCTATATCTCCGGCTACACCCGGGAGGCAATAGACAAACTTCATGAGATCAATGGAATGGATTTTTTGCAGAAACCCTTCTCGGTGAACGACCTGATTGGAAAAGTACGCGAAATGCTGGTCAGCTGACATGGAACTGCGGCGAACATCATTTTCTATCAGTAACTGATAACAGGTTGCGTTCAAGATTTGCCTGATGGGTTGCGCTTTCGCTCCACCCATCCTTGTATCTTAAAAGAGCAAGAGCATGGGATTAACCGGGATGGCGAAAGTATTTGTTGGGCTGCGCTACGCTTAGCCCAACCTACAGCCCCGTCCTACGCCGGCCAGTGGAGAGCCGCTGTAGGATGGGTGAAACGCAGTGGGACCCATCTGTTTGGCGCGTCACGCAACCTCGTATGAAAAGGGAGACCGGTTATTTCGAAAAACCTTCCGTGGATGGTCCAAAAAGTTCTCGACCAACTGTCAATTCTCCACTATCACCATGATCTGCTGATCTCCGAGAGAAAAAGCACAATTTACAATTCCATGCACCCGCACAGTTTCGTTGACTCGTGGCATCGGCTTTTGAGTAATAACCCTGATTTCACCGGTGTCATCCTTAATAACGAAACTTTTAATTACGATCATGCTAAAAATCTGTGTTACTTTTCCCTTAACCTTAACTTCCTTTTCACAATATTTTCTGGGGTTCTGAACTACATCTCCAATTCTATCTGGAAACATGTTACTGCAACCACAAAGAAAAATAATACAAATAATCGGGAGTAATTTTATTCGCGCAGTCATGGGTCCAACCTTCTATAGTGCGAGACTCTTTATTGGTGTTCCTTTTCGCCGGCTTTGCCTGCGATAATGTCTCTCAGTTTCCTGTAAGTGGTATTCGAAGGCTGCAAGCGCACCAGAAGCTCGGCCTCGGCCAGGGCCTCTTTCATTCGGCCCTGATAGTAGTAGGCAAACAGGAGCCCTCTGTGCGCGGCTTCCAGAGGTGATTTTTCTCCGTGTACTTTCCGGGCCTCGAGAAAAATCTTCTCCGCCATGGGCGCATAGGTGGGATTGGTGTTAACGTAAAGGGACCCAAGATCCAGCAGCGCCCTTTCATTGCGGGGCTCCGTAACGAGGACCTTTTTCAGATCTGATTCGGCCTTCTTCCATGCCCCCGGAACATCGAGGTTGTGCCCCATGCAATGGAGTTCCCCCCGGCGCAGAAGCAGTCCCGTATCCTTTGGGTTTTTCACCAGGAGGAGGTCGAGTTTTCGCTCCAGCCTGCGATAACTCTTTTCGACCGATTTTCTTTCAAGGCTGGAATGAACGTTTGGCGGGAAATCCCCTATAACAGGCTCCAGGGCCAGGAGTGCGGCATCGATTTGCCCGAGATCAACTTGCGCTTGCGAAGCGTACGCCACGCGGGCCGAAACCGAGCATATCAACGCAATCAAAAGCAACGCAAATATTGGTGTTCGCACTCTTTACCTCCCGCGCCAGCCGGCCGGCACTCCGATCGGCACTCAGTTTCACCGCACGCGCATGAGGCTCACCGGGGGTCGGCCCGGCAAACTCCTCAAGCAGGCGTTCACCCGCCCCAACGCCTCACGGCACTTCGATTCTTTTCTTCTTATCTGAGAACCTGATTTTACAATCGTAGAAATTGTTTTGATCGGGTGAGCGATTATGCACGCGACGAGGTCATGGGTCAAGAGGCAGAGATGCGTTGGGCTATTAAAAAGGCTGAACCCCAAGTGACCCTTTCAGATGCCCGGCTTCTCCGCAGTTGGTTCATCCCGGCTCATTTTGCCAACTTCCCCGAAGAAAGTGTTGCGCTTTCTTCTTTCCGCTGACCAATTCCAGTCGGGCATGTCTATCGGGCCTCTTACTCGAACCTCTTGGGGTTCAGTTTTATTTTAACCACAATGCTAAAGATGTCAAGAAAAAAAACGTTTTCAGAAAAAAAATATCGGAGCGAGAATTTCGGGACTAGAATCCGGGGAAGCTTGCCGCCTCGTGGGCGCTCCCGCCCCGCCCCCGAGTCGCTCCCCGTAGAAATTTTATCCCGAAACTTCCTGGTGGGCAACGCTGCGCTTTTGCCCACCCTACCGATCCGTTCCGGAGGAGGATGGGTAAAGGCAACGGAAAACGCTTCCCATGGGCTCAAGGCAGAGCTACTTGCGAAATATTCGGAGCAGTATCGAGATCAGCACGCTGATAATGATCATGGTGGTGATCGGGATATAGACCTTGAGGTGAGGCCGGTTGATCACGATGTCTCCGGGAAGCCGGCCCGGATGCAATTTCACGAGCCAGGGCCACAGAAGACCCGCAGCCAGGATGAGCGCGCCCGTGGCTATGAGAATATTGCGCATAAGAGCCGGCTCCCCTTTCCCGGTTTACGGCCTCCGCCATGGATCATTCCCCGAGGGAGTGGAGATAGGCGGAAAGCGAGTCGAAACTTAGCCCCGGACCGAGTTCGTCTCCGGATTTCGAATCATAAACCACAACGGTTACCGGTTCTTCCATCGAAGTGGGAAAACCGTTTCCATCAACAGTTGTAACGCTCACATAAGCCTTCTTGCCCAGGGTCTTCACGAATTTGGTGTAGGACCCTTCCCCGGAACAGCCCAGGGAAAGAGTGAAGCCGTGAGCCCCCATGGTCTCTTCAACATTCATTTCCTATGTCCTCGCTATTGTACTAACGGCCTTGCCACTCAGGTGTTTTTTTCTCCAGGAACGCCTTCACCCCCGCCTCGGCATCTTCGGTGCAGCAAAGCGAGGCGAACAGGGCGCTGAGCATATCCAGGGCCTTTTCGTAGGGCATGTCGGCCATTGCGTAGATACCCTTTTTCCCCGCCTGCAGGGCCAGCGGGCTTTTGGCCGCGAGCTTTCGCGCCAACTCCATGGTGGCTTCCTCCAACTGATCCTTTGGGACCACTTTATTCACCAGGCCAAGGGCCATGGCTTCCTGAGCCGTTATCATATCCCCGGTCAAGACCATCTCCAGGACCTTCTTGCGGCCCACCAGGCGGGCCAGGGGGGCGGCCGGCCCCAGGCAAATGAGGCCCACATTGATGGCGGTCGTCCCGAATTTGCAATCCTCCGCGGCCACGGTGAGATCGCAGGCAAACGCCAGGCCCGCGCCGTTTGCCAGGCAATAACCCTTGACCGAGGCAATGACCGGTTTTTTCATGTGGGCGATGGTCAGATTGTGTTCGTCCATCATCCGGGTAAACTCCCCATACTGCTTGGGAGTCTTGTCTTTGAATTCCGCCAGGGAAATGCCTGTCGAAAAATGCTTCCCGTTGGCCCTGACCACAATCACCCTGACCTCCGGGTCGTTATCCAGATTCAGCAGTGCGTCATTGAGTTCCCGGGCGAAAGGGACATTGAATGTATTCGCATCCTGAGGCCGATTGAGAGTAATGAAGCCGATGTTGCCTTCCTTTTCCACGATTACATTGGGTTCGGACATAATTGCACTCCTGGTCCTCGGTATCAGGTCCTCCCCGGCAAAAAGACGCGGGGGTGAACGGACGATGCATGCGCCCATCCGCCGGACCTTGGTTAATCGTTTGAAATGGCGGCAGGTTTGCAGCCCCTTCATGGTTCGCCCGATTTCTATAGCACGAGTGCTGCGATTTAGCCAAGAGGTTGATCCACAAGAAACCAGGGGCTGCCATTGCGGACTTGTCCAAAACAAGGCCGCGGTGTATAAGAATTTTGCCGGGATGGTTCAAACCGGTCAGGCAGACACAATTTGGGGCAAAAGCGGTCATTGTATCGAAAAATTCTTCCTATGTGTTTACTCGCCATGGTTTCACAGACGCCGCAACACTGATGCTCCTCCCGTTTATGAACGTTTTCAGGGGACATGGAGAAATCAATGTCATCAATTTTTCCAGGACCGTACGGAGAAGCGCCATGAGATTTTGGGGTAAAACCTTTATCGCGAGTGTGGTGATCTGTTTCGGAGTTGGAGCAACGGCGGTAGCGGGCGATATCACCGGGGCGGGGGCCTCCTTCCCCTATCCCCTTTTCGCCAAATGGACGGTAGCCTATCGAAATGAAACGGGCACAAAAGTCAATTATCACTCCATAGGCTCCGGAGGCGGCATGGGCCAACTCGAGGCCAAGACCATCGATTTCGGGGCCTCCGAAATGCCCCTTGAACCTACGGAACTCCAAAAGCACGGTCTCCTGCAATTCCCCACGGTAGTCGGCGGGGTAATACCCGTTGTCAATCTGGAAGGCGTCAAACCGGCTGAAATCAAATTGAGCGGCAAGGTGTTGGCCGATATCTACCTTGGCAAAATTACGAAATGGAACAACTCTGAAATTGTCAAACTCAATGAAGGCGTCAAACTTCCCGACAAATATATCAGCGTGGTGCACCGATCCGATGCTTCCGGCTCCACATTCGTTTTCTCCAACTACCTGTCCAAAGTCAGTCCCGAATGGAAGCATGCGGTAGGAACCGGGGTCTCAGTGTCCTGGCCCACCGGCGCGGGCGGGAAGGGCAACGAGGGAGTCGCCTCCTACGTTCAGAAGATTTCCGGCTCTATCGGTTATATCGAATACGCCTACGTGCTCCAAAACAACATGACCTACACCCTGATGCAAAATAGAGAAGGGCGTTTCGTAACTCCCGACCTGAAGAGCTTCCAGGCCGCGGCGGCGGATGCGAACTGGAAAAACTCGAAGGATTTCTACGTGATTCTAACCGATCAACCGGGAAGGGATGCCTGGCCGATAACCGGGGTGACCTTCATCCTGATGCACAAGGTCCAACCCGACACCAAAACCGCTCAACGGACCCTGGATTTCTTTACATGGACCCACCGAAACGGCGGCGAACTGGCACATCAATTGGGCTATGTCCTCATGCCCGACAGTGTCCTGGAACTGATCCGCAAAGAGTGGAAGGAAATCAAGGGGCCCGACGGCAAACCCATTTAGGGTCGTGACCGGGCCCTCTTGCACCTTTCGGCGGCTTGCCTACCGACTTTTCGTTTTATCTGAAAAGAGGCTCACATACTGCCCGTAGCCTTCCTTTTGCAAATCGTTTTCCGGCACAAACCTCAGGGCGGCGGAATTCATGCAGTACCTGAGGCCGGTCGGTTGGGGGCCGTCATCGAACACATGCCCAAGGTGAGAATTTCCGAACCTGCTTAAGACCTCCGTCCGGCGTCCCAAAATGGACCAATCTTTTTTCTCGACGATATTGCCCGGTTCAAGGGGACGTTTGAAACTGGGCCATCCGGTCCCCGAATCATATTTGTCGAGCGAACTGAAAAGCGGTTCGCCCGTCACGATGTCCACATAGATCCCCTCAGCCTTGTTGTTCCAGTACTCGTTTTTAAACGGCGGTTCCGTCCCGCCTTCCTGTGTAACCTTGTACTGCAGAGGTGTGAGCTCTTTTCGCAGGACGGCCTCGTCAGGTTTGGAGTATTTGGGCGAGCGCGGCCGGGAGGTTACCAAGCTCACTTCAGGACCGGAGATTTGCGCATTCTTGCCCCACACCTTTTCCAGAAATTGGTCCCTTCCGGAACGAAACCTGTAGTAACGGTAGCGGATCGGATTTTTTGTATGGTAGTCCTGGTGGTATTCTTCCGCCTTGTAGAATTTTGAAAAGGGGAGGATCTCGGTAACTATGGGCTTATGGAAACGACCTGATTTTTCCAGTTCGCTCTTTGACTTTTCGGCGGCCGCCCGCTGCTCTTCATTGTGATAGAAGATGACGCTCCGGTATTGAAGCCCCCTGTCGACGAATTGCCCCCCGGGGTCGGTCGGGTCTATGTGTCTCCAGAAAAAAGAAAGCAGCTGTTCATAGCTTACCTTCTTGGGGTCGTAGAGGACCTGCACCGCTTCCACATGCCCGGTTTTCCCGGAGGAAACTTCTTCGTAAGTCGGATTTTCGACATGCCCGCCGGTATAGCCGGAAATGACTTTCACCACTCCTTTGACTTTTTCGAAGTCGGTCTGGACGCACCAGAAACAGCCGCCGGCAAAGGTGGCGGTTTGCAGCCCGGCGTGATTTGCATCCTCCGCCGGACTTCTTTGAGCCTTTTGGCCGTTGGAGTATTCCAGGCCAAGCAGGATGAATCCCGCTACTACCATCAATGCAACCGTAATGATTACTTTCATTTTATATCTCCTTCGGTTTCCGGATGTCCCGGGACTACTCTTGTTGGGCTGCGCTACGCTTAGCCCAACCTACAGGGCTTAGCCCTACCTGCGGAGCTTCCCTGGTCTTGTGGAAACATCCGCGATCCTTGTGTTTCTGTACAATAGTTCCCAGCCGTAATGAAAAGTTAAGGAGAATGTAAAGATTGTGTTACGATATCATCAGATGATTTGTGCGATAAGCCAACCAATGGCGCCGGCCCGGCGGAAGGGGTTAAGACCATGGTGCAACCAGGCACGGTTCTCATTGTCGAAGACGATAACAAAACAGCCTCGCTTATCAGCCTTTATCTTCAGCGGGAGGGGTTCGAAACCCGCATATCCTCCAATGGAGCAGAAGCTCTCGATGTGGTGCGGCAGATAAGTCCCCTGGCCGTGATTCTCGACCTCATGCTCCCCGGACTCGACGGCTGGGAGGTATGCCGCCGGGTACGGGAGTTTTCCGATGTCCCCATTCTCATGCTTACCGCCAAAGGGGAAGAATTCGACCGGGTCCTGGGGTTGACTATCGGGGCGGACGATTACGTGGTCAAGCCTTTCAGCCCCCGGGAACTTGTGGCCAGAATGAAAGCCCTGCTGAGAAGGGCCGGTATCGCGGCCAGAGACATCCGGGCAAGACTGCGGGTCGGGGGACTGGAATTAGATGTTCAAAAACATGAAGCCACAGTAGACGGCACCAGGATGGACCTCACGCCTTCCGAATTCAAACTGCTGCACATCCTCATGAATGCTCCTGGGCGGCTCTTTACGCGGGATCAACTCCTCGACGGACTCTATCCCCTGGGCGAGCAGGTCATAGACCGGGTTATAGACGTACACATCAGCAAACTCAGGCAAAAAATCGAAAAAGACCCTGCCAACCCGCGATACATTTTGACCGTAAGGGGTTACGGATATCGCCTTGCCATAGACGACACGGAGGGGATCACCCCATGAAGCGGTCCATTCCCTTCAAACTCCTGGCCATAAATGTGCCGGTGATAGCTTTGGCAATAATCGTTTTGTGGCTGGTCCTGGACACCCTAACGGCCGCCTATTTTTCGACCCTCATGAAAGAGTACGGGATCAATCCGGTGGATGCTCACGGGATGTTCATTCATTCGGTGCACCGATACCTGGTCTGGACG
>JARLHP010000117.1 GCA_031292195.1 Syntrophobacteraceae bacterium
TGCCAGTAACTGGCGCCCAGATCGATCCCATGCTCTCTCCCTTTTGTTTGGGTGGGACCCGTGGGGCCTGCAGGACCCGTTGGGCTAAGCGAGCGCAGCCCAACAAGAACTTTTCAGAGCGGGGGAGCGTCCCCTCCGCGCCCCCCGGGATTCGGCGCCTGGCCGCGGGCCGCCGCCGAAACGCCAAACTGAACCGCGAAGCGGCGAGGGGGTGTGGGGGCCAGTGCCCCCGCGCTATTTATTATTTTAACAGCTCCCCACGTCCCCTGGGCGCGAAGCGTCGGGAGGGTTCGGTCTTTTATTCGTCCCATACGTCCTATAACGTCCTATGCCTTATCTTTTTTCTTTTAAGATACAAGGTTGGGCTAAGCGCAGCAGCCCAACAATCCGTGAATACCGTTTTAAAAAGCCCACTTGCTGTTCAAAACGGTATCTACCCGCGCGGGGTGGAGTCCTTGTTTACAGCTCCAGCCAGTTCATCGAGCTTTTCGCACACGGTATGGGATATATTCACAAGGGCCTCAAATTCTCGAGCAGCTTCGTCCCTTCTTCCTGTAGCCACAAGCTGGGCAATCTCCCGGACTCCGGAGTGCAGGTCGGCATGGGGGGCTTCGAGTGCTCGAAAGACCGCGAGGCTCCCACACTGCTTCATTCCATCACCGTAGTACCACTTGCCAAACATACACTGGTGGTGATCGGTCACCTCGTTTGCGCTTAGAGTCTGCTGCCCGGCCAGAAGACCTGCCGCGCGTGAAACCCATGCCTGGTGGGCCACCTTGATCGGGCCTGGATCAAAGGCGCCGGCCTTTTGCAATCTGAAACGCCCGACCAGTTGCTGGAATCGTTCCGCCAGTTTCGACAGGCCCATGGCGCTGGACTGCACATTTTGACCATTAAGGTTGATTTTCTCGATTGTCGCATTCACCCGGGCAATATCCTGGGCGATGCAATGGGAGACCTCGGCGGTCTGGGCCACCCGTTCCGTGGAGTCCTTAACTCCGGCTGACGCCTGTGAGATGTTTCCGGCCACGTCCCTGGTAACAACCGACTGCTCCTCTATGGCGGCCGCAATGGAGGAGACGATCTCGCTGACATGCTCGATGACGCCTCCTATCTTCTCAATATTACTCATGGCGCCTGCCGTGGAAGTCTGGATGCCGGAGACCTTTGTCTTTATATCCTCGGTTGCCGCGGCCGTCTGTTGGGCCAGTTCCTTTATCTCCCCGGCCACCACCGCAAACCCCTTTCCGGCCGCCCCGGCCCTGGCCGCCTCTATCGTGGCGTTGAGAGCAAGAAGGTTGGTCTGTGCCGAGATGCTGGTGATGGTCTCGGTCACCTGGCCTATCTCCTGAGCCGCTCTGCCCAGCTCTTTCATCGCGGCGGATACCGCGTCCGACTGCTGAATTGCCTCGGCGCTTATGGCTCTAGCCTTCTCCGAGTTGGATGCGATTTCCCCCACGGTGGCGCTAAGTTCTTCGGTGGCGCCTGCCACGGAGGTGATATTGGCGGTCATCTGCTCCATCCCCGCCGATACGGATGCACTGTTGGCGCTGGACTCCTCAGCCGCAGCGGCAACCGTGTTGGCTCTCTCGGACATTTCTTTGACCCTGGCGGCCATCTGGCCCGATACCCCTGATAGTTCCGCGGATGAGGAGGAAAGGGTTTGTACTCCCCCCGTAATTTCACGGAGCATTTCACGCAAAGCATCCACCATGCCCTGTATGCCTCTGGCCAGTTCCCCGGCTTCATCCTTCCTGGAGCATAGCGAAGGGGGCAGGTCTTCGGTCATGTCTCCCCGCTTGATTCTTTCCAGTTGGTCGATTCCGGCCTTGATCGGCCTGGTTATGGTGGCAGCGGTAAACCAGACCATCACGACGCCCAGAATCAAAAGGAGAAACGTGCTTAAAGCTATGTGGCGTGTTTGCGTGCTCACGGCCGAGAGGACATTGTCGCTAGTCGCCCCAACGGCAATCGACCAGTCGGTCCCCTCGATGGGAGCGTATCCAAACAAGCGATCTTTGCCCAGAAAAGGATACCCTTGAAAACCGGTCTTTTTGAGCGTCATGTGCTTGAACATTTTGGCCAGGGGAGCAAACTCGGGCTTGGTCTCGGCCTCTTTGATGAAATTTGTCCGTTCCACGACGAACTTGGGATTGTCATGAGCGATCAGCGTCCCTTGTCCGTCAATGATGTAGGAGTACCCTCCCTTTCCGTAGCGGATGTGATCGGTGATGCCGCTTAGAAATGTCGCCGACAGGCGGACATCGAGAACTCCAACTACTTTTCCTTCCTTGCTTCGCACCGGGGCGGCTATCATGATCTCGGGCTGATGGGTTGCTCTGCCGATGATCACCTCCGACATGTTGGTCTTTCCCTCAAAGGCCTTCTCCACGTACTCTCTGCCGGAGACATCGGTTGTGCCGCCGTCGCAGTAGTGAACCACGTGGTCGGGAGTGACGATCCCCATGGCGAGGTAGTGATGGCTTTTGCCCTCTTCCTCCAGGACTGTTTTCTGTTTGTTCCAGTCCATGTCGCGGATGACGTTCCTGGCTGCCACTTCCTGCACTGCCGTCAGTTGAACGTCCAAACTGCTTCGTACCAGTTGGGCTCCCTCTTTTGCCATGTTGACGAGACCCACCCCGGTATTTCGGGTCATCCCCTGTCTGAAGGTGAGGGTGGCAAGCACCGCCAGGCAGCCACAGGTCAGGATAAGGAGTAAGGACACCATTGCGATAAGCTTTGTCTTCAGCCTCACGTTGGCGCCCAGCGAGTTGCCGGTTCTGAATTTCATGCTTTTCCTCCATGTTTCTATCATCTTGGACGCTTTGTTGACGGTTGATATGCTTCCCTGAGCCATCCCTCTTTAATCGGCATCAGTTGAGGCAAGCATGAGGGGAAATCGCAAGATTTATGAGGCCTCGCGGAGTCCTTTCGAGTGTAAGATGGGGTAAATCGATTAAATAGGTATCATTTCTCGTTTACTAATGTAATTGATCGATATATTCCCCCGGAAAAGCCAGCCGCGCTGATGATGCGTTCGGAGACAAACCGGATCTCAAAGAGCTTGGAATCGACCTGGACGATCCTGAAATCGGCCAACAGCCAATATGTTCCCCGGGCCTTGCTGAAGCTGCTTTTGCATGGCTACTCGTGTGTCGGACATCCCGGGGGCTTGGGATTCAAGGGAATCGACTAAAAGAGCGCAAAAGTCCATAGAGATAGCAAGAGGAAAATGGTATCATAATATATGGCTGGGTTTCTTTTGAAAGGGTGGCGCGATCACCCCTTGGCCAAGTCCGAGTAACCGTGAGCTTTCCAAGTGTTAGAAGGGGCTTTATGGATAAGGAAAAGCTGTTTAATGGATTACTGGCGGAGGTCGGCAGGCCTTTGAACCTGTGTGTGGGGGAGCATGCGATTCGAGGTTTTTTCGTGGGCTTCAAGCCACGGGAATATCTCATCATCGATGTGCCCAAATCCGGGGAAGTCAGTGACTCCATTAATGGAGCCGATACTGCTGTCGGAACGTTTTGTGCCTCGGGGAGTGTGCTTCAGTTCGAGTCCCCGATTGTCGATTTCATTCAGAGTTCCGCCTGGTTGTTGATGGTTGCCTATCCCCGGAAGATTGCGGAAATCCACAATTTGAGGCAATCCTACAGGGCGGAGTGCACTTTTCCGTGCAGGCTGGTCACTGCCTCCGACCTCAAGGAATACTCGGGGTTAATGGCGGACGTCAGCTCCGGAGGTTGTAGATGCACTTTACCTTCGACCCAACCCGGCCATGCCAGAATGTTCAACTTGGAAAGTAAGGTGCTTCTGGAGTTCAAATTACCCGGCAACAGTGGCAAGAAAGGGTTGTTGGGGGAGATTTTGCACGTGGAGCGTCATGGGTCGGAAATCGCTCTGGGCATCAAGTTCTGCAATGATAACGACATGGAAACCATGGAAGAATTGGGTGAGTATATTTCCATAATGATGACGGCGGTTCCCTCCTAGATGCCGGGGAATAAAAGGGAGAGCGAGTCGCCCTGCAACTGAAGCAGGGAAAAGCGCACCCCCCAATGCGCCTCTACTGATTGCGCTGAAGTTGAGCCATTACCGTTTTAGACGCCGCAAACTCGTCAGGAGCGTCAGAATCAGCCCGGTGCCGAGACCCCACATGCCGTTTGCCAGAAATGCCGTCATCAGCAGGGGGGGATGCCAGCCTCCTCCAACAGGAAGGCCCTTTAGCGGCAATACCACCAGAAGAGCAATCAGGGAAGGAAAGATGGCCCCGAACAAAAAAGCCGTGACCCAATAAGCGGCGTTGGCAGGGAATCGTCTCTCTATCAGGGTGAATATCATTCCCCAGATTCCGCCCCAGAGGGCTAGAGAAATCACGGCCGGGACTCCAAAGGGCTTGGTGGCGGCCGGCGAAAACGGGGCAAAAGGCGCCACTCCGGCGGCCCAAAGCGCCAATACGGTCAACTGATGAAAAATTAGGGTGGCGAAAAATCCGGCGATAAATCCGATCAAAAACCGTGAAATATAATCCGTGCTACGCATCTCATATTCCATGACGCTCCTCCGGGATACATTCTTTAGTCAAGTCCGGCTCCATTTTAAATTGTAGTGCACCCACTTGCGCTACGCCAGTCCAAACTGCAAGTCGGTAGCGTCCCGAGCACCTTCTGTTGCGGCCGGCTTCTTGCCTGAAACACCTGTGGCTTTGGCGGCATATACGGACATTTTGCTCCAAAAGTAAGAATCATCACGCGGCCACAGCGTTCATGTTACCTCGGAACACCCAATTCAATGAAAAATTTCGGGGCGCGGTTCTTTCTGCTCCTTTTCAGAGTCCCGCAGGTAGGGCCAAGCCCCGCGGGTTGGCTGTAGGTTGGGCTAAGCGAAGCGCAGCCCAACAAACCCCATAGGTAGTGCTAAGAGGCATGATCTTGAGGAAAAGTTCAATTAGCCTGGACGATTGGCATGAGCCACTGGAGGTCCCGTTTTTTCGTCGCGCCATAGGCGCGATGCATCAGGCCGGGGGCGGCTACCACCGCCTGCTGCCGGGGTGACGTGCTTGCTGAAGTTTCATTCTCGTGCAAACCGCCTCCGAGGACGTGGCCGCTGGGCTTGAACGCAAACCGGAATGAGGCGCAGGCTATACGTGGTAAAGAACTGTTTATAGGAGAACTGATCACGGTCCATTTTCCACAAATTCCGTTGCCGGCCCCGCCGGGTCGGATGTTTACTTCTGCCTGTCGCCTTCGAGACAGTCAGGGATCTCAACCCTGAAAGTGAGCCCTCCGCCGGGATTATCCACCATGATGATACTACCGTTATGAGCTTCAACGATCATCTTTACTATGGAAAGCCCCAAGCCGGTTCCGGATTTTTTGGTGGTGAAAAAAGGCTTGAAAATATCTTTTCTTTTTTCGGGGCAAATTCCCATGCCCTGGTCCGTGACATCAAAAATGAGGTCGGACTGGTTGGCGCGGACGCTGATTATCACCGTCTCGCCTTCCGGTGATGAGTGGATGGCATTGGATACCAGATTTATAAGCACCTGTTTTATGCGAAACGGATCGATGGACGCCCTTGGCAGGTTGTGCTCCATGGCGCTTTTCACGCTCAGACCCCGCTTCTTTGCTTCCAAATCGAGCAAAAAGAGGCTCTCACCGACCATTTCCTCAACGTCCACAAGGGTTCTGTCGACATGAATGGAGCGTGAGAAATCGAGCATGTTTCTGATCATTGCCTCGAGGCGGCGGATTTCCCCGGTCACGATTTTGAGCTTGCCGCGGTCCGGGTTGGTCTCGGCCATCCGGTTTCGAACAAGATTCGCAAACCCCCCAATGGCCGTCAAGGGAGTCTTCATATCGTGCGCCACATAGGACAAGGCCCTCCCCAGGGTCGCCAGGTTTTCGAGATGAGCGAGGGTATTGCGTGTCTGCTCACTCTGGATGAGCTTCCACATACCATCGAGCAGTAAAGTGTGATACTTCACGTCTGCAGTGTCGTAGTTTTCCGGTTTGTTTACAACCAAGGCCACGGCCTTTACCCGGTTTTCCTCGAATACAGGGGTCGCCAGCAGACGGCGGAAGGGCGCACAGCCACCGGGAAATTTCAATTCGCACGAGTCTTCGGCCGAGTGGTCGTTGATCACAAGCGTTTTTCCCTCTTTTACCGTATCGGCCCAGATCCCGGTCAATTCCAAAGATATAAGCGCCTGTTCCCCGTCAGCGCTATGTTGCGCGATATTTCCGTTCGACTGTTGGTGAAAGGTTAAATGCGTCTGCTCCTCATCGATGAAAGCGAGCCATCCCGTCTCGCTGCCGGTGTGTTTCACCTGTTCTTCGAGCACAAAATCGGCTATACGGTCTGCCGGGGAACCGCTCATCCGGCTCACGGCGAGGAGCGACTCCAAACGCGATTCATTCAGCCGCAACGCCTTCTCGGTATTTTTCCGTTCCTCACTTTCCCTCCTGAGCCATACATTGGCCCATATGGGCTCTCGTTCCGTCAGCTTTCCCTCTATACAGGAGCAAATTGAGCGATGCAGTGTGTCTGCTGAGATGTCTCTTTTCACCAGGTAATCCGCGGCCCAGGCCTCCATCGCCCGCATGTCCGCCTCACAGGGTTCCTGCCCGGTTAAGATGACGACCGGAGTGCAAATGCTTTTCAATAGAGTCTGCCGACGAAATAGATCCAGGCCGCCTTCGCCCCCTGGCTGGTAATCCAGCAACACCATGTCATATTCCGGGTCCTGAATCTTTTTTAGACCCAACTGGTGGGTAGGCGCCCAATTAAGAATCACCTGGTACGAACTGATTTCCGCGAGTGCTTTCTTTATAGTGCGGTATTCGTCCGCGATTTCGCCGATGAGAAGCACCCGGATAGCGCCCGGTCGGCTCCGTCGCGCTCGGCAAACCGAATACTTCTCGATGGAGCGTAAACAGTTGACGGCTTGCGCGGGCTGCAGTGCCGACGAGGAAGATAACAAAGAAATCATTAGGACTCTCCTTTAAACGAGCTAATCAGCTTCGGCTTAGGGATTTAGGCCATTATCACACGATATTTTTTGTTTCACAGGTAGGGGAACAATGTAATCTTGTACACTGAGTGGAGTATGCAAAGATCGTCACACCGGGCCGTTCGTTCGTTTCGGAAATTTTATGGCGAGGACCGGCGCGTTTCTGACCCCGTTCGGTATCTGCCGGGAGGCGCGGTAAGGGATTTGCCAACGGGCCGAAGAGGACCTCGGAAGCCCGAATGAGGCCGGCAGAGAACCGCCGGAATTCGGAGGGCGGCGCTTCTCAATGACGTTTTCATGGCGTTTATGGTACGGTCTATTGGAGTAACATTACTTACGCAGGACGGGGACCATTTTGAAATCATCAGAGACAGGCCGACTTCAGGGAAAATGGAGTTTCTGTAACAATGAAGCTGATTACTGGCCTGCCACCTCCCACATGGTCCATGATCACAAGCTATCCCCCAACAGGCGCAGTCACGCCGCCACCCCACACTTGACTCGGTCCATTCCAGGAACCCAGTTATAAAGAATACGATAGGAATTTCCTGTCTTTCTATAAAATACTGAGCCTATCCCTAAATTATCTATTGACGGCGCCGATGTGAAGTAATATGCATCGGCCCTATGCTGGCGTGGTGGTAGTTTGTATTATTGCCTTGGTATGGCATACAAGCGCGATAATAATGTCTAAATCAATTCATTTGACAAAAAAGGAGCGTGTGGTGCGCAAGCGAAGTCCGAATCGACCAAACGACATATTCTCCAAGGTGCGGATTTTTATTTATGCCCTCGTGCTGATGGCTTGCGGGTTTGTCGCCACAGAATGCCGGGCGTCCAATGAATCAGGGAAAAATCTGGTATTCATCCTCGACGCTTCGGGCAGTATGGTCGCAAAAGTACAGGGGCAGGCCAAGATCGTGACCGCCAAGAAAGTTCTTTCGGGCTTTGTGAACGATCTGCCGGCCGGGGTCAACGTGGGCCTTGTAACATACGGTCACCGGAATAAAAAAGATTGCCGGGACGTCGAGGAACTCGTGCCTCTTGGCCCCCCCGACAAAAAGGACCTCATCGCTCGAATCAATTCAATCAAACCCAAAGGGATGACGCCCATTACCTACTCCATACAGAAGGTCGCGGAAGGTCTGAAGTCCGTTCGGGGAGAAACGACGATAGTACTTGTGAGTGACGGAGAAGAGACGTGCGGAGGCGATCCTTGCGCGGTGGTCAGGGCGCTTAAGGCCTCGGGAATCAAGTTCGTCATGCACGTGATCGGCTTCGATGTGAACAAACAGGAAAAAGCCCAGCTTTCCTGTATCGCCGAGGCCGGAGGAGGCAGCTTCTATACGGCCGCAAACGCGCGGGATTTTGCTCTTGCGACCAAAAAGATAGTCGAAAAGACCCGGATATCGGCTGCAACATTAAATGTCAAGGCGCTAAGAAACGGGAAGCCTTTTTCGGCCTACTGCCAGGTTTTCAAGCCCGCCGAAGGCGCTGACAAGAACAAAAATCGCGTGGTGGACGGCTGGACGGGCGACAAGGGCTATTCTTTCAAGCTGGCGCCCGGCGTATACGACCTTAGCGTCGAAAACCGCCAGGACGTGGGCAGCCGCCCCATGAGCTTTAATTCGGTGAAAGTCGAGCCGGGTAAAA
>JARLHP010000118.1 GCA_031292195.1 Syntrophobacteraceae bacterium
CTCAACCCCCGGCTAATGGCTTTGATCCCTTCGGGATCACGATCGTCGCTCTAAAAGAGCAGCACCGATTCCAGTTGAGTCGCTTATCAACAACATTGCCGCCCCTCACAGGTTCCGACAGCCCGGTTTGCGAATTTCTCTCAAGACACAGTCTCTACGCTTAGCCCAACCTTGTATCTTAAAAAAGCAAGAGCATGGGATTTACCGGGGCGCCAGTTACAGGGCAATCCTGTTGGGGTTCGCGGATGCTCACCCCAACCTACAGTTACTGGCCAACGGGTCTTAGCCCGCCCCCCTCGCGATCCGATCCATTTAAGTTTCACGGACCAGCCTCTTTGGCCCGGAACTTGCTTTTTTCAAATAGTCCGACAACCTCTTGGTTCTGGAGCAAAGAACCCTGCACGAGAGGTCCATACGAAACGACGCCGGTCCGTTTTCAGGCGTCCGTCGCAGCGATTTATTCCGGCGAAGCAATCCTTATCTTACGATAAAGATTCTTCCATTTCTTGATGGGGTTTACGCAGGCTGTGCATAAGCGGCCCTTCGATCCCCGCGCCCAAGCCCCGCGATCGGGGCGGGGGGATCGTGGCGCCAAAAGACTCTGGGGAACCGGGCATGGCAAATGGGAGAGGAAAAAATGAAAGACGGAGCACAAGGAGAATCAGGGTCGATCTGCGGATAAAGATTGCCGGGGCCATCTCCAGGTCGGAAGGGTGTTGGAGGGAGCAATGGGCCGATGTGGCGGGTTTGAAAGATATAAGTCATCTGGGGGCATATTTCGAATACCGGGGTTCCCGGCAACTCAAACTCGGAGACATTCTGCGCATGGACCTGGATGTGAGCCTGCCAATGGAAAACAGGGGTATGGATTCGGGCGAGCGGCTTCCCATGGGCGGACTGGCCGCTGTCGTGCGCACACGGCCCCTTGCGCCGCAAGGCTCTATCGGAGTGGCGGTAAGATTTCTCGAACCTTTGTCCATGAAGCTCAACTCAGTTTAGTCCATCCCCTCATGGGACTCACTCAACTCTTTCGGTTCGCCGTTTTCCCTCCCGGATGCCAAAGACCATTTTTTGAGTTTGTTGAAAAGAGTAGCCCTGCTTATTCCCAGGTCCCTGGCCGTCTTGTCCCGGTTTCCCTTGTTCAGATCGAGGCTTTGGCTGATGAGATGGTGTTCGAATTTTTGCATGGCCTCCGAGAGGTTCATTTTGGGGGTCTGCAGGTTGAGTCTTTTTCCCAGGCCCGATATTTCCTCGGGAAGATCCGATAGCCTTATCTCGGCGTCCCGGCAAAATATTACGGCCCGCTCCATCACATTTTCCAGCTCGCGCACGTTCCCCGGCCAGTTGTAGTGGCACAGGGCCGGCAGGACCCATTCATCGAAATTTTTAATGTTCCTTTTGTGCTTGCGGGAAAATTTGTGCAAAAACCGCTGCACCAGGATGGGGACGTCTTCTTTTCTCTCGTTGAGCTTGGGAATGGCGAGGCTGACCACATTGAGCCGGTGGAAGAGGTCCTCCCGGAAAGAGCCTATTTTGCTCAGTTCGCGCAAATCCCTGTTGGTGGCGGCCACCACGCGCGCGGCAGTGGACATCGGTTTGGTATCTCCCACCCGCTCGAAGGTCTTTTCCTCTATCACCTTGAGCAGCTTGGCCTGCAGGCCGGTGGAGGCCGAATTGATGTCGTCTAAAAAAACCGTCCCGTCCCGGGCTGCTTCGAATCGCCCCTTCTTGTCCTTGTCGGCCCCGGTAAAAGAGCCCTTTCGGTGTCCGAACAACTCGGACTCCAAAAGCCCCTCGGACAGGGCCCCGCAGGACACCTCCACGAAGGGCTGACCGGCTTTTTTGGAACAGCCGTGAATGAACTTGGCCAGAAGCGTCTTGCCCGTTCCACTGTCACCGGTGATGAGCACCGTCGCCTCGGTTTCGGCGGCGATGCGGGCCTTTTGGACCAGCAGCTCCATGGCCTTGGACCGGAAATAGACATGGTTGGAATTGGATTTGTCCAGTTCGCTCCTCAGCCCCTTGTTCTCGGCGCGCAGGGCCCTGCGCTCCAGGGCGTGGCGGATGGAAAACGACAGCCTCTCGTTTTCGATGGGCTTGGTAAAGTAGTCGTATGCCCCGCGCTTGATACACTCCACCGCATCGCTCACGCTGCCGTATCCGGTGAACAGTATCAACTCGACGTCGATCCCGTGTTGTTTGATGAGCTTCAGGATTTCCTTGCCGTGCAGTCCCGGTAGATTGATGTCCGAAAGGATTATTTCGTAGTTTCGGGACTGAATCAGTTCCCAGGCTTCAGTCCCGTTGGCCGCCACCTCAACTTGAAAATTCAAATTTTCGAGAAACATCCTCAAAGAGACCGCGACGACTTTGTCGTCTTCTACGACCAGCAATCGGCCTGAATTCATCAGCCACTCCAAGTCCAGGTGAGCTTTCCCAGTGCGAAGAGCCACAATAGCCCGGAGCTGATGAGCACCAGGCCGGGGGGGGCCGGAAGCGGTGACACGGCCGCGGTTCCCGCAAGGAACGAAAACCGGGAGACCGGCTTGCCCGAAAAGGAAATCTGGAGGTCGCTGTAGAGGTCGCCGACCGGGCCGCTCGAACCTTCCAGCATGACCAGATCGCTATAGGTGAAACCGACTTTTGCCCTTGGGGAAGAAATGCTCAGGGAAGTGGCGGTCCTTCCCCTGCCCGAGCCGGGCGTAGTCGTTTTCTGGCGCACGTCAAAGGTGGAGTTGCCCGGAAGCGTCTCGATCACCACATCTTCCACCGTAACGCCGCGCACGCTCTTGAGGACCCACTTGCCCGCATTGGTCTTGCCGCTTTCCACCAGGGAGATGATGTTTTTGTTGTCGCCGCCGGCGCCGGTTACCGCAAAAGCGCCCCCCGAGGTGCGGCCGGTTTTTTTCCAGACCACGGTTTGCGAGAAGGACCGCCCACCGTACAGGTAATCAAAGGTCACAGACATCCCGGACATTTTCGCGCCGCTGGTCTGGCCCAAAACCTTGCCAACCGTACTGGTGACCCCCGAATCGAAGGAGACCATCGAAGCCCCTGCCGGGGCCGCCAAAACGATTATGCATCCCAGAAAGCTTGCCAGGAAAGCCAACCGTGCGTTCATATGAGCATCCCCCTTCCTGTGCAAAACCACAAATGAGAAATGTCAACGCTGCAACTCGACTCCTTGCGACATAAGGCAATTTCGATGCCAGTTCCATCTTTTGAGGCCAAGAAGGTTTCATTACTGCCATCTTCTTGCCGGTGAAGCCATTGGGCGGAAATTTGATTGCCGGGAGGAACCGTTGAGAGCCCGGGTCTTGATATTTAGACCCGGCTTAGCGCCCGGCAGCCGCGAAGACCTGTAACCTACCGATTAATGAAGAAAAATCTATTGTCTCGCATCTTAGACCGGGAGTCTGCGATTTGTCAAATAAATTAGACCCCTTTCCGGGGGAGCGCACCGGCAACGGTCCGCTCCCGCCCCTGCTCCGCTCCCGCCCCGCAAAATATTTGCGCGGTGCGCACCACAAGGGGACGCGCCCGGGAAAAGCCGACCGATTTACTGAATGAAATCGACTCATTGTACAATTTGGCACGGCGCTTGCCTGTATGAGCGCAGAGGCGGCGATCCGCCGGCAGCCGATCTGGCCCTTCTTTCGCCTTTTCGGACCAGTTCCGGGGGCGCTTTGCCTGCGGGGCAAGCCCCCCGGAGCCTGTTTGTTGCAATTCCGCAGAAAATACCAGCCCCTCGCGGGGCGCAGGCCGGCGCGCCCGGGTTTTTCCGGGACCGCTCCCGCGCCCTCGCAAAGCGGTGTCGAATTTAAAAAAAGCTATGGGTGGAGATCGGGGCGAGGCATTTTGGGGTTTTAGTCCACCTTTTGGGGAGGGTGTTTTTCCCCGCTCGAACAAAAGGAGATCGCGGTAAACCTTACATGAGAGGAGGAAGCGCATGAGGATAAGAATCTGTCTTTTTCTAATTTTGGGAGTTCTACTTTTTGCCTTCTCCAAGGCGGAGGCAAGCATCACCTGGACGGGCGACAATTTTTTCTACTCCGCCAAAGACTCCGGCGGGTTCTATTTTCCCGGCATGCTGCCCATCTCCAGCAGCCAGACCCAGTCGACCGCCGGCGGCGGTTCGGAAAACAGCTCGGCGGCCACCGCCACCGACTCCTATACGGGTCTAAGCATGGCCTCGGGCGCCTGGGGCAACGCCTCCCAAAATTCGGCCACCGACTCGGGCGGGGCAACGGTATACGCCTACGCCGGCAACACCGTGGCCCTGGACAATCAGGTAGGCGTTCTCGGCGCCGGCCAGAACGTCTCCTCCTACATAGACAGGAGCTTCACGGTCAGCGCGACCGGGCAATACACTCTTTCCGCCTCGGCCATCGAACCGATGTACTCCAATATTACCTCGGGGGCCGGCTACGTGTCCTCTCCCCAGTTGACCGGAGAGGTCCAGGTCTTCCAGACCGATCCCTCCACGGGCACCACCACGCTTTTGAATGCAACCACCTACAGCCTCGCCAGCCTGGTGAGTTCGCCCCAGACCCTGTCGGTCAAACTGGTAAGCGGCGACTACTACCAGCTGGTGGTGGCCCTTTCAGGCATGACCGCCCAGGGTGGCCAGAACAACCCGCCGGGCATCGTTACCTCTTACACCAATTACGGTGCATCGGGTTTTTATGGAAACCTGGACGGCAGCTTCGGCCTGGGCACCTCCTCGAACCCGGTCACGCTTACGGCTTCGCTTTCGCCCGCGCCCATCCCGGGCAGCGTGCTCCTGCTCTTGTCCGGGCTTGGCAGCATGGTGATCCTCAAGCGCAAGCGCGCCTAGGCCGGCCCGTGAGTCTTTCATCCCAGCCGGGTGCGGGAAAGGAGGTGATGGAACGGCATAGATATCTTTCAGTGGCTTTACCATGGGGGTTTGGAAAAGAGTTTATTCTATACATTGTGAATTCTAAGGAGAACGGTAATGATAAAAAAACTCATGACATTGTTCTTTGGGGCCGCTCTGATCGCCCTTCCCGCGACCGCGTTGCTCTCCACCGCCCACGCGAGCTGCTACGACCCTGAATTCGACGCCGTGGGGCTCGACTCGGCCAACATTTTCGTGGACAACGTCCTGGCGCAGATCGTCAACTACGAAGGCAATCTGGAGACAAACAGCGATTTCACCAACTACACCTCGGGCGTCATCTACAACCCGTGGATAATGATCCACGGCATGAGCTTCCTTGACGCGGTCGAGCCCGGCGTGGCCGGCCTGAACGCTTTCGGCAAGCTCCCCACGGCGGGAGGCTCGGGTCTTAACGGGATGTATGCCTGTACGTCCTCCAACGGCCTGTTTCTCAACGCCGTGCCCTGCCAGCCGGCCGAGTTTTTCACCGTCGGCGGGACCAACTTCACCCCGCAGTCCGACCCCTGCTTCATGTTCGGTTCCAATGCGGTGGGCGACTGCTCGCATTTCCCCTACACCTCGATCCTCACTCCGGAAAGAGACGGGGCGATCTACCGCTGGCGCATCGTGTTGCAGAAAAAACCCGCCTCGGACCTCGACATCAACATAGAGGACTGCGTGTTGACCGAGACCCTGGGCTGCACTACGGGAATCTTCACCAGCCCCGGCGAGACGGGCTTCTTCAACATGGGCCCCTACCTGCTCTTCTGGCAACAGACCCTTCCCACCATTACCGCCGTGGCCATCCCCGGCCCCAACGCCTCGCTGGGCTTTAACTGCATTCAGCAGCTCTACGCGCGCACCCAGCCCGAAGACACCAGCTGCCTTTTCCCGATCTGCGACCTGCCGTTCGTCTCCAAGGCGCTCTTTGACGAAGCGATCGTGGTGGCTATGCCTCAGACCTCAAATTCCCTGTTGCCCGTCGGCAACTTCGCTCCCGGATACACCCTTACAGATGGCGACATGATCGACATCTCGATCGGGATTCCGGAAAGCACCAACCCCAATGACTACTACTTCGGGGCGGACAATGTGTTCTTGAAGTACATTGGAATGACCGGGACAAATGTCTACGGCGCCAATTGATCCCAGGAGTTGTTTGACGCCCCCCCCGGGGGGGGCGCTTTTGAACAGGCCGGGCGGGGCCTTTTTAGCCCCGCCCGGGGGGACTTTTCGCAAACAAAACGCAAACCAACTCACATCTTAAAAATGTCCGCCCTCTTACGGGGGCGGCCTGGAAGCCCGAGCCTTCGGTTTGGATAACGGAGGCCCCAGTTTCGGACATGCCGGGGCTCGAACCGCCCCCGGCGGCGCGAAGGGAAAAATCATGAAGGACAAAAAGCTGCAACTCTCACTTTTGGCATTTCTGGCGTTGGTTTTCGCGGGCGCGGGCATTGTCTGGACGATCGGCGGGCACAGGTCGAAAAGCGCGCTGCAAGCCGGTCCAAAAGGCCTTAAGACCGAAATGGCGAAGAAGGGCAGCGGGCTGCCGGTCCCCAGCCTGGCCCATCCAGGTGTTGCCGATCAGCAGGCGGAACAGGACAGATTCGGGGTGATAGACGAAGTGCGCCAGGCGAGGATGCATCCCACCCCCGGGAATATGAAAAAGCTGGTCGCCCTGCTCGACACGAACAAGGACACGGCCATTCTTTCGGAAGCCTTGAACACCCTCGGGGTCCTGGCGCAGCAGGGAGTCGGCAGGCAAGAGGCAGGCAAGCTTCTGGCCCAAAAAGCGTTGGACAAGGAGTTTCCTTCGCGGGGGGAAGCTCTGATGATTGCAGCCATACTGGAGAAAAACAAAGCCCTGCCGCTAGTCTCGGCTTTCCTCCAGAGCGGAGGGGGGCAGTCGCCGGAAAATATGGCCGTGCTGGGATATGCTTCCAGAGCGCTCAGCATGATCGCCACGCCGGAGAGCGTTCCGATCATAGAAAAACTCATCTCCGCAACGAGCGACCCGGATGTGCGGGGCCCCTCCTTTGCCGCCCTGGCCAAGGCCGGAACGCCGCGGGCCTTTTCCATTCTGCAGCAGCAGGCGCAGACGAGCACGGGGAAAAACCAGGCCTACAGCGCGGCGGCCCTCTCGGAGTCCAAAGACCCGCAAATCAGGCAATGGATCGCGGGGGCCATAAAGGACGGAACGCTGGGCAAGGACACCGTATCGATGATTGCCATGATGCCCACGGCCCCCGATATCTTTGGCAAAGTGCTCGCCGAGGGCGGGCTTAGCCCCTCAAAACAGCTCGATCTGCTAAAAGAGATCGCCCCGGGTCTGCGAGGGACTCCCAGCCGGCAAAAACTCGCCCTGGCCCTTGCCCCCCTTGTTTTTAACGGCGACTCGAAGGTGCAGGCCGAAACGATCAAATTGATCGGAGAGTCCGGGGGCAAAAAGGTCGCGGACATTATCAAGCCGTTTTTGACCTCCGAAGACCCGGATGTGCGCAAAAGCGCCTTCTTTTCCTACATGCAGTTCACCAGCGCGGATAATTACAAATATCTGTTCGATTTTCTAAACAATCAGAACCCGGAGACCAGAAGAATGGCAATTTTTATGATCGGCAAGTTCTACGGCGCATCCGACCGCGGCGCCCTGGAAGAGGCTTCCCAAAGCGAGGACGCTTTCATAAGGGAAAAGGCCAAACAATATCTTTCCAGCTTGAATTGAAAGGAGCGTTCCCATGTTTGGTTCCCAAAAGCTTGGCAAAACGGTGTTGCTGTCGCTCCTGGCGGCTTCGGTGGTTGTTTGCGCCCCGGGGTGGAAAGGGTCCGCCCTGGCCGATTCCGCGCCTCCCCGGAACAAAACGGCTGTGGCGGCAAGCGACATAGTGGCGGTTGCCGGCGATAAGATAGCGATCACCCGGGCGGAACTCGAAATTGCCATGGCCCGGTACAAGGCGGCCAAGAGTAAGGACGAGCTTACAAAGGCAGAGATAGCGGGCCTTCTGGAGGACCTGATCAGACGTCGCCTGCTGCTGCAAATCCCGGCGGTCAAAGCTTATAAAAAAGACCCGGCCATTGTCGCGCAGGTTGAGGACTACGAAAACTCCCTGATCGTCGCCCGGTGGGCCGGGGAGAAAATCCGCTCAAAAGTGCAGATCTCTCAACAGGAGGTAAGGGCCTATTATGACAAGAACCTGCAACAGTTCAGAACGCCCCCCAGGGTGAAGGCGAGCTACATACTGTTAAGGACCCGGGGCGATGCGGAGATGGTCCTAAAGAAACTGCATGAGGGCGCCGATTTCTCCCAACTCGCCAAACAATACTCGATCGATCTTCCGACCGGTCAGCGAGGCGGCCTGATCGGGACGGTATCGGAGAGCAAAAAGCCAAGCGAGCTGGGCAAAGTGCTCTTCCTCCTGGCGCAGGGAGAGATAAGCGACATAATCACCACAAAGGCCGGTTACGCCATTTTCAAGGCCGACAAGATCGATCCCCCCGGCTTCAAGCCCTATGATGTGGTCCGAAATGACATAAGGCAAGATCTGTTCAAAAAGAAGGCGCGCGACTCGTTTCAGCAGGTGGTCGAAAACCTCGAAAAAAATGCCGGGATAAAGATCTTTAACGAACGGCTGGGCGCCATCGAACCAACAGCGGGCAAGGCCCCGGCCCCGGCGGATCAACAAAAGACGGCATCCACAGGGGTGGTGGCCGGCAAATAAGGGGTAAAGGGCAACCGGGGGACTCTATGAGCAGTAAAAAACCGCTTCTTGTCTGCGCCATGGCACTGTTCGTGCTTCCCCTGGTGTTCGCCCCTCGCTCTTATGGATGGTCGGGCAAGGCGGTAGCAGTGGAAAACGGGGGCAGGATCACGGTTGCGCGAAAGGCGGGCGGGGTGAAGGTGGTGCTCTACGGAATCGTCTGTCCACGCCGCGGACAAGCTCTGTCCAATGATGCCCTCTATTTGGTCTGCTGGCTCGTTTTGGGCCGGCGTGTCGAAGTAACCCCTGTCGGGCTGGATTCGGGAGAAGAGATTCCAGCCCTGGTAAAAATAGCAGGAAGCCCGGACTATTTGAACGCGCAATTGATCGGCTACGGTATGGCCAGGCTAAAAAATCGCCACCCGGTAATGCCCCTGTGCAAGCAATGGCAAAAGCTCCAAGATCTGGCCAGGATTAACCGGATAGGCCTTTGGGCAAATGGCGCCCGCCCCCTCTTTTGCTGCCGGAGAAAACGGCCGGGCAAACCGAGTGGCCTTCGAGAGGATTGCCGGACGGCGGGGAGCAAGCGAGGGGGACGTACTCAGCAGTTCGTAGAACAAAGGGCTCAGTGAGGGTTTGAGGGCGGGATGGGCATGAGTCCTCCTCGCCCCCGGCTTTTTTGTTCAGGAAACGTGCGCAGTGGCTTTTCCGGCGCCCCCGGCCCTTACCGGAAGGGTGTCGGGGAGGGCCCTGGCGCGGCCAAGCGGAATAATCACGCTCACCTCGCACCCACCGGTCTTGCGATTCTTCAGCATAATATCTCCCCCGAAGCCCTTCGAAATCTTCTTGCAAAGAGGCAGGCCCAGTCCCGTACCATCCTCTTTGGTAGTAAAGAATGGCTTGGTGACATCGGCCATGATGGCATCCGGGATACCGTGACCGCTGTCGGAGAAAGTGGCCAACACCGATTTGCGGTCGGTGGCATCGCTCACCCGAACCTGCATCTCCCCGCCTTGATCCATCGCATCGTAACCATTCTTGATGATATTTATAAATACGTGATAGAAACTGGTCGGGACTTCCATGTGCGCATTTTTCGTATTGTATTCTTTGATTATCGATATATTCTTGTCTTTCAGAGTAGGGGCCATAATATAGAGTGCGTCATCTATCAGGTTTCGCAGGGGGCAGGAGGTAGTCTTTAACATCGCATCCCGCGTACATTCCAGAAATGACCGAACAGTGTTGCCCATTCTCCTGATAGCAGAATATATCATTTCGAATATATCGTGCTCAATACGCGCCGTACTGCCGATATTGAGTTCAAGTATACGAATCAGTCGGTTAATTCCATCCAGAGGATTATTCAAATCGTGAGCTATATTGGCTACAAATTTACCCATGATAGCCAGATTTTCCAATAGCGCGAGTCTTTTAGTTATTTTTTCCTGATCGGTTATATCTTCCAATAGCATCATGTACACATTGGCATCATTATTGCTGTGATGCGTTGGAATTGGAATCAACTTGATTTTGAATAGTCGAGGCCCGTTAATTGTGTTAAGCGAAAGTGCATCATCAATACTTAGCGATTCATTTAATGATATCGAATTCATTATCTTGTGATGTGTAGATTCTCCAAGACTCTGCCAAATATTATGATTATCACAAGAAATCGGCAGCATATTCCCGGCGGCTCCGAAGAGTTCCTTGTATTTATCGCATACATGCAATATGAATAAATTTTTATCTATCAGTACGGATGCTACCGATGATGATCTTTCCAATGATGTTTTATGAATCTGTAAGCGCAGGTGCTCTTTTTGCAATTTCTCTCTGTCGGTGCTGAATATGGAGTGTTGTCCCGTGTACTCGATGTGGTTGAGAATTTCCACCGCCTTTCTGGTGAGGGAAGACACGTTTATGAAATCTTCAGAACTATATTGGCCCCCGTCCATTTTGCCGTGCAAGTACAAAATCCCCCAAGCCGTGTGGGCGTCTTCCACGGGGATTGTCAGCGAAAATTTAGCGGGCAGGGCACGGCGTGGTTGCTCGGCCCGGCACCTCTTTGCCGGCCGGGGCAAAAGCATGGCGAGCGCCCGCCCTTTTTGTTTCTGCCCCGCCGCAAAGCCGTTAGCCCCCGGTCCGTTGCTGTTTTCAAGCCAGTCGATCATCACCAGCTCCAGGCTGGCTCCCCTCGATCGGTACTGAAAGATCGACCCCTTGGTGCTTCCCGTGGTCTCCAGGGAGGCTCTCAGGAGTTTTTTCAAGACCTCCTCGGTGGAGTTCTCATCTTTGAGACTGGACATGAAATCAGTCAGCATGTCAGCCTTCTTGATCAGGAGGTCTACCTGGGAGTATTGCGACTGCAACTGGTCCAGCCGGCCTTTAAGATATCTGTTCTCTGCAAGGGTATCGAGAAAGTCAATGGCGGAATTGACCACGCACTTTAGTTTATGGGACGAAAAAGGTTTTTCCAGGTAATCAAAGACCCCCCGCCTGATTGAGTCCGACGAGTCCGGGATGTTTCCGTCTCCGGTCATGAAAATAAATACCATTTTGGTTCGCGTCGCCGCTGTTCTTTTAAACCGATCCCATCCGTCGATATCCGGAATTTTAATATCCGATATAACAATGTCGGGCTGGAATTCGGTTATTCTGCCGAGCGCCCTCTTTCCGTCATATTCCTTGCAAATTTCAAGGTGTTGTTCTGTAAGGTCTTTCGCTATCGACTCCACAAGCTCTTTATCCTGGTCAACAATAAGCACCTTATAAGCAGGACTTACATTCATTTTGCGCTCCCCCTCCACAATATCGGCCAATGATATTCCACTCGCACCTCACTCTTGGAGCCGAATATTTACTATTCTCACAATGACAGCAGACAAAAGCCATTTAAAGATTGGACGCAGCCTTCTTCTGGCTGATCTTGGTGGGAAAGCCCCGTTTTGCGGCGTTGGACGCTTTGTGCGTCTTATACCAAATTGCGTTCAAGGTGAAATTGATGGGTTGCGCTTTGCTCCACCCATCCTACGGTTGCCCCAACCCGCAGGGGGGTGGGGAGGGTGGAACGTAGTGGAACCTATCGGTTTGACGCATCTTGAAGGCAACTTCGAATTACCCGGTTCCGGAAAGCCCGGGGACATCCCATGGCCGCAAAACCGCCTGGTTTCCGCCGGCCGCCGCAAGGCGAGATTGCTTGAAATCCCCGACATCTCCTCCCTTAAGGCCGCCGGCAAGCTTGCGGATATATTTACCAATCTCCAGCCCAAACACAATACGGCCGGACATGTATTTTGGGAGAAACGCGGGTCATTAACCGGAAGGGTGAAAAGGGCGGTGGTGGCGCGGTCTCGGCCGCCCTGGCGCTTCGCGGCACTACTGCAAATCGGGGAGGTGAGTGCGAAAAGTCGCAGTGGAGGCCGAAAGCCGCCTCCACCCTGACCTCACATATTACTCAACAATCGTGATGGTTGAGGCGGCCGCTAAGAGCCGCCTCGTTGTCGCGCCAGGCACAGGGCATTCTTCAGGGCAGGCGCCTAGGAGTTGCTTTGGGGATCGGGGAAGGCAAAACTCGCTTTTGCGTTGCTGTTCTGAAGGATATTGCCATAAAAAATTCCGCTGGTCGAACTGCTGGCCGAAGTGGGCGGAAATATGGCGACCACGTCGGTAAGAACGAATTGAGAGCTGGTCGGAACGCTAAACAGGGAAACGGTTCCATAGTTTGTGCCCGTGAAGTTTTGCGTTGCGCTGGTGCTGGTCTGATACGGCTGGCCGGTCATCGAATCGTACTGCAAAAAGTACCCGGTGATCAAAATGGTCACAGGTCTATCGCAGTTCAGCACCTGGATTTGCACCTGGGAACTGGCGTTAAAAGGTATGCCCGAATTGAGGTGCAGGGCCTGAATGAGCCGAGGCGCCGAGGGGCCGGCCGGGCCCTGGACGCCTGTCGCACCGGTCGGTCCCTGAGGTCCGGTCGCGCCTATTACGCCGTCCACGCCTTCTGGTCCGGCAGGTCCCGCCGGTCCCTGCGGGCCTATGGCGCCTGTTGCGCCGGCCGCGCCTATTGGTCCGGCTGGTCCCAGGAGACC
>JARLHP010000119.1 GCA_031292195.1 Syntrophobacteraceae bacterium
GAAAATCCACCACGGAGACACAGAGAGTTTTTTTTAACCGGCCGGGAGACGACGGCCGGTCAAAAGGGCAGGCCTTCGGCGGATAGGCGGCAGGCATACCGAACCACGGCGGCAGGGGCCATCGGACCGGAATGAGTCTTAACCTGGCGCGCTTACAATAAATTTCCGTTGGAACAGAATGCCCCTGAGCGGGGAGCGGGGAGCGAGGAAATAGATGTTTAAGATTCTTATCTGCGACGGGCTGGCTGAGAGCGGTCTGAAAATTTTTCGTTCGGCGGAAGGCATCGAGGTGGACGCTCCGGAGGGGCTGGGGGCGGATCAAATCAAGGCAATTCTTCCCGGCTACGACGGTCTGATAGTTCGCAGCAGGACCTCGGTCACGGCCGATTTGATGGAGGGCGCCAGTCGGCTCAAGGTTATAGGCCGGGCCGGGACCGGAGTGGACAACATCGATGTGGAAGCCGCGGGAGAGCGCGGCATCCTGGTCATGAACACGCCCGGGGCCAACGCCATGGCCGCCGCCGAACACACGCTGGCGATGATGCTCGCCCTTGCCCGCCATGTCCCGCAGGCTACCGCATCGATGCGCCGCGGGCTGTGGGAAAAGAAGAAGTTCCTGGGAACCGAGCTCTATCACCAGACCCTGGGAATCGCGGGTCTTGGAAAAATCGGTTCGATCGTAGCCGAGCGGGCTCTTGCCATGAAAATGAGAGTCCTTGTCTTCGACCCTCATATCGCGCCGGAAGCGGCTAAAGCCCTGGGGGTGGAATATGTTAGCCTGGACGAGCTTCTGGCCGCCTCCGATTTCATTACGCTGCACACGCCGCTAAGCGACGAAACCCGCGGCATTCTTAACCGGGAGACACTGGCAAAGAGCCGGGCGGGGGTGCGAATCATCAACTGCGCCCGCGGTGGACTGATAGACGAGGAAGCGCTCTGCGAATTTCTGGAAAAGGGGCGTGTCGCCGGGGCGGCCCTGGATGTTTTCGAAAAGGAGCCTCCGGCCGGAAGTCCGCTGCTGCAGATGGACAACGTGATTTTCACCCCTCACCTGGGGGCCTCGAGCAGGCAGGCGCAGGAAAACGTTTCTCTGGCCATAGCCTCCCAGATCCTGGATTACCTCCAGCGAGGTCTCATACGAAACGCGGTAAACTTCCCCTCGATCAGCCTGAAAGAATACGAGAGGCTAAAACCTTACCTGCTTCTTGCCGAACGGCTGGGCAGTCTTCAGGGGCAGCTTTGCCGACCTGTGCTGGAGCTGCGCGTAACCTACGGGGGCGCCGACCTTCTCGATGTCCCCTTAGATCCCCTTACCCAGAGTGTGATCAAGGGACTGCTCGACCCGATCCTGGCCGAAAAGGTGAACCTGATAAACGCGCCGGTTCTTCTAAAACAGCGCCAGATCGAGCTTACCGCCTCCACCACCTCTCAGTCCCGGGGCTACACGGGGGAGATCACGGTGACCGCCGTGGGAGCGCGAAAGATGCAATTCACGGCCACCGGAGCTGTTTTTTTCGGCCGGGAAGTCCGGTTGGTGCGCTTGAACGACTACATGCTGGAGGCCGGGCTGGAGGGAGTAAACCTGATCATCCAGAACCTGGACAAACCGGGGACCATCGGGCATATAGGTTTGACGCTGGGCGAGTTCGACGTGAACATAGCCGATATGCACCTGGCCAGAAGCGGTGCGGAACAAAGGGCGATCGCCATCATAAGGCTGGACTGCGAAGCTCCCCCGGAGGCGCTGGAAGCCCTGCGGTCCCACCCCAACATTATTTCCGTGCAGCAGGTGAAGTTATAGAAAAAACGGTTATAGGGAAAATATTTGTCACGCGACGTGGGAGGAAACCAGGTTCGTCACCCCGCCGATCTACTGTGCCGGTGGCAAGAACCGGGACAAAATCCGGCAAAGGATCGAGGGCCGATTGGGAGGCCGCGGGTTGGGAGGATTTCTTCATGCTCGCATGGTGGAAGCATGATCATACCAGGTTGCGTTCACGATTTGCCTGATGGGTTGCGCTTCGCTCCACCCATCCTTGTATCTTAAAAGAGCAAGAGCATGGGGTTAAGCGGAGTGGCGAAAGTTTTTGTTGGGCTGCGCTTAGCCCAACCTACAGCCCCATCCTACGCCAGTCCGTCGGGAGTAGCTGTGGAATTGGTGAAACGCAGTGAAACCCGTCTGTTAGACGGACCGATGCGTAACAGGCTCTCTGGTCCAGAATGCTGGTTTTCGGATCTCGATTTCTTAAGAAGATGGACGGAGATTTATCTGTTTTGTACGAACAGGCTCGAAATCACCCCGGCCCCCCTTTGCAAAAGGGGGGCGATCGAGCCATACCCCGCCTGGAGTGTGAAAACAGGGGGGGGTGAGTGGGCGAAGGTGCGGGTGATTGAAAGAAGCCCGGCAGATCGGGGCTTGGCAGGCGGTCAGCGGCGACACGCCGCCACGCCGCTGAACCAAGTGCAAAAAGAAGCGGCGGGCAGGGCTGTTGAAGCAGCCGGCGCCGCCTGGAGGGGCGTGGGGGAATGGAAAAATATTTTGGCCCGGAAGGTATCCTGGCCTCAAAAGTCCAGGGCTTCGAGCCTCGGCCGGGGCAGCTCGAAATGGCCCGGGCGGTTTTCGATTCCTTTCGCGGAAGCGATACGCTGTTGGCCGAAGCCGGCACCGGCACCGGCAAGACATGGGCCTATCTAGTTCCGGCCATGCTGAGCCAAAAGAAAGTGGTGGTCTCGACGGGCACCAAGACCCTCCAGGACCAGATCCTGGACCACGACATTCCGTTTTTAAGGGAAAACATCGACTCCCGATTGAAGGTGGTCTGCCTCAAGGGGCGCAGGAATTATCTGTGCAAGCGGCGATTCCTGGAGTTCTGCTATCAGCCGTCGCTTTTTAGCCGGGAGGAAGCCACTCTTTTTCGACGGTTCCAGAAATGGGCGGCCACATCCCATTCGGGCGACCGTTCGGAAATCCATTGGCTGCCCGACAACTTCCGGGCCTGGAACGACGTGTGTTCGAGTTCGGAATACTGTCTGGGGCGGCAGTGCCCCGAGTTTTCACGGTGCTACCTTACCCGGGTGAGAACCGAAGCGGCCCAGGCCGATATAGTGGTCGTAAATCATCACCTGTTTTTTGCCGACATGGCGCTTCGTCAAAAGGGTCTGGACGGAGTCCTGCCGGAGTACGACGCGGTTGTTTTCGACGAAGCGCACCTGTTGGAAGACGTGGCGGGGGAATATTTCGGCGTTCATTTCAGCAGCTTCGCCCTGGCCCAGCTTTCCCGGGACATCGTGAAGGGGTGCGGCGGCGTGGACAAGACCGATTCCAGCGCGGTCCTGGCCGTGGGGAGGCAGCTGGAGGTATTGAGCCGCCTTTTTGCGCAAGGTCTTGCCCACCCCGGCGGAGGGACCGGTCGTTTCCGGTTCGAACCGGGGAAAGCGGGCGGCGATTTCGCCGGTACGTATGGCCAGATTGTCCACGCCCTGGACGAGCTTCCGGCCATGGTCAAACCCTTCGAGGAAAAAGCCGAAAACCTGGGGTGCGCCGGACGGCGGGCGATCGAGCTGTCCACGGCCCTGACCGCGCTTGTGGAGCAGAAGGACCAGTCCCTGGTCTACTGGCAGGAGGTGGGGCAGCAGGGGGTTTTTTTAAACGGTACCCCCGTCGAAGTTGGTCCTATCCTGGGCGAGCTTCTGTTCGCAAACGTTTCCAGCGTCGTAATGACCTCGGCCACGCTTTCTGTGGCGGGGGCCTTCGATTTCGTTCGAAAGGGTCTGGGCGTTCCGGCCGGGGGCCGCGAGTTACTGGTGCAGTCGCCCTTCGAGTATGAGAAGCAGGCCATAGCTTACATACCGCTCCGGTTTCCGGCGCCAAACGAGGCGACGTTTTGCGCCCGAATGGCCGATGAGGCGGCTCAGATAATCGAGAAGACCTGCGGGCGCACGCTCCTGCTCTTTACCAGCTATAAAAACATGCACGAAGTGCACAATATAGTGGAGGGCAGGATTTCTTTTCCGCTCCTGGTCCAGGGGCAGAAGACCAAACGCGCTCTTCTCCAGGAATTCAAGGAAAAGGTGGAGTCGGTCCTTTTTGCGACAAGTTCTTTCTGGCAGGGCATCGATGTGCCGGGGGAAGCGCTTAGCTGTGTGATCATCGACAAATTGCCGTTTGAAGTTCCGGACGATCCGGTCACGGCCGCCAGGCTGGACCGTATAGCGGGACAGGGCGGCAACGGGTTCTATGAATACCAGGTGCCGAGGGCGGCAATTCAGCTCAAACAGGGAATAGGACGGCTCATTCGCTCTTCGGGCGACCGCGGGGTGATAGCCGTTTTCGATATCCGGATGCTGACCAAAAGCTACGGCAAGGTTTTTGTCAAAAGCCTGCCACCCTGCCGGATTATTCACTCTCTGGGTCAAATCGACACCTTCTTGGGCAGTTTTTAGCTGCTTATATTGGATAGCAGGGGAGACAAAGAATTGCACGGATAGGTGCGGCAACCTGTCTTTCTCTGTTCACTGCCAAACGTTCACTGTTCGTCGTGAAATGAAGGGGGAAGAAATGCGGAAAGTACTTGTGGCGGTAGATGGAACTTCCAAAGGGCTGGATATGGTGTCGGTGCTGGGCCGGCTGCTGAAGGAAAGAAAAGATGTCAAGGTGGTGCTCTTTCATTGCGTCCAGCAATTGACGTCGCTTCTTCCCGAAGACCTCTGCATGGATGTGGTGGAGAGCTGCAAACTTCCTTGCGATGCACAGGAAAGACTGGGGCAGGCCGTATTGAAGGCGTCTACGGAGAGGCTGACCGAGGCGGGCGTGCCGCAGGGTGACATAGAACTTCGCTTAAAAATCGACAGCGTTGACCCGGCCAGGGACATAATCGAACAGGCAACTATGGAGGGCGCCCGCACGATAGCGGTGGGCAGGCGGGGAAGAAGCCAGGTCGAGACGCTGCTGCTGGGAAGCGTTTCCGCCAAGGTGGCCCAGTATGCGGAAGGCAAGGTCGTCTGGGTGGTGGACGCGCCCGTAAACGATTCCATGAGCGTGCTCATCGCCATGGAGGGAACGCCGGAAGCACGGGCGCTCTGCGACTACACGGCCGAGTTTTTCGTGCCCTGCTCCGGTCTTGGCTACTCCTTCCTGCACGTTATCCCGCCTCTTCCTCCCGAATTCTGGGATGACGGTCACATCCTGAACGAATCCGAACAGAAAGAAAGGGACGGACGGGTCGAAAAATGGAGGACGGACTGGACGGCCACGGTCGAGCGATACATGACGGAGGGGCGCGATATTTTAGCTCAGAGCGGGGCCGATCCGCAGAAGATGGAGAGTTTGATCCTTCGCACCCGTGAAGGCGTGGCCCGGGATATCCTCACTGAAATCGAGGCGCACAAATTCCGCATCGTGGTAATGGGCAGGAAAAGCTCCCGGGAAAAGAAGCCCTTTCCGCTGGGGAGCCGGGCCTCGAAGATACTTCAGCATTCCAGGGGGGTTATTCTTTGCCTGGTGGGGTGAAGGCGCGGGCATTGAGTGAACGGTGAGCAGTGAACGGTGAACATTGAACAGAAAAAAAACTGATCACCGCTCACTGATCACTTTGCCGCAAGACCCGAGAAAGGTCGGACAAGCATTTCATACCCGGTTACGTTCAAGGTTTGCCTGATGGGTTGCGCTTGCGCTCCACCCATCCTTGTATCTTAAAAGAGCAAGAGCATGGGATTAACCGGGGTGGCGAAAGTATTTGTTGGGCTGCGCTACGCTTAGCCCAACCTACAGCCCCATCCTACGCCAGCCCGTCGAGAGCCGCTGCAGGATGGGTGAAACGCGGTGAAATCCATCTGTTTGACGCGCGGCGTGTCGCCGCTGACGGGTTGCCAAGCCCCGACCTGCCCGACTGGCTGCGCCTGCGGGCAGATCGGCCGTGAGGCTGGTTGCACCGCCTGCCGAGGGTGAGGTGTTCTGAAGTTTCATCTCGTTCAAACCGCATCCCGGGAGGCGGCGGCTTCGTTTGAACGCAACTTCGTATGAGGCGGGGGTACCTCCCTGTTATTAAATGTTTCCGGGACATGCCCGGACGTAGAAGAGGGGTGCGTTATGATAATGGAAAATATTTACAGGGGCCACTTCGACCCGGAGCTTATCCGCATCGGTCCTGCGAGCATGGACGAGGCCAAAGTGGGCATGATCGTCGAGCAGTATCGGCAGATTCTCAAAGATTACCTGTCCGGCAGATCGGAAGCCGAGGGGCTCCTGCCTGCGGAACTACTCCGCAAAATGGGCGACAGCGGTTTTTTCGGCCTCACTGTCGAAACCGAATACGGGGGCCTGGGTCTTAACTTGAGCGAGTATTTGAAGGTGGTGGGTGAAATCGCCCGTCTGGATATCCCGGTGGCCTTCACGTTCCTCGCGCACCTTTCCATAGGCATAAAGGCACTCCAGCTTTTCGGAAACGAGGGACAAAAACACTACTACCTGCGAAAAGCGGCATCCGGGGATATGATCTTCGCCTTCGCTCTGACCGAACCCCGGATCGGCTCGGATGCCCAGCACATCGAAACGACGGCGGTGATGAGTGAAGATGAAACCCATTACGTGCTGAACGGCAGAAAGACCTATATTACAAACGCCAATTATGCGGGCGGCATGACCGTTTTTGCCCAGCAAAACCCGAAGGAGCCGGGGTTTATCGGCGCGTTTATAGTCGAAACCGGCTGGGACGGCGTGCAAATAGGCAAAGAAATGCCCAAAATGGGCCTGGGCTCAAGCTCGACGGCGCCGGTCCAGTTCAGGAATGTACGCGTTCCCAAGGAAAATCTCATCGGGATGCCCGGCGAGGGTTTCAAAATTGCCATGAGCGTGCTCAATTACGGCAGGCTGGGCCTGGGCGCCTCCTCGGCCTCTATCATGCGCCTCTCGGCCAGGGAGATGCTAAACAGGGCCACTTCCAGGGTCCAGTTCCAGGTCCCGATCAGCAGCTTTCAGTTGATCCAGGAAAAGATCGTGCGCGCCCGAGTGGGCGAGGCGGTAAGCTCGGCCATGAACAACCTTGCGGCCATGACTCTCCAGGCTCACCCGCTGCTCCCATCGGCAATCGAAACCTCCCACTGCAAACTGTTCGGCACTACCAGGGCGTGGGAGGCCGCTTATGACGCGCTGCAAACCGCGGGCGGGGCCGGTTACCTGAAAACCCTGCCCTATGAAAAGCGGATGCGCGACATACGGGTTACGACGGTATTTGAAGGCACAACCGAAGTGCATTCCATATACCCCGCCCTCTGGGGCATGCGGTTGATCGCCAAATCCCTCAAAGACGCGGGCCGATCCTCCCTGTCGCTGGTCGGCGACCTGTTGAAGCTCCTGGTAAAAGGCCAGAACTGGCCCCTTTTCTATGAGAACAGCGTGATGCAAAAAGCCTTTCGAGAGGCCAACAGGTGCGCAAAAGCCGCCAGGGTCCTTCTGCTGAGCGGACTGCTGCTCTACGGCAAAAAAATAGCGCGCGGCGACACGGCGAACCGGGAATTTCTGTTCCGCCGCATAACCACACTTTCTCTTTATTCTTTCGGACTCCTCGCCCTGCTGCGCGAAACCGATATAAAGCACAAGGCCGGGGCCGTCCAGGCAGAGGACCTGCGCATACTGCAATATTTCGCCGCTGAAGCCAATCAGGCGCGCAAAGACAACAAAAGGTTTTTTGATTCCAGGAAAGAAAAGGTGAATGGGGCCCTGTTTCGAGAATATTCAAATTCGCAGTCTGAGGGCGGCGATAAAACAGGTCCGGAAGGCCAGGCGGCAACGCCCGAAAAATGACAGGGCGGATCCCCCGATCAGATCCGGAAAAGGAAACAGGATTGGCGGCCGCCTGCTATAACGGCGGCCGCGATCTTACCGGTTAGTCGAACTTCGCAAAACCATCAGGCCTTTCCATCTCGCCCGGAAAATCCACGAAAGGAAACGGCCTGGTATTGTCGTTTAGCGTTATGTACCGTACGAGCCGGTACACATAGACCGCGGCCTTGTTCGAAAAGGAGCGGAGCGGTTCGCTGTAGCTCTTGGTCAACAGCAGTATGACGTATTGCACCAGGGCTATCAGTTGGATCAGGAAATTCATTACGCTGAGGATCACCACGAATAGAATCGTGTACAGAAGCCTCACGCCGATTTTACCTCTTGGAATGCCACTTTGTACCAGTAGGTCCATTTTTTCCCCCTGATTTGAAAAGCCACATGAGTCGGGAACTGCCGGCCGAAAGAAGAACCGATCCCTGCCAAGAATCCTGCCGCAGCATGAACGTAAAGGCGAGACTTGTCAACAGGCTCGCTCATTGATTGCGACTGTCGACATCCCGAGGCCGGCAGGCCGGCAAAGCCTTCGGACAAAATCTATGCAAGCCGCTAATTTTCAAGTTACCAAAAATCGCCAAAATGCCGTATTAATGTCTGCGCTTTTATCAACGAAAGGTCCCGAGGTGCAGATAGTTATTCCGCATAAAAACGTCGATTTTGACGCACTGGCTTCACTGGCCGCCGCCTCCATGCTCTACGGGGAGGCCAAACCTGTCCTGCCGACCAGTGTCAACCCCAACGTGCGAGCTTTCCTTTCCATCCACAAGGATATTTTCTCCTTCGAGCCGTTGAAAAGTTTGGATCTGGAGGCCATAGACCGGTTGATCGTGGTGGACGCCAACCGCTGGGGCCGGCTGGAGGGAACGGGCCATCTCGCGAAGCGTTCGGACCTGGATATACATGTGTGGGATCACCATCCCGGCGTGGGCGATATAAACGCCTCACTGCGCCGCCAGGAAGCGCTGGGGGCGGCCACCACCATGCTGGTGGAAGCACTCATGGAAAAACACGTTCTGCCTTCTCCCATCCATGCCACCCTGTTTTTGGCCGGAATCTACGAAGACACCGGCCACCTCACTTTTCCTTCCACAACGCCGAGAGATCTGCGGGCCGCCGCCTTTTTGCTCGAAATGCATGCCGACCTGAAAGTAATCCAGGCTGTTTTGCGTCCCACGTACGGCCCGAGGCAAAAGGAGATCCTCTTCCATCTGCTGGCCGACGCCAAACGCATAAACTTCAAGGCATACAAAATAAGCATAGCCAGGATGGATATCGAAGGGCACGTGCCTGGACTCGCTGAAGTGGTAAGCATGTACAGAAACATCGTCAATGTCGATGTGGCCTTCGTCATATTCCGAGACAGGCAGAAAGACCGGTGCATGGTGATAGGGCGAAGCGGCGCCGACAGTTTGGATGTGGGCGCCGTGATGCGGCTTCTGGGCGGTGGGGGCCATTCCGGGGCCGGGTCCGCAATGGTCAAATCGGCCGAACCCGAAGGGGTGGAGACCTGGCTTATGGAAGCGATGCAGGACTACCGCCAGCTGCCCGTTCAGATCAGCGATCTTATGTCTTTCCCGGTCGAAAGTGTTCCTCCCGATATGCCGATGCGAGAAGTCGAAGCCGTTCTAAACAGACTCGGCTACTCCGGCATGGTTGTCATCGACGGTGAAAAACTGGTTGGAGTCATCTCGCGGCGCGACCTGAACAAGCTCACCAACGACGGCCAGTGGCGCTCGCCGGTAAAGGCTTTTATGTCGACGAATGTAATCACGGTAACGCCGCTGCACAGTGTGGCGGAAGCGATGAGGCTCCTCGTAAAGCACGACATAGGACGCCTTCCCGTAATCGAAAATGGCCGCGTAATCGGGATCATTTCCCGTTCCGACGCTATGATCTATTATTATGACCTGATCCCCGAGTGATATGAACAAAAGGATTCACATTTCCGCAGCGTTCCTGTTATGCTGGCGAATTGTTCTCGACAAATGAAGGAAGGCCAATGCTCAACCGGAAAAAACCGGTAAGTCTTTTTTCCGCCATCATTCTGGTTATCGCCAACATGATCGGAACCGGCGTCTTTACCACTCTCGGGTTTCAACTTGCCGGCGTACATTTTCCACTTACCGCTCTCTTGCTGTGGGTTGTGGGAGGTATCGTCAGCTTTTGCGGCGCACTTTCCTACGCTGAGTTGGGGGCGATGATGCCCCACTCCGGAGGCGAGTACGCCTATCTCACCAGGATTTACCATCCGGCCATCGGATTTATTAGCGGCTCTGTTTCCATCCTGGTCGGTTTCGGCGCCCCCATCGCGCTCGCGGCCATGGCGTTGGGGCGCTATTCGCGGATGGCTTTTCCCGGTGTCAACGAAACGGCCCTGGCGGCGGGGGCGATCGTGATCCTCACCCTGGTGCACCTCGCGGATGTAAAGTTCGGCTGCCATTTTCAGAATGTTTTCACTGTCTCAAAGGTTCTTTTGATCGCGGCTTTTATCGCGGCAGGTTTTGCCATGCCGCACCCGCAAAACCTCTTGCCGCCGGCATCGTTTGACTGGACGGGGTCCGTTTTCAATCGCGAGTTTGCTGTCGCACTGGTCTACGTCTCCTTCGCTTACTCGGGCTGGAATGCATCCGCCTATATCGGCGGGGAGATCCCGGCGCCGGAGAGGAATATTCCTGTCTCCCTCTTTTTGGGAACCCTCTTTGTATCGATCTTCTACATTCTGCTAAACCTGGTCTTCCTGTTAACCGTCCCGGCGGCTGAACTTACCGGAAAAATCGAGATCGGTTACCTTTCCGCGAGGGCAATTTTCGGAGCGGGCGGGGCCGGGCTCATGACGGGACTGATCTGTCTGGTTCTTGTCTCGACCCTGAGTTCCATGATAATGCTGGGCCCCAGAGTGGCCGCCGCCATGGGCGAAGATATCGGGGCCCTGGGATTTCTGGCCGGGAGGAACCCAAGAGGTGTCCCGGTGCGGGCCATCCTCATTCAGTCCACGGTTGCGATTCTGCTCGTCATGACTTCCTCTTTCAATTTCGTTCTGACCTATGTCGGTTTCACTCTGAGCCTGTTTTCCAGTCTGGCCGTGCTGGGCCTGTTTGTTCTGCGGTTCAGGAAGCCTCACCTCAAAAGGCCGTTCAAAACCTGGGGTTATCCCGTCGTCCCCGCGCTCTATCTGGTGGTCAACGGCTGGATGCTTTGCTATCTTGTCATCCAAAGACCTCTGCCTTCAGCTTTGTGCATGATGACTGTCGCATCTTTACTGGTTCTTTATAAATGGCTTGCTATCAAACAGTGCCAATTCAGTTCGCTCCCGGAGGAGAAGTGATGAGAGCAGAAACGAACAAATGGCCGGGCCGGGCGATAATTACGTCTATTTTCGTGGTCCTGCTGCTTTTTGCCATCAGCGTTTGTGCCACAGCCCAGCAGGCGGAAACCAGCGACAATCAGCTCCCCTCGGCGGATAACGGCGGGATATACAATGATTACGCTCACTTGATCGCCGGGATACCTGATTCGCAAAGCGCTCTGGCCTCACTTCAAAGCAGGCCGGCCTGGGTCGAGTATTCCAAGTTTTTCCACCGAAGCTGGATGAACCTGGACAAGAGGCTGCTCGTACCGGAACGTTCGTGGTCTCAAAAGGAACTGGGGGATGCAGCCTCTTCGGAGCGCGCCGTCTTCTATCCCTTCAGCGGTCCGGATTTTGCCAATGTAAACGCCTTTTTCCCCAAGGCCAACACATACGTTCTGGTCGCCCTGGAGCCGCTCGGGGACATCCCCGGGTTGACCGACATGACCGATGGGCAGTTCGGGTCCTATCTGCAATCCATGAAAAACTCTCTCCATGACCTGCTCAATGTCAACTATTTCCTTTCCGCCCATATGGACGCCCAGATCGAGGAAACGAAAATTAAGGGCGTGCTTCCGATTCTTCTGCTCATGCTGGCGCGCGATAACGCGCAGGTGCTCGAAGTCCGGTACTTGACCATGGGGCGCAACGGCGAGGTTCGGGTGTTCCCCGCACGGGGGACAACGGTCCAGGAAGTTCCCGCCATTGAGACCACAGACATGACCATGAAAGATGTGGAAGGCATTCGGATTATCTTCAAGGCGGCCGATTCCGAGGCCAAACCTCAAACTCTGTACTACTTTTATGTCAACCTATGCAATTCGGCCTTCGATTCCAATCGGTACTTTCTCAATTTTCTGAGAAGGCTGGGGCCTTTTACCACTTTCATGAAGTCCGCCTCCTACGTGATGTTCGACCCCGAGACGTCGTCAGCGAGGCAGTTCATGCTGGACAACAGCCGCTACATAGTTCAGGAGGACTCGGGGATTCCGCTGAAATACTTCGACTCCTCTGACTGGAGCCTCCGATTCTACGGTCATTACGTCAAGCCCATCTCAACTTTCAAGGAGGCGTACCAGGAAGAATTGGCCTCGGTTTACAAGACGGACAAAAAGATCAAACCTTTGCCCTTCGGCTTTGGCTATTTTTACAACCCTGGCAAGGCAAACCTGATGTTTGCCGCAAGAAAGTCCAAGAAACCAACAAAAGATGAAGATCCTTTCAACAATCCTGATTATAAACATTTTTTTAATGACAACGCCTTATTCCATGGCCGGGACCAGAATTCCTGAGTCGTCCGGGGGGTTGCCTCCACAAATTGGACTGCACCGACCTTTTGCGGCCACAGTGGACGCGGGCCTTCAGTCGGTGCTCGAAAGCGCCCTGGACAAAAAGCGGTCCTGGCGCGCCCTGATTGAGCAAAATAAAATGGCTGTCGGGCTGGTGGACCTTTCAACTCCCCAGGCGGCGCGTTTTGCGAGTGTAAACGGCTACACCATGATGTATGCCGCCAGCCTGCCCAAAATAGCGGTCTTGCTGGCCGCCTACCAGAACATTCAAGACGGCCTGCTCCGGGACTCGCCCGCACTCCATGAGTGGTTGGTGCGGATGATTCGCCAATCGAGCAACTCCGCGGCTTCCTACCTTATTTGGCTCATTGGCCTGCAGCGCATCGAGGACCTCCTCCTGCGTTTTCAGTTCTATGTCCCCCAATACGGCGGGGGAATTTGGCTGGGCGCCGCCTATCCCCCGGGTGCTTTGCGAAATCCCGAACCCATCAAAGGCCTGTGTCATGCCGCAACGGCCATGCAATTGTGCCGCTTCTACTACATGCTTGTTAACGGGGGGATCATCAGCCCCAAGCGCTCGGAGCAGATGTTGGAGATACTTTCAAGGCCGGGCCTGCACGACAAGTTTGTAAGCGTCCTCGAAACACATGTTCCCCCGGAAAGACTTTTCCGCAAATCCGGGGAGTGGAATGCCCACTTTGCGGATTCGGTCCTCGTCTGGGATCACGACTGCCGCAAATATATACTGTCGGCCCTGGTTGATGACAAGAACGGGGAACAGATACTGCGTGACCTCGTCCCCGTGGTGGAAAAGCTCCTGGCGCCCGCCCAAATTCAAGCGCGAGCCCGGCGGCAGATCGCTTCCCGGCAGTCACCGGCCGGCTTGAAACAGGCCGGAGCTTCAACACCCGGCGGCCTCTGCTCGACCATACTCCAGGGATTCCAGGAAATTCTGAAGTCCCTCCAGCCCGAGCCAAAGGACACGCGCCAATAAAGGCGCCCAGCCCAATCCGACTGCGATAAGGTCAAATGAGCGGGGGTCGGCGAGCCCCCCGGACCCCTGCGGGATCCGGATCGCGGGGCGGCCGTGCCGCACACGTCGAAACTCGCGACCGGAGCGCCGGCGCCGAGAGCGCAAAAGTCTATGTTATATTAGCATGCTTAATCCAACAATGGCGCCTCCCCCGGAATTCGGCCGCACGCGCTGCGCATGTGCGACCGAGCAAGCTTCTGTTGTGCTTTGCGCCGTTAAAAGATCCCACGCGCTGCGCGCGTGTGCCCGATCATCAATGTTTTCGGCGCCTGGCCGCGAAGTCCTCCGCCAAAACGCCAAACAGAACCGCGAAGCGGCGAGGGGGTGGGGAGCCAGTGCCCCCGCGCTCTTTGTTATTTTAACAGCTCCCCACGTCCCCGGGGCGCGAAGCGTCGGGAGGGTTCGGTCGGTGCTTTTTATTCGTCCCACACGTCCTATAACGTCCTATGCTTTATATTTTTCTTTTAAGATACCATGTTGGGGGAGCAACCGCGAACCCCAACAGGATTGTCCAGTAACCGGGGCCCCCGGTTGATTCCCATGCTCTTTCTCTTTTAAGATACAAGGGATCAAAGCCACTAGCCGGGGGTTGAGGCCGTGAGGCCGATACCCCCGGAAAGGAACGAAAAAGACGACGACGACCCCGTGAGGGGTCGCAGATCAGAACCATCAATCAAGATAGCTCTGATCATATTGAATCCCACCCTACGCGGCCCTACTCGCACCGGATGATCCGCAAAAAGCGGTAAAAATATCCCGATATCCAAAATGCCACCTCACGCGCGGGGTATTCATCTCACCCGCGAGGTACTACAGGCCCAAATCCCGCCCTCCTTCTCGGCCGAGGGTCACAAAGAGGCCTCCAAACAAATGGTGTTCAAAAAGGCGGGAAAAGCTCGGGGCTTCTCAACTCAACACATTGGCGTGGGGGCCTGGCCTCCCAGCGCTCTTTATCCTTTTCATGCCATTTAGTATCGACTTGAACGTAACCTGGAATAAAAGATGTGCCGCTTAGTGTTGCAGGTATGCACATTTGACAATAGCTTGATTTACTCTTACGGTTCAAATGGAGTTGCTGAATATGCTCACGTGCGGATTATCGTCTCTAGGTGAGGGGTCGGGTCGAACGATGCAAGCCTTTCTCCTGCCAGGCCCCGGCAGTTTCGGGGTTAAGAGTGATATGCCGGAATGGCTCCGACCTTCAGGACCATTTTCCAGTCTTTGAGGCTTCCGGGATGAGAAATTATTCTTCTTATCAGAGAGGGTAAAAGGATTATGGACCTTCAACTCGCGAACAAGAGCGTCCTGATCACCGGATCGACCGGCGGGATCGGCTTTGCCGCCGCATCGATTTTTGCCCAAGAAGGCGCTGAAGTCACAATAAACGGCCGATCCAGGGAGCGTGTGGATGAGGCCATCAGGCGAATCCGACTGGACCACAAGGACGCCCGGGTCAAAGGGATCGCCGCAGACCTGGGAACCGGCGAAGGCTTTGAGGTCGTGGCCTCTTCCCTGCCTGCGGTGGATATCCTGGTGAACAACCTGGGCATCTACGAGGTGAGACCCTTCACCGAAATAAGAGATGAAGACTGGCTGCGCTTTTTCGAAATAAACGTCCTTAGCGGTGTGAGGTTGAGCAGGTTTTACATGCCTAAGATGCTGGAAAATAACTGGGGCCGAATCGTATTCGTATCGAGCGAATCGGGCCTGCAGATCCCGGTGGAGATGATCCATTACGGGGTAACCAAAACGGCTCAGATCGCGCTGGCCCGGGGACTGGCCGAGATGACGGCCGGTACGAACGTTACCGTAAACTCCATTCTGCCCGGGCCCACCCGATCCGAGGGAGTCGAACGGTTTGTGGAGGACCTTGCAAAATCGCAAGGGATGGAACCGGCGGAAGTCGAGAGGGAATTCTTTCGGTCGGCGCGCCCGACTTCCATTTTAAAAAGATTTGCCAGTCCGCGCGAAGTGGCGGCCATGATCGTGTATGTATGCACTCCGTCGGCTTCGGCCACAAATGGCTCGGCGTTGCGCGTCGACGGGGGTGTGGTGCGAAGTATCGTGTGAACTCATTACATCATAGCCCATCGAACAAGAGGTGTGCGGGCTGGTATTGACCATGTGCGATCATGTGGGGGGCGGTGGTTCATGATAGACATGTGGAGTTCCCTCCGCGGCGGGAGTTACTGTCCGATTGCCTCCCCTGCAAGGTTCCCGTTTGCAAAAAAGCCGGATGTTGGTTAAGGTGGCAAGGAGAAAAGCGGTTCAAGGTGTTATATTTACTGAGATCAGTGCCGATATTGCCGCCGGTTTTATACTTGATCGGGTTGGATCGCTGCAAGGCGCCAAAGGAGAGACCCCATGATTGAGGAAGCCCGCAAGATCGTCGAACGGGCGCTAAAAATGCCCGCGAGAGAAAGGGCGGAAATAGCACAGCGACTCTTGGAAAGTTTGGACCGCCAAACGGATATTGATGTGGAATCCGCGTGGCAGTCTGAAGTCGAAAGACGCATTTCGGAACTCGACACCGGTCAAGTCACGTGTATACCTTGGGAGGAAGTGCGAGAGCGCCTCATGAGGAACTCGATTGAGGCGGGTTGAATTCCATCCGGAAGCGTACCGCGAGGCCGAGGAGCTCTTGCCTGGTATGAAAACAATTCGCCCGGACTGGGAATGGCTTTCACCGATGCAGTTCAAATGGCCGTCAATTCCATCAGGGGAAATCCTGATATGTGGCCTTCCTTCATATACGGGACAAGACGCTTTTTCCTGAGAAGATTTCCCTTTTCCATTGTCTATCGACATGACGCAACGAAGATTCAAATCCTTGCAGTCGCTCACTTGCGTAGAAGACCGGGTTACTGGAAAGGCAGATGATTTGAAACCCTGCATTTTTCCCGGGTGGTTTGGACCGGGAGGTTCGGCGGACCCGCCCCCCTTATAAGCCCCTGAGTGATACTACGTGACTGAGAGCACCGGGGATGCCACAGGCAGCCTTTTCCACACTGCAACTGTGCCTATCGAAGGTCAAGGTGATGTCTCATTGCTTGCTCGATTTCCACCATTGCCCGAGGAGTGAGGTCGCCGATGAATTTGACGAGGCGGCTCTTATCGATGGTTCGAATTTGATCTGCTTTGGCCTTGGAGTTTACGGCGAGGTTGCCTTCACCTTTTAACAACATCACTTCAAACGGGTATATCCTGTCCAAATTCCCTGTCGTCACCGGGACGACCGTAACTGTCGGAGCGTATTCATTTCCGACATCATTCGATACGACAACGACCGGGCGGGTTTTAGAAATTTCGCGTCCCACCGTCGGGTCGAGCGAAGCAAGATATAAGACGCCTCTTCTAATCCGCACCCAATCCCTCCAAATCAAGTAGCTCGAATTCTCTTGCGAGTTCGGCTGCTTCCTCCGACCGCGCCAGATAGCCCTCCTTCATCAGCATTGCCAATTGCTCTCTTTTGACGGCGGCAATATGATCCCGAATTGCCTCGACGATAAATTTGCTTCGTTGCCTCGGACCACTCAGTTTCTCGATCTCCTCAACAAGCTCCAGCGGGATTTTGAGATTCAGCCTGGCGAAAACAGACGACTTCATTAGTGCCTCCTTGCATGTTATTTATGTACACATAACTATATGTCCTTTTCGATGGCAAAACAAGTGGGATTGGGGTGCACCTTTCGCCGATTCGGCCATGCCATGTTCAACGATACGGGCAGGAATCACTATTGTAGGTTATCAATCAGTCCCGTTTGGATACCATCCCCAAGGGATACTACGTGACCCGGGACCATGCGGGAGGGGTCAAAAGAGCGGCCCCACGAGCAGAGCGGCGGGGATCGGCACGAAAGCAGCGGTAAAAGCGAGATGGCTTGTAAATGATTTCAGGTACTTATAGATATGGGCCACTGGATTTCATTAATGGAATCAACTCCTTGGGCTAGTCAGCCCCCTGACGCGCCCGTACGCGGTCCCGGACGCGGCCAGACCCCGGACGCCTGAGATTTACGGATCCAAGGGGGATCAGTTTCGATGCCGCCAATAGAATGGGCGTCTATGCTGATGCATTACTGCGAGGATGCGAATTTCTTCCCCGACAACTGAATAGGCAAGCGAGTACGGGAACTTGCGCAGAAGCTTTCGCCGCACACGTCCCTTTAAAATTGGAGCAACCTCCGGGTAATCTGTAATCAGATTGATGGCATGTTGTATATCATTTAGAAATATTTCTCCAAGTCCTGGACTTTCACCATTCAAATAGTCTACGGCTTCGTTCAGTTCCGATTCCGCCTCTGCATGGAAACGAACCAAAAATGTCATCGAAGCCTTGACCTTGCTTCTTTAAGAACATCCTCTGCACGCCTCATCGGGACTTCGCGGTTGTCAAATTCCTTGTCCCGACGAATAGCCTCTTCAATCCACAAGGTTTCTATTTCGGCTGCAGACAGTTCCTCGAGGCTTTCCAGGAGTGCGTGGGCGAGCTTCGCCCTGGCCTCTGGAGCAAGTCTGAGTGCTTCGGCCTTCAATTCTTCAGGGCTCAATGGCGCCTCCATGAATGGTTGACCAGATTCTCTTCCAAGATTAGCAGATCGTCCTTCTCTATTCAATCTCCATGACGGAAGCCACCAGGGGCATTCTGTTCCAACGGAAATTTATTGTAAGCGCGCCCGGTTAAGACTCATTCCGGTCCGATGGCCCCTGCCGCCTATCCGCCGAAGCCCTGCTCTTTTGTCCGACCGTCGTCTCCCAGCCGGTCAAAAAAAAGAACTCTCTGTACCTCCGTGTCTCTGTGGTGGATTTTCCTGTTTTTTGTATGAGAACAAATTTACCGTGACGGAAGCCCGGGAATCTGTAATATTCCGCAAAATCTCTTCTAAATAAAAGCCCAGTACCATCGAAACCACCTGGGATGCCTAAGGTATGTGTTTACACACTATATCACCCTGGGGGATACTACGTGATCCGGGTCTATGCGGAGCAAGGCCAACCAGTTATTACGCCCGTCCCGGAATCAGGCAGGCTGGAGATCGCTTTGCCAACTGTCAGAATAGCCGTGCAAAGAGGCGGTGGCTTGCAATTCGGTGGACTGATACGGATATTCAACATCCCTGAAGCTCGAATCAAGTCTTCGGGCAAAGAGTCCGAGCGTGTGAGAGCCAAAAGCATTGCGGCCTACTGGGCAGTCAAAGAACTGGGACTGGCGGCAACCGTGGTCGGCATTGATCTCAACTTGACTCAGTCCGCCGTCAGCAGAGCCGCGAGAAGGGGGGAGGAGATTGTAAAAGAACTTGGCATTTCCATGGTCGACGAAGGAAACGCATAATTTCATGGGCGTCCCCTGTCCCTACTGTCCCTACACAATTGTACCCAAAATCCGTGACGGCTTAGAGAGAAATCTATCCGTTATTCAATGCAGATCCGGTAACATATCGAAATAAAGCGTTTTTAGAAAGGATATACGGTGATCTTCTCCATTTCAAGCAGTTTAGATAAAGCGACAAAAATAACGGAAAGTAGCTTTAATGGATTGAATATTTGGGAGCGCCAGCATATTGAGGAATGGGTTCGTACCAATCCTGAAATGCTTGGGGAAGACCTTCTAGTTGTTAGTATTGAATTTGACCGTTTTATAAATAGCTCTGATAGGCTAGATATACTAGCACTGGACCGATATGGAAATTTAGTAGTTGTAGAATTAAAGCGTGACTCTGCGGCTGGTTATGCAGATTTACAAGCAATACGATATGCTGCAATGGTTTCGTCAATGACCATTGAAGTATTGATACCTTATTACATTGCATATCGGAAAAAATATTACGGAGAATCTCTTTCTGAAATTGATGCAAAAACCCAGATTGTTGAGTTCGTTGACTCCGACTCATTTGCAGAATTGACAAATAAGCCACGAATAATTTTGTGCTCGGAAGGTTTTTCCCAGGAAATCACTGCAACCGTACTGTGGCTAAGAGATTCTGGTATTGACGTTAATTGTGTTAAAATAACTCCTTATAAATTTGATGACCAAATTGTGATAGTTCCTAAAGTTATTATCCCACTTGAAGAAGCAAAACAATATCTTATAGATATAAAACGAAAAGAAGAAGGGACAGAGCAATCAGTTCGAAAGTATCGAGCCAAAACAATGAAGATTCTGGTCGAAAATGGTCTAGTCCATGAAGGAGATGAAATATTTTTAAAGAATGGACTTCCCACCTATATTAGGTATAATGACTCTGATCCAATTTTCAAAGCCACTATTACAGGAAAGCTTGGGCAAAGTAATTCGGTAAAGTGGCAAAAAGATGGGGAAGAATATTCTATTTCCGCATTGGCTTGGAAAATATTTAAGGATCTGCATCCGGAAAGCAAAGACCCGGGGGGCGTAAATGGGAATTGGCATTGGGTCAATGCAGCTGGAAAACCATTGTGGGAAGTGGCTGAAGAGCATTTGGCCAATAATACCCCGAAAGTGTCCACTTGACTGCGAAGTATTTGCCTTTTTCCTTCGAAGTATTGCACGGGAGCGATTCGGAGATCTCTAAAAAACATTGCCAGACGCCAAATAGCCTGGTGGGGACGAATGCCTACTATTTTTACTTGTGGTGGCCCCGGAAAAGCAACACAGTTTACGTACGATGGCGATTTAGAAAGCGGGATTGTCATAACATACGCTTACAGGCCAGTAGAAATCAGTCCTCGTTTTCTGAAAACAGCCATTGAGAATTTCAAAGGGAGGAAAGTGAAAGGAGGTTTTTCGATGACCGATCCACCCGCTGACGGCTTCGGCGATTGGGTGAAAAACCAATCCAAAATTTTGAACAAGAAAAAAGAAGAAGAAGGGGTCAAGTCTTCGTTTGACCATAGGTTGGAGTTCTTAGGGCTTATACGTAAATAACTCCACATTTTCTAAACGCAATTATTGCCGCAGCAAGGTGGAGCAGCGCTTCGTATGATTCGGTGGACTTCTCATATCTAACGAGTAGCTTCCTGAAGCGGTTGAACCAGGAATGAGCTGCTTCAACGACCCA